>NZ_JAMYLH010000049.1:0-21310 GCF_040317925.1 Mesorhizobium sp. M1348 | reverse complement strand
GCGGGCGTAGACATCCGCGCGATCGAGAGAAGCCATGGTCAGGCCCTCCCAGCAACAGGCGTCGCGACAAGGAGGACACTTGCGATGAAACCTAACTCGTGAAAGCAGGTCCGGTAATAGTCGATCTGGTGATGGAACGCCGGCTGCGGCGGCACCTGAATGTGGTCGCTGCCCGGCATGTAGAAAGCGCGATCGCCGCCGACCCTGAAATCCGCACCGCTGGCGCGAATGAGCGTCTCGGCCTGCGGCACGATCTCGCACTGAGGCAGCGGCTCGGCGGCGGCATAGAGGTCTTCCGGAAGATTATCGCACTGCGCGACATTGAAGACGGTGAAGCGCTTCAAAAAAGGCACGGCCTGTGGTTCATCGCCCTCGTGGCGTGCGCGCTCCTTCTCGTCCTTGGGGACAAAGCGGTCGGCATGCACGATGGTCGTGCCGCGCTCGCCCTTCCTGACGTTGCCGCCAAGGACGAGCGCCTGCCGGAAGGTGAGCCAGTTCTGGCTGGGATAGCTGCGCTCGATCACCGCGCCCCACAGGATAAGGATATTGATGCCGGAATAGGTGCGGCCAGAGGATGCATTCCTCGGCAGGCCAAGGCCTGCCTTTGCCCTGCCCCATGGCTTGACCCATGGCACGGTGCCGCGCTCCAGCTCGGCAATGATGCGGTCGGTGATCTCCTGATAAAGGCTGGCGCCGGGGCGCCCGCCCTTGCCTGCGCCAGCCTCTGTGCTGGCACAACGCTTGCTGTTTGCATGCATCGTCTCATCCTCCGCTCGCCAATCGCCGCGCCTTTCCCCGGAAGCGGGATGGGCGGCAAGTCGCGACCGGAAAGGCCCGCCGTGGTAGGCGGACCGCATCCGAAGGACCGGAACGAAGAGGAGGACCCTGAGCGGCACGCGAAGGGTTGCGGGCTGCCGCGGCGGGCCTAGAAGGGAGTGCCGCCCACCCCGCGCCACCGGGAAAGGCCAACAGACAAACCGCGCCGCCCGCAAGGGCGGCGGCCGTCACAGCCCGAAGGGCTGCCCACGCCAAGGGGCGAAGCCGAATGGCCGAGACCGCCTGAGCTTGCCAAAGAAAAGCGGGCTCGGTTCACGAGCACCTGGTGCGCGTCGTCAGGCGCGCGGGCGCCCGCCAGGACGGCAGGCTGGACAGATTTTTCGCACGGATCATCGTCAAGCGCCGCAGTTACGTCGAGAAACTCGACGACATCGCCCCCGTGGCGCGGCTTCCTCCGAACAAAACCAGCGCTCGCCTTTCAACAGGTTTGAGGCGCGTGTCCCAGTAATATTCCTGACCGGGATCATGATAGACGCGCTCGCCCGTTTTGTAGCTTGATATTGGCTTTGATCTTGCAGCCGAGGGTCGATTCGAAGGCAAGAAAGCCAGCCAGGAGTTGTCCTGATAGCGATGGTTGCCCACGCCCCTTCTCCCCGAAGAGAGAATGCGACGTTTGCAGCCTGGAGTCTATAAGTCTGGTCTAATTCACCGGTCCTGTTCCGAACCATTGAATGAACGGCGCATCCTTACCGGTGATATCCTTCACCGTCTTCAACAGCGCTTCATGGGTGCGTTGGAGAGCCCGGTAATGGTTGCTGGTAGGTGATAGAAGCGGCTGGACGATGCTCTGGTGCAGCCGTTCTGCCTCCGCGAGAAAGCGCTCGATTTCAGCCTGTGAAAGCTGCTTGGAAAGTTTGGTCCTAGCCATTGCGATCTCCGTTGAGGAATCGCCCCACCTAGGATTATCATCCTATATCGGCATGGCTTGGTAAAGACCCACCCGCAGCGGAATGGCAGCTTGCCGAAGAAAAGCACGCTCGGTTCACGGTACCGGCGCCAGCCGTTAGACGCGCAGGCGCCCGTTAGCCCGCAGGCTGGACAGAATCTCGCACGGATCAGCGTCAAGCGCCGCAGTTAAGTCGAGAAACTCGATGACATCGAGACGCCGCTCTCCACCCTCGTACTTGGCCACGAAGGATTGGGGACGATCAAGCTTCTCGGCCACCTGCGCCTGAGTCAGGCCTTTGGCCTTGCGCAGGGAAACCAGCTGGGCCAGAAACCGCTGGTGGCGGGGCGAGCGAAGAGATTTGGGCATGTAGGCGAACCGGTCGGGTAAAGACCGGATCAGCGACTAATCCCGGTTTCGGATTATCCCATTTTGGGATATGCTGCGTTGCATCCAGCGCTCAACAGCCGAGGCTCGCAACAGGCATGAATCGATCAATGGGAACAGATGAGACTCGAAACTCAACTCTGTGCGACGAAGTCCCCTGGTCGGAGAACCTGACGGCCTACGATAGGCAGCATTTCACGATCTACCTGCGGATCCTGGATGCCTGCGCCGACAATGCCAGCGAAGAGGAGATGGCCGATCTCATTCTAGGCATCGACCCGGCCCTTGAACCGGTCCGCGCCCGCAAGGCTCTTCGCAGCCATATCGACCGGGCGAACTGGATGGTGACGACCGGCTACAAGGAACTGTTCGCCGGCTGACGCACAGCACGGATTGTCATGCTCTTCAAACAACGAAGTTCAGATACCCGTCACTCATGAGCGCACGGCCGCGAGAGACGGCGCGGCGGGAGCGGTCACAACTGGTTCGCGTGCTGTTTGACTGCCATTTCCAGTGCTTGGCTCAGAGGCACAGCCTTGGAGAACAGGAAGCCTTGAGCGGTTCGGCAGCCAAGCTTGTGCAGGGTTTGCCGATCCGCCTCTGTTTCGACGCCCTCGGCCATGACCTCGATCCCGAGCATGTTACCGAGATCGATGACCGATTTGACAAGCAGTCGGTCCTCTCGGGACTTGGCCAAGCCGCGAATGAAGCCCTGGTCTATTTTGACCTTGCGTATCCGACTGTCCTTGAGCGATGCCAACGTAGAAAAGCCGGTGCCGAAGTCATCGAGCGCGATGGAAATGCCCGCATGTGAAAGCCGTCCGAGCTTTTCATCCACTCTGTCCGGGTCCACCGGGGATTCTTCGGTAATCTCGATTTCGAACATCGTTGCAGGGAGGCCTTTTGCCGCCAGACCATCCAAAACCATGTCGTCGATATCGCCGGCTTCCAGTTCGCGCGGCGAAACATTCATCGCCACACGGAAATCACGACAGTCAGCTTTCACCAAGCCGTCGATAAAAGCACAACAGTCGGCGAAGACGGTTTGCGTCAGCAGCTGAAGCATTCCGGTTTCGCGTGCAGCTGTGATGATTTCGGGTGGAGAGATGGCACCATGAGTCGGATGGGACCACCTCAGCAAGGCTTCAAAACCGACCACGGCCTCGGTGTCGAGTTTCACGATCGGCTGGAACCAAGGTTGCAAGCTTCTCGTCTTTATCGCCGAATGAAGGTCCCGTTCGACGGACTGGCGGCGTTGCAGTTCCCTGTCGAGTTCGGCATCGAACAGGCAAAATTCGTTCCTGCCACGACGCTTGGCCGTGTAAAGGGCGATATCCGCCCGCAACAACATTTCGGTCAGGCCCGGGCTTTCCGCCAGGTATATTCCTATTGATGCCCCGACCCGGACGGACGCGACCTCCCGATAGGGGCGGGCAATTTTTGCTATGATATTGGAGGCGAGATCACTGGCAGAAAGCGAAACCCTCGTTGAGGGAAAAAACAGCACGAATTCATCGCCGCCGATACGAGCGAGCGTTGAGCCTTCCGGTGCTTCCTCCTCTATGCGGCGGGCGATCCTGACAAGCAGTTCATCACCGGTCCTGTGACCGTAGGTATCGTTGACGGATTTGAACCCGTCCAGGTCAACCAGCATTGCCACGAAGGGGCCATCCGCGGTCTCGAACCGTCCGATAGCGTCTTCGAGGCCACGCCTGTTGAGAAGGGCCGTCAGGTGGTCCTGCCTGGAACTGGCCTTCATCTCCGCCGCAAGCCGCTCGGCCTCATGCCTCAGGCGGCTCGCTTCGCGGAACCGTGCTTGCCCAACAAACGAAGCTCGAACCAAGCCGCCCATGAAGAGCAGAACGGTAAAAGCCAGAATGTAGTCTTCAAAATTGCCTTTCGCCAAAAGGCAACCCACCGTGATGAGGAGCGGAGGTGTGATGAAGTTGATCGCCGCCGCGGCATACGAACTGCCGTATGTAACCGCACCAGCTGAAATGCCCGCCAGAATGACCAGATGCAGCGGTGCTTGAGGTGTCGTGTATCCAACAGTCAGGACGGCCAGGAAGGACCAGGCAAACCCTGCCAGAAGAGCAAGGATGCCAAACCAGCGAAGCCGCGGCAAAACCCCCACTAATCCGTCATGGCGCCCCGTTTCCTTTAGCTGATAACGCGCGAGTGCAAGGCGGGCGGCATTTATCGCATTGACGACCAGGAACCAGATTGCAGCTGCAAAGCCGCTGCCAGAAAGGGCGTGCACCGCCCAAATCAGGCCTGACAGGATAGCGCTTATCGGCATCGACACGAAGAGGCCGGCCCTCAGGTCGGCAAGCTGATCCTGACGGATTTTGGCCTCCAGCGTGTCTTCATTCTTCGGGGCCATGGACGGACCAGCTTGCTCCCATCGTTGTTCGCGAGGACAAGCCTACGCAGGCCCACTGAAGGACGGGTTAACTATCCAGCGGGGATAACCAGTGTGCTCACCATGTCTTCGGGGCGCACGTCTGCCTCTTGGCCTTGCCGTCTGACCATCGAGCTCTTGCCCGCACGCGTGCCTTGATCCGAATCATCCCAGGATCGGCAACGTCACCATGGAAGCAGCCTACCAACGGCATCAACGCGCCCGGCGAGACAAAAGGAAGCCGGGCCGAGATAGCGTTCCAGAGCGGCAGCGCTGCCTGCGATTCACCGCCTGAGCATGGCCGAAATGCCATGGCGGATAAAGGGAAGATATTGGGCAAAGCGAAGCCCTGCATGTCTTGCAAGCCGTGCCGCCGGGTGCTCGCCTGAGTAGAGAGCGACAAGTGCATTCGTAGCATGATAGAGCGGTGCCGCCGACAGACGCAGCCGGCTTTCGTATCTGCCGAGCATGTCGGGATCAGCAATGTCGCGGCGCTCGCGACATGCCGCCAGGATTCTATCGGCGAGTTGCTTCTGGCCACTGAGGCCGATGTTGAAGCCATGCGCGGTCACCGGGTGCATGCCGAGGGCAGCATCGCCGATCAGTGCCGCACTCGGAGCCCAGAACTTGTGCGCCCAGGTCGTGACCAGCGGATAGGCATGGCGGGTGCTTGCCAAGGTCATCTCTCCGAAGCGTCCTCGACACCGGCTCGTCGATTCCATGAGGAACAAATCGTCGTCGAGAGCAAGCAGTCTGTCGGCCTCGCTTGAGCGCAACGTGAGAAGCAGCGACGACACGCCTTCCATGAGCGGCAACATCGCTATCGTCTGATGGTGATCGAACCATTCGACCGCGATCTGGTGATGGGCGCGCTCGTGCCTCACTCGGCAAATCAGCATGGAGTTGCCAAGCCGATTGATGTCGGCGCCAATGCCGAGCAGGTCGCGCGTCGCGGACAAACGCGAATCCGCTGCAACGAGCAGCCGAGCGGCCAATTGCCTGCCATCAGAGAGCGTTATGACTGCTTCTTTGTGGCTGGTTGTTGCATTGACGACCGAGCGGCCGCACAGCAGCTGGGCATGATCCTGGAAGTGGACAAGCTTGAACAGGGCGTCGCGGATCCGACAATTTGGGACCAGAATTCCGAGTGGTTCCCCAGATCCGCTGGGAGAATCGAAGCTCAGGGCGAAAGGGCTCGATCCGTTGAGCACGCGCGCGCCTTGTAGCGGTGATTTGTCCGAAGCGGGGATGGCATCCCAGGCGCCGAGCTCGCGAAGGATTCCAACCGATGCGTGGGTCAGCGCGATCTCGCGACCGTCGAAAGCCGGATTCGCCAGGCTTTCGAGCGACTGCCGTTCAACCACTGCCACCTTGAGTCGGCTCTGGGCAAGCGACGCGGCGAAGGAAAGTCCGACCGGCCCGGCTCCGACCACAATAACGTCGAATCTATCGACAGAGCCGGCCATCAGCGTGCCGCCATTGCGTCGGCTATCTGCGACGAAGGGCACTGGAACGCATCGCAATCGATCCACGGTTTGCGGCTCATCTCCCCAAGCGTCTCCACGCGACCTAACCGTCCGTTAGACATCCGTTCTCCGTTCAAAAATGCTCAATGAAACCATGCCTATGAAGAGATAACCCTGATGTGGATCAACCAGGCTCGATAAACGCGGCAACGGCGGGTTCACGGTCGACTGGTCGACCGCCACACCATGGTCTGGTCAGGTCATCATGGAATGGCCGGCTTCCCGTTCGGTGCGGCCCTTTCCTGGCCGAAAGTTCGGCAACGTATTCTGGCTGATCCGTTCGCACCCGTCGCGCGCCGAAATCGGCATGACGCGAAGCAACCGCGGAAAATATTCGAGCGAGTCCTCGCAGGGCAGGCTGGGTCAACTGCGTTGCTCGTCGCGGTCGATCAGGATCCGCTCGGCGGCGCCATCGAGATCTTCATATTGGCCGCTCCTCAAGGCCCACAGGAACCCCGCCAGCCCAAGCGCTCCGAGGAACAGGGCCACAGGTATGAGGTAGGCGAGCGTCGTCATGAGGATTGTGCCAGTGCGCCAATGTCCGAGCGCCTGTCATGTCGGGCATCTTGCACCGATGCATTTGACACGAAACCTTGCAGACGTAGCGCATTGCCGATGACCAGGAGGGACGAGGCGGACATCGCGACCGCCGCGATCAGTGGCGTAACGTGCCCCAGAATGGCGACCGGCACGGCGATGCCATTGTAAACGATCGCGATGGCGATGTTCTGCCGGATCAGCCGTCCGGCCTTCCGCGAAATGTCTAAAGCAAGTGGGACCGCCAGAAGACTTTTACGCAGGAACACGAAATCCGCGGCGTTGCGACCGATATCCGCCGCCGTGGCCGGAGCGATCGAAACGTGTGCGGCGCCCAATGCAGGCGTGTCGTTGAGCCCATCGCCGATCATCAGCACCTTGTGGCCAGTTCGCGTCAATGCTTCGATGTGTTCGACCTTCCCGGAGGGAAGCAACGAGGGAACGAAGCGCTCGACGCCCAGTGCTTCCGCGACTTCGCCGCAGGCAGCTTCTGTGTCGCCCGACAGCATCTCCACCGACACGCCGGCGCCGTTCAGTTGCTCGATGGCCGCCTTGGCATCGGCACGCAGCTCATCCTCGAAATCGAAAGTCGCGACAATGACCCCGTCCTTCGTCAGAACGGTTCCGCCATAGCCTTGTTTGCCTTCGCCGCCGATCCGAGCTTTCCACTCACGCCATCCGCGGCGACCCAGCCGCCAGGTACTGCCCTCGGCGATGGCTTCGATGCCGAAGCCCGGATGCTCGCTGACGGACGCGAGTTTCGGCTGGCCGGCAAAGGCTGCATTGCCAGCGATTGCCTTCGAAAAGGGATGGCGGGAATGCGCTGCCATCTCGGCCGCCATGGCGAGCATCGTCGGATCGATGGACGGCGCATTGATCAGCCTGGGCAGTCCGAGCGTAAGCGTGCCGGTTTTGTCGAACAATGCCGTGTCGATCCCCGCCAGGCGCTCAATGGCGGAGCCGTCCCTGACCATGACGCCGCTTTCAAACAGCCGCCGCGCAGCGACCACCTGCACGATCGGCACGGCGAGACCGAGCGCACACGGGCATGTAATGATCAAAACGGCGATTGCGATTGTTATTGCCCGGTGCCAGTCGCCGGTCGCCGCCATCCAGCCGAGGAACGTCACAAAGGCGGTGAGGTGGACCACGGGGGCATAGAGCGCGGAGACGCGATCGGCGATCCTGCGATGGCGGGCGCGGCCGCCCTCTGCCGCTTCCATCAGCCGAACGATTTCGGCCAGGAATGAATCCTTCGCGGCGGCCGTCGCCTCGATGGTCAGCGGACCGGTGAGATTGAGTGTACCGGCCTGGACCTGCGCCCCCGGGCCCACCGTTCTGGGCGTGCTTTCCCCGGAAACCAGGGAACAGTCGAGATCCGATGCCCCGCCAATGATCCTGCCGTCGATGGGCACCCTCTCGCCAGCCGCAATCAAGAGCTCCATTCCTGGTTCGATCTCGCCAACCGGCAAGTAGTCGCGCGAACCATCCTCGCGCAGCACCATGGCGCCGCGCGCCGCCAGCCGAGCCAGTCCGTTTACGGCCGTCCGTGCCCGTTCCCGCATCACGTGATCCAGCGTGCGGCCGATCAGCAGAAAGAACAGCAGCGACACCGACGCGTCGAAATAAGCATGGTCGCCATGGTTGATCGCCTCGTAGAGGCTCATGGCGTAAGCGAGCGATACCCCGACCGCGATCGGCACGTCCATGTTCATGCGGCTGTGGCGCAGCGCATTCCAGGCCGAGCGAAAATAGATGCCGCCGGCGAAAGCGAGCGCAGGAATGGCAATCAAGGCCGAGACCCAATGGAACAGGTCGCGGGTCGCGCCTTGCGCGCCGGACCAGACGGAGACTGATAGCAGCATGATGTTGCCCGCCGCAAAGCCGGCGACCGCGACGGCGCGGATCAGTTCCGAGAGCGTCCTGTCCTTCCCGTCAGCCTCGGGATCGAACAGGTGCGCGCCATAGCCCAGCCGTCCAAGTGTGGCGACGAATGGCGGAACCTCGTCGCCGCGCCACCGGACCGAAACACGTTTCGTTGAAAGATTGACACGAGCGCCTTCGACGCGATCCAGCTTGCCGATCGCCGTCTCGATCGTCTGGATGCAGGCGGCACAATGCACAGCCGGCACCGAGAGGTCGGTCTGGCGAAGATTTTCGCCGATCGAGCGGCTCGCCAGTCTGATTTCCTGGCCAGAAGGCAGGACCAGTGTGACCTTTTCCAGGTCCAATGCCATTTCGGCGCCTGGCGCGCAGCAGCTCATTGCAGCGCCCCGTGGGAAATCATGATCCGGCGAACGTCGCGATAGGGTTCCGCAAGGCTCGCATCGGCGTCGATTTCGACGATCCAGATGCCATCCGTGGGCATGTGGTGCGCGGCGAATATCTGACCGGAGGCAGCCTCAAGAGTGACGGATTTGTCCTCGGCCTCGTAGGCGGGATGACGGAACAGCACCTTGACGCCATGCAAGGCAACCGGCTTGCCGACAGCATCGGTGAGGCTGTAGCGGACCTCACCGCCTGCGATGGTCAGTTTGCCAGTCCAGCCAAGGGCTGCCTGCGCGCGCCCTTCCTCGGCCTTCCTGTTGAACTGCTGGCTGGCCACATAGGTGTTTTCGACGACAAGCCCGGTCCAGCTTGTGTTGGCGAGCGTCGCCATCGTCAGATTAACCGCTATGACCACGCCGAAGAAGCCAAGGATGGTGAACAGCATATGCCTGCCGGTGAATTCGCGGGATTGTCGCGAGGTGTCGCTCATCTGGCGCTCTCCGGTGCGTTGAAAGTGGCCGTATATTCGTCCGACTCGAACGTTGCCTTGTTTTCGACCCGGAACTTGAAGCTTTGCGCTGCACCCCGAACCTGATCTGCCGGCTGACGCACGAAAACCTTGAGCATCTTGAGCCGGTCGGGTTCGACCGGGATGGCGAAGGAGCGATCCGCCGCCAGGTCGATACCGACAACGCTCATTTCGGCTCCATGCAGGCCCTGCATCGTGACAATGATCGTTCTTGGTTCGGGGATCATGTTGAGCAGCTTGACGGTGTAGCCGTTGCGGATCGAACCGTCGGACAGCGTCACGAACTGCGGGTTGCGATCGTGCAGGACATTCAATTCGAGCCGTTCGCGGGTCAGCAGCGAATAGAGCAGCGCGAGACCGACCGCCGACCAGGCGCCCATGTAGATGAAGGTGCGAGGGCGAAAGACCTTGCGGATATGGAAACGGGCCACCTTGTCGGAGAACAGGCCGTCAGCGCTCCTGACCAGTGACGGGTTGACTGAACCGGAGCCGCCCGGGGTCGCCAGCATCATATTGGCGTTGTAGTCGGCCAGCGTCGCATAGGAAATCAGTCCGCGCTCCCTGCCGAGCTTGTCCATGATACCGTCACAGGTATCGATGCAGAGCGCGCAGGTGATGCATTCAAGCTGCTGGCCATCACGAATGTCGATCCCCATCGGGCACACCGCGACACAGGCATTGCAGTCGACGCAGTCGCCGACGGGCTGCCCGGCGGCAAGGACCCTCTTGGCGTGACGCGAGCGCGGTTCGCCGCGCCAGTCATTATAGGTGACGGTGAGGGAATTCTCGTCGAGCATGGCCGCCTGGATGCGCGGCCATGGGCACATGTAGGTGCAGACCTGCTCGCGCATCAGCCCGCCGAACGTGTAGGTCGTCGCCGTCAGCACGGGCACGGTGATGTAGGCGACGGGGGCGGCGGTACCGGTGAAGAGTTCCCCAAGCAGCGTCGGCGCATCGGCGAAATAGAAGATCCAGGCGCCGCCGGTCAGAACCCCTATGACCAGCCAAATGGCGTGTTTCGATGTTCGCACCACGAGTTTGCGCGCAGTCCAGGGACCGGCATCGAGCTTGATGCGCGCGTTGCGGTCGCCCTCGATGGCTCGCTCGACGACCAGAAACAGATCGACCCACACGGTCTGGGGGCACGTATAGCCGCACCAGGCCCGGCCGACGGTGGATGTGATCAGGAAAAGGCCGATACCGGCCATGACCAGCAGGCCGGCGACGTAGTAGAATTCCTGCGGCCATATCTCGATGAAGAAGAAGTAGAAGCGGCGGTTGGCAAGATCGACCAGCACGGCCTGGTCAGGGGCAAATGGCCCGCGATCCCACCGCAGCCAGGGCGTCAGGTAGTAGATCCCCAGCGTGATTGCCATCACCGACCACTTGAAGCGGCGGAAACTGCCAGAGGCCCGTTTCGGGAAGATCTTCTTGCGTCCGGCATAGAGCGGCTGACGGGTCTTGGCGGAGTTGACCGCATCGGCTTCGAGCCGTTCTATTTGCGTGTTATCGAGCACGAGAAGCTCCAGTCACCAGCGACGATTTCGCCGGAAGCCCGACCCATCGGTTTCTGGATGATGCCGAGGCCCGGCTCGCGCCGGGCCTCGTCGCTTGGCGGTGAGGGGGAGGACGAGAATAGGTTTGGGTACCTATTCTCCGCCGCCAAGCGAATGGACATAGACCGCGAGTTCCTTGGCCTTGACCTCGCCGAGACGACCGATCCAGGCCGGCATGACGCCGTGCTTCGGCGCGCGGACCTGCGCGGCGATGGCTGTTTCGCCAGACCCGTATAGCCAGATCGCGTCGGTCAGGTCGGGTGCGCCGAGCTCCCTGTTGCCCTTTGCATTCTCACCATGACAGGCCGCACAATTCTCGGCGAAGATATTGGCGCCGGGTTCGATCAGGCTTGTGTCCTGAACAGGATCGGAGAGACTTGCGACATAGGCGCCGACCTGCTTGATCTGATCCGTCGTGATGATGTCGCCAAAAGCAGGCATTTCCGACAGGCGCGTATCCGGGTCTGATGCGAAGCGGATGCCGTGCGCAATCGTCTGCTGGATCTGTTCGGCGTTGCCACCCCACAGCCAATCGTCGTCGTTTAGGTTGGGAAAACCCTTGGACCCTTGAGCGCCCGAGCCATGGCACTGCACGCAATTGACCTTGAACGCGGCGCCACCCGCGGCGACGGCGAATTCGCGTAGCGTATCGTCGGCAGTAATC
Organism: Mesorhizobium sp. M1348; assembly: GCF_040317925.1. Lineage (NCBI taxonomy): Bacteria > Pseudomonadati > Pseudomonadota > Alphaproteobacteria > Hyphomicrobiales > Phyllobacteriaceae > Mesorhizobium > Mesorhizobium sp. M1348. The sequence goes on along the minus strand of NZ_JAMYLH010000049.1, from coordinate 9,719 downwards.
TCGGAGACGGTTTTCGCCTGAATGGCAGCGACATATTTACCCTTGGCCACTTCGGCCGCCGCCAGTTCATTCTTGACGTCTTTGCGGCTCGAATACCCCAGCACACCCCTGGTCGCGGAAGTCAGCATCGGCCATGCCGGATAGACGACGGTGTAGCCGATCGCCCAGGCAATGGTGATGTAGAAGGTGATGACCCACCAGCGCGGAAGCGGGTTGTTGAGTTCCTTGATGCCGTCCCACTCATGGCCGGTCGTCGAGATGCCCGAAACCTCGTCGATATGCTCGCTGCCCATGATCAGTCGTCCTTGAGAGGAATGTGAGCGGCTCTCTCGGCTTGCCTTCGACTGCCGGGACGAAGTGCAAAGGCAACGCATCCGAGGAAGAAGAGCGCCATGGCAAGCAGGCCCCAGCTGTCGGCAAACTCCCGCATGAAATTGTAGGTCATCGCCATTCTCCTCAGCGGTAACCGGCGGCTTCGTCATAGGTCCTGAAATCGACCAGCGTGCCGAGCATCTGCAAATAGGCGACCAGCGCATCCATTTCGGTGACCTGCTGCGGATCGCCGTCGAAGTCCCCAACCTTGGCTTTCGGATAGCGTCTCTCCAGGCCCGATGTGTCGGCATTCGCATCGGCCTGCGCCATGAGATCGGCATTGGCATGAGCGATCATGTCGTCTGAATAGGGCACACCGACACGGCTGTTGGCGATCAGATGCGTCGAGAAATCCTTCACCTCGATGGGCATGTCCTTCAGGAACGCGTAGCTCGGCATGATCGATTCCGGCACCACCGAACGCGGCTCGGTGAGATGCTGGACGTGCCATCCGTTCGAGTAGCGGTCGCCGACCCGGGCGAGATCCGGCCCGGTGCGCTTCGAGCCCCACTGGAACGGGTGGTCGTACATCGACTCGGCCGCCAGGCTATAGTGGCCGTAGCGCTCGACCTCGTCGCGGAACGGCCTTATCATCTGGCTGTGGCAGAGGTAACAGCCCTCACGCACATAGATGTTGCGCCCGGCGAGCTCGAGCGGCGAATAGGGCCGCATGCCTTCGACCTTCTCGATGGTGTTGTCGAGATAGAAGAGCGGCGCGATCTCGACGATACCGCCGATTGTTACGACTACCAGGGACCCGAGGAGAAGAACTGTGGCGTTCTTCTCGATGACCGCGTGTCTGTCCATCAAGCCCATTTTCTGGCTCCTGATCGCACACGCTGGAGGGCGGGGATGGAGCGCGGCATCGGATCCTCCTCGCGCTGGTAGCCGAGGATGGTCATGGCGATGTTCCAGGCCATGATGAGGGCGCCCGACAGATACATCGCGCCGCCGATGGCACGCATGATGTAGTAGGGATGCATGGCGGCGACGGTTTCGGCGAAGGAGTAGACCAGGAAGCCCTGCTCGTTGTATTCGCGCCACATCAGGCCCTGCATGATGCCGGACACCCACATCACCGCCGCGTAAACGACGATCCCAAGCGTCGCCAGCCAGAAGTGCCAGTTGACGAGCCGCAGCGAATAAAGCCGGTCGCGGTTCCATAACTTCGGGACCATGAAATAGATCGCGCCGAACGAGATCATGCCAACCCATCCGAGCGCGCCCGAATGGACGTGACCGATGGTCCAGTCGGTGTAGTGCGAGAGCGAGTTGACGGCCTTGATTGACATCATCGGGCCTTCGAAGGTCGACATCCCGTAGAAGGCGATGGCCATCACCATCATACGGATGATCGGGTCGGTGCGCAGCTTGTCCCAGGCGCCCGAGAGCGTCATCAGGCCGTTTATCATGCCGCCCCACGAGGGCATCCAGAGCATGATCGAGAACACCATGCCGAGCGTCTGGGCCCAGTCCGGCAGGGCGGTGTAGTGGAGGTGGTGCGGACCGGCCCAGATGTAGAGAAAGATCAAAGCCCAGAAGTGGACGATCGACAGCCGGTATGAATAGACCGGTCGGTTGGCCTGCTTGGGCACGAAATAATACATCATGCCGAGGAAGCCAGCGGTGAGGAAGAAGCCGACGGCGTTGTGGCCGTACCACCACTGCGTCAAGGCATCCTGGACACCCGAAAACGCTGAATAGCTCTTTGAACCCACGAACGACACGGGCATCGATAGGTTATTGATCACATGCAACATCGCGATCGTCACGATGAAGGACAGATAGAACCAGTTGGCGACGTAGATGTGCGGTTCCCTGCGCTTCAGGATCGTGCCGAGGAACAGGGCGAGGTAGGCGACCCATACAATGGTCAGCCACAGGTCCACATACCATTCGGGCTCGGCGTATTCGCGGCTCTCGGTGATACCGAGCAGGTAGCCGGTTGCCGCCATGACGATGAACAGCTGATAGCCCCAGAACACGAACCAGGCGAGATCGCCGCCGAACAGACGCGCGCGGCACGTGCGCTGCACCACATAGAGAGACGTGCAAATTAGCGCGTTGCCGCCGAAAGCGAACACAACACCGGATGTGTGCAGCGGCCGCAGTCGGCCGAAATTGAACCAGGGCTGGATGTTGAGATCCGGGTAGGCGAGCTGCAGGGCGATGACCACGCCGACCAGCATGCCGACGACGCCCCAGAATACGGTGGCGATGGCACCGTAGCGGATCGGCCCATCCATGTAAGCGGCGGGGTCGATCGGAACTGCCGGCTTGAACTCCGTGTTGCGCAACAGAGTCGCAGTGAAGCCAGCCACGGCGAAGAACAAAACCCACATATGCCGCCGAAAAGGTTCATCTACGCCGAAGCCGGCAGCCACCAGGGCCGCAAACGCAAACAGGCTTAGAAGGACGATCTCTGTGCCGAATTTCATCGCAAGCCCCGATTTCCGATTCCGGCGGGCGCCAAACCGCAGTGCCTTATTGCGCAGCCGTGGCCTGCTTGCCCTGATCCATGTCAGAGCCGCACGATTTTGCTTCGAGCAGCATCGAGTTCGGTGCGATCAGACTGTGGCGATCGAATGTGGAAGCGCAGCACCGGCCGCCACGCTTATGGACAGGCCCGGCGTCCCCGGTCTGGCCGGGTATGGAGGCGATCGCGGGCGTGTGGGAAGCGCGCCTTCTGTGACGCTGGAAAGTAGGCCGATGCCTTGCCGAACGTCGATCGTTTCAATGCCTTGGGACAGCCAGCGCCAGCGTTGCGCTGCCTTCGTGACATTCATGATTCGGGGGAACGGCAATTTTCCCCTGCGTATGAGGCGTATTGACTTCGGCCGAGTGCGATCCTGCCTGGAACAGCCGGTTGCACGTCGAGCACCTCGAGGATGGATGCTTCGCCGACGAGTTGGCCGAAACGCACCTGGCTCATCCGATCGGATGGAGAGCGGGCTATCGCTATGCGACTTCTTCTAAGCCCAACGCGAGCATGCCCTGCCCCGAACGAAGTAAGTGACGTAGGCCATGCAGCTTCGGTGTCATTCAAAGGGCGGTTGCGCCTCGGCCGCCGCAGCGCCGTTCCAGCCGGCTCATGCTGTCCACGGTGACACGGCGGTTGTTCTCGATCCGAATCACGCCGTCCATTCTCAGGCTGGTCAGCTGACGGCTCACGGTCTCGTTTGTAATTCCAAGGAAATCAGAGATGTCGGCACGCGTCATCGGCAGCTCGAAGCACGCCGACCTGGCCGCCGGGTCAACACTGGAACCGATGTTCCGGGCGATCATGAGGAGAAAGCTCGCCACCTTCTCCGGTGCGGTCTTGCGCCCCAGAGTCACCATCCATTCGCGTGCCTCGTCGAGTTCGTTCAGCGCCTGCTTGAGCAGGCGATGCACAAATTCCGGTGATTCCTTCATCATCCGTTCGATGGCCGCTCTCGGAAACGAGCATAGCGAGACAGCTGTTGCCGCTTCCGCATTGATCGCGCTTTTCATCTTGAAGGGCCGTCCCAGAAAATCCGGCGCGAACTGGAGACCGACGATCTGCTGGCGGCCGTCCGAAAGGCTCTTCGTGAGCTTCACCACGCCTGAAAGCACGTTTGAATAACAGTCGACCGCCTCGGCGTCGCCGATCAGTTCGACCCCCGGCTCGATATTGTGCCGCGACGACGTCTTGGCGAGCTGAGCCAAATGGTCTGGTTCGAGCGCACCACAGACACCGCGGTGCCGTGCCTCGCAAGACAGGCAAAGAACGGGAATGCCGGAACTGTGAATGTCCTGCCGTAATGTCATTCGATCGCTCTACCGGTCCAGTGCGGGCAGGATAGCAATCGACGGTAGAAAAATCCTTGCGGCAGTTTGTCCGTGCTGAACGTTGATCGAAATCAGGGCTTAGGCTCATCCAAGCATCCACAGTTCCGGCGACGCAAACACGGTGGACCACGACATGCGACTGGAGCTAGCTGCCAGACTTGGCGAGAACGTCCCGCGCTATACCAGTTATCCGACAGCGCCGCATTTTCATACAGGCATTGATGCTGCAATTTGTCGTGGCTGGCTGCAGGCGCTCAACGATGGCGATGAGATCTCGCTCTATCTGCACATCCCGTATTGCGACAAGCTTTGCTGGTTCTGCGCTTGCCACACCAAGCAGACACGCCACTACGAACCAGTGACCACATATCTGCGCTCACTGCATGCCGAGATCGCAACCGTCTCCAGTCTTGTCGCAGGCAAGGGCCGCGTGCGTGCCGTCCATTTCGGCGGCGGTTCGCCAACGATGCTCAAACCGGAGGATCTGGTGGCGCTGGGGACCGTCCTGCGCAACAGCTTCACCTTTCTCCCCGGTGCAAAGATCAGCGTTGAGATCGAACCCAACGATATGGACGATGCCCGCCTCGATGCACTTGCCGAAATCGGCATGACAAGGGCGAGCCTCGGCGTCCAGGATTTCGACCCGAAGGTGCAGAAAGCGATCAACCGCGAGCAGAGCTTTCTGCAGACCAAGACGGTTGTTGATGGCGTTCGTTCGCGCGGCGTCGAATCCGTCAATCTCGATCTGCTCTACGGCCTGCCGCATCAGACCAGGGAGAGCGTCGCCTCCACGGTTGCACAGGCACTGACCCTGGAACCGGATCGGATCGCGCTTTTTGGCTACGCCCATGTGCCGTGGTTCAAGAAACATCAGACGATGATCGACGAGGCATGGCTGCCGGGTCCGGCGGAGCGGTTTGCCCAATCGCAACTGGCGGCGCGGGCGATCATGGACCAGGGATACGAAGCAATCGGGCTCGACCATTTCGCCAAGCCGGGCGATGCCCTCGCGCTTGCCGCCCGCGCCGGAACACTGCACCGGAACTTCCAAGGCTACACCGAGGACCGCTACGAGACCTTGATCGGCCTCGGCCCATCGTCCATCAGCCAGTTTCGCCAGGGCTATGCACAGAACATGCCTTCGACCGCCGAGTATGGGCGCATGGTCGAAGACGGCGGGCTGGCTGCGGTCCGCGGCATTGCGCTTTCCGAAGACGACCGCGCTCGCGGCTGGATCATCGAGCGATTGATGTGTGACTTCGCCTTCTCGGCGATTGAGCTGGTGGAGCGCTTTGGCGAAGCCGGCCAAAGACTTCTCCTCAAGGCGAGTTCCACGGCCCTCCAAGATCCTGCGCGGTTGCTTGAACTTGATGGTGACCGCTTCGTCGTGCCTGCGGAAAGCCGGCCCTTTGTCAGGAGCATCGCGGCAAAGTTCGACAAATATTTCGAAATTGGAACGGCCAGGCACTCAGCGGCAGTCTGAGCACCGCAGAGGAACGGTCATGGTTCTCAGTCGATCGTGAACCGATTGCGCTACGTTTTTCACTGTTGACCGGCGACCGTCGTGTCAAGACAGGATTCGGAGCGGACCAGACGCGTCTTGGCATAGCGACGATATCGTCCGGTCGTGCCTTCCGGCGCCGTATTCCATTTCGCAGTCCCTGAAGCGCCACGTCGAGTCCGGCCTCTTTTCTGTATCGGAAGCAGTCGACAATCGTCCTGGCCAGATCATGGTTGTCGGCCGACAGCTCCCTTCGGCCTTGCAACGAGAATCCGCAAGGACCGTGCCAGCTGCAGCAGGCGCCGCCGGATCGCAACACCATACTATTCCACCCGTGGCTCGCGCTAACCTTTGATTGGTTCCCGCCAGGCCGACGCCCGTCGAAACCGAGCCTCGGCAACAATCCTAATCGTAAGCGGCTGGCCACGCTCTTGGTGCCGGTGGCAGAAAGTCCGCAAGCACCCCGGCAGCGCCGTCAAGCGTGGGACAACCCGTCCACCCGAATATCCGCCGGCGCAGTTTCAGTGAAAAGCGGGCCCAGGCTAGACGGCTCTCTTGTTACCCCAGAGCATAACGTGCAGCTGCGGCAGCACACGGGCTTCGAACCACCTGTCGCGGGTCACGCTATCAACCAGCCACTCCATGCGCTTCAATATTCCGTCAAGGTCGACAGGCGCGTCTTCATTTGCGGGGCGTGGCGGCGTGTGATTGCCGGGTTGCAGATAGATCGGAAGCCGCGGAAATCTCGCCGCGGCGTCTTTCGCGTAGGCGTAGTCACTTTCGTCGAAAACAATGAGCTTGAGCACGACTTGCGGCCTGCCTTGTGCCGCCTGGAGGCACGCCTCGAAAGCGGCCCAATCGGTCGTCATTTGGCTTGACGGCGGCTTTGGGCTGAGGACTAGCACGTCAAGGTCGGCAAACCAGTCCCTGGCCACCGAACCTTGGGTTTCCAGCGCAAAACGGTAACCTTCACCATGGCCTCGCTCGATGAGCGCGCCGAGCGGCTGGATGGCCGGATTGCCGCCTGACAGCGATACCATCAGCGGGCGGCCACCGGAAAGCGCAAGCACGTTTTGCCACACCGCGCCAATGGACATCATCTCCCATTCATGGCGGAATTGATTGTCCACCGCATGCAGGCTGTCGCACCAGGAACAGCGATAGTCACACCCGCCGGTTCTGACGAAGACCGTCGGCAAACCGACGAGCACGCCCTCGCCCTGGATCGTCGGCCCGAAAATCTCACTCACGCGGATTGCGGGATGCGTATCGGTCATGACCGGTATTCCGCCCAGGTTTTCGGCGTTTCGCTCACCCGCACGGCCGAGGTTTCGGGCAGGCGTGCCTTGCACCATTCATAAAAATGTCTGGCCAGATATTCCGCCGTGACTTGCTCATGTCCCAGCACGTCGTTGAGATGTCGGTGGTCGAAGCTCTCGTCGATGTAGCGTTTGAATGGCGCCAAATCGTGATAGTCGCGCACGAAGCCGTTCTCGTTCAGTCCATTCGCTGAAAGCTCCACTTCAACGATGTAGTTATGCCCGTGCAGGCGCGCGCATTGGTGATCGGGTGGCAACGAGGTGAGCTGATGCGAGGCTGAGAAGTGGAATTCCTTGGTGATGCGGAACATTACGCGGTCCTCCTTCGTAGCGCATCGAGCCAGAAGTCGGAGTCCTCGTAGTCGGTGGGGTCCGGCTGCTCAGAGAGATGAAACGCCTCGCGCCGCTCGACGCAGGTCCCGCACCTCCCGCAGTGACGCTCGGCGCCCTTGTAGCAGGACCAGGTCTGCGCAAATGGCGTGCCGTATGCTGCTCCATTCCTAACAATGTCCGCCTTCGTGAGATTCACATAGGGTGCATAAATGCGAATTTTCGCGTAGCCGTCGAGCGCGTGGTCCTGCATCATCTGGAAAGCGTCGATGAAGGCCGGACGGCAGTCGGGATAAATGAAATGATCCCCACCATGCACGGCCGTCGCCACCGCGTCAGCGTCGTGCGCTGCGGCGAAGCCGAAGGCAATGGCCAACATGATGGCGTTGCGGTTCGGCACCACCGTGACCTTCATCGTGTCTTCGGCGTAGTGCCCGTAGGGCACGTCCACATTATCGGTCAGCGCGGAGCCGGAAAGGCCGCCGCCGATCTCGTGGATGTCGATGATGCGGTGCGGGACGCTCAGTCGCTCCGCGCAAAGGGCGGCGAAGCCCAATTCCTTCCTATGACGTTGGCCGTAATCGAAAGATAGGAGGCCGGCGAGTTCGTGCTCCGCTGCCACCTTGTGAGCAAGGGTAACCGAGTCCAATCCGCCGGAGCAGACGACGAGAGTCTTCATCATTGGGTCCTTGTTTTAACCGGGTAGGCTGCGACCGGAGATTTCTCTGCGCTCCCAGTACTTCAGGAAATCCATTTTGTGAAGTGAACGGGGGACGAGTTTCATGCGCTGACGTGCCGCTGTGTGCAAGGCGCCCTCGCGATGAGCCTGCAAGGAACACGGACTAGCGAAACGTCACGCTTCAGCGGAATGCTCAAAGGCGAGCGCACCAGAATATGCTCTGCAGGAGGTCCGGACCTTCGTAAACAAAGTTCTCGACGATCAAGCGCCCGGCGGTCCCGAGCTCGAGGGACGCCACCGCGAGGGTTTCAGGTACAAGACGGCCCGAGGATGGGCTTGCCGCAAGAGAACGGACTTACCAGTGGGATGTTCAGCGACGCCGATGCAGATGTCTGGAATGATCACGACATCAATTGTCGCGGCAACTTTGGCTGGCCTGCTCTCGGGTTCCGTAGATCCAGCGCATTCCGCTTCAGGATCGGTTCGAACCGGAGCACTCCCTCGGTCAATGGACGTCCGGCAACAACCTGAATGATCGGTCGTGAGCCGACATCTGTGAACAAGCGGTGTGGTCGATTGCTATCACCCATGTGTTGCGCGCAGGTACCTTATGGCAGTGGATGAACTGGATTTGATGGTTTTACAGCTGGCGGTCGAAAGCGTCCGCTCGCTCTCCTTAAGCTTCGCTGAAAAGGCCGCCGAGGTAGCCACCAGGAGCCGCGGCATCCTGCTTTTCGACGTGCGGGTCGACGGTGATGCGGGGGTCCAGCGGGTCGCAGCCATCCGATATCAGGGCGACCAGATCGGCGTGCTGGCGTTGGACAGACAGGGCCTTGTTACCCACCATTGCATCGTCAACGGTACGTTCTCACATTTCACTGCGCCCTTGGAGGATTGGCACAGCATGCCCCTGTCGATGCAGGCCAAGATCGATGCCAACGGCCATGCCAGTCTCTTCCTAGGGGCCTTGCGAAATGCCGGACATTTGCTGGGCAGCTAGCATTTGGCCAGAATGCATCTGTGAATTTTTGCATGCGCATCGCTGCCGACAGCGCCGGCATGATTGTCGTGCTCGAAAACGGCTGCGGCGATCGCGGCAAAGCGATCGCCGCGATGATGGCGATCTACGCGTGGGCGTTGCATCGATGCGATCGTTTAGACAGAGGTCTCCGCCTGGCATCGAGCAACATGCACGGAGGTACGCAAAGCGCAAATGCATCAAGTATTTGAAGGGACGAGCCCCTCGCGCAAATGGAGCTTGCGCTGCCGTTGTCGTCCCATCGTGCCGCCGAACTCGGGGGCGTGACGATCGACCACGATGGCCTATTTTTTTGCAAAGCCGAATGTCCCGATTCCGAAGCCAAGGAAAAAACTCCGACCACAGCGAAGAATAGTAACAACACGGGCGACGCAAGCCGCCTTGCCTCCAGCAGGGGAGGTGCTTGCGGTGCTCTCACCGACACAAGATCGCAAATGGCACGTGGGTGAGCACCAGAACTGGCGACACGCATGGTGATCGGCTTGACTCGCTGGAGGAAGCACAAGGCCTCAGTGGGCGGAGGCGCCAGCGACGGTCGAATACTGGCTGGCTGCTCGGGATCTGATCGTTGAAATGACGTAGGATTTGGTTGCTTAAGCCGATCCGAACCATTTCCCGGAGACCACACCCACCATGAACGATCTTGCGCTGCCGCTGAGCGGTTTGTCA
>NZ_JAMYLH010000048.1:0-21677 GCF_040317925.1 Mesorhizobium sp. M1348 | reverse complement strand
CAGCCGATCGTCGTGTTCGATGGTGCGGGACGGTTCGTCAGCGCGATCCTGCGACCGGCCAAGCGGCCGAGTGGGGCTGAGATCCGCCCCCACCTGCGCCGTCTGGTGCGGGCGATCCGGATCAACTGGCCGAACATTCGAATCCTGCTCCGCGGCGATAGCCATTATTGCAACCCGCAGGTCATCGACTGGTGCCGCGCCAACGACGTCGACTTCATCTTTGGCCTCGCGCCCACCACGACCCTGCGCAAGCATGTCGCGGATCTGGAGGCCAGCACGACTGCGCGCTTCGAAGCGTCGGCCAAGACAGGCAAGGTCCGCAGGTTCAAGGAGTTCGTTGACGGCGCCGCTAGTTGGAGCCGCGTCGAGCGCATCATCGCGCGGGTCGAGGTCGGCGCCCAAGGTGGCGATATCCGCTTCGTCGTCACCAACCTTGCCGGTGGGAAGGCCAAGGCGCTCTACGAGGATGTCTACTGCCGGCGCGGCGCGGCCGAGAACCACATCAAGTCGTGGAAGACGCATCTTGCCGCCGACCGCACATCCTGCACCAGAGCGACGGCCAACCAGTTCCGGCTATTCCTGCATGCCGGTGCTTACTGGTTGATGTGGGGCTTGCGGGCCGCGATGCCGAGGCGCTCGAGCTTTGCCGTCGCCCAATTCGACACGCTGCGATTGCGCCTCATCAAAATCGCTGCGCGGGTGGTCGAGATGAAATCGCAAATCCGCCTGCACCTGCCGACATCGTGCCCCGACCAGCGCATCCTGCGCATCGTCCTCGATCGCATCCCCCAACTCGCGACATAACGATGGGGGCAGACGCCCCGAAACGAACCCGTCGACCGCAACCTGCAAACCCCCGCCTGCCATCACGACGGAGCAATCCCGGCGCCTGACGAGGCGCGTGGAAAAGCACCGCAACGGCGACCACAACGTCGCTTCAGGCCTTCAAAAGCTTATCGCCGTGCATCAAGGCGGCTAGAAGCGCGCCGGCAGCCTGGCGGGGGGCTTGGGGTTAGACTGCCGGCGCACGCCACTCATGAAGAGCGGCCCCTTTTTGCGGTTCCGACACCCATAGTCAACCCGGCAGCGTCTGGATGCCCGCTGTGCTCTTTTCAGAGCGGCTCGCGATGCCGGCCATGTCGGCCGATCCTGCCTAGGATGGGGGGCCACTCTCGTCGGCCGAGTTGATGCTCCAGCCAGTATCGCCTTGCCGACCAGCATGGGTTCGCCGTTAGCAATCCATCCTCGCGAGCCAATGCTATCGTGCACGTGTCGCAGCACTCCGGGCGGCTATATCGCCTAAGACAGCATGACGAAGCGTTCCAACTTCCTGTTCGGCGAGCCCGCGTGCAGTTCCTGACTCGGACAGTGGACGAGAATTCTCTTGGCGGTACTGCGCCAGAAGGCATTCGCGTCCAACGGAATCAAGCGACGACTATCAGCCGCAAACGTCACATCACAAGAGCGGTCTTCCACCCATCGCAGATTATCCGACTGATCAGGCGGCGTCCGATATGTCCGACTCTGCCTCAAGAATTCCCACAGGTATGGACAGCGATCTCGCTATCCGATTCCGATAGCCCTTATTGTACTTTAGACCCCGCTCGATGTTTTGGATTTCCTGAGCGGCAAGACCGCACGCGACCGCGAGGTCCTCGATTGAATACCCAAGGTGCTCACGATAAGCGCGGATGATGTGGGTCCCCTGCGACATAGCCGTCAAGACTGGCTCGGGAATGCGCGAATCCTTCATAAACATCTCCAAGAAGATGGGAGCGCCTGGACAAATCGGGAGATTTCCTCCCCGACCCTGGCGCACACCCAGCAAATCAAAAAAATGGACGTCCATTCGGCCGGACCGGCCTCATCCATGGAATGGGCCACTTGAAATTGGCAGCCGGGTCGGAATATGGCGGCTCACCTGCTTCTGATCAAGTTCTAAGAACCTGCCCGCCATGAGATGGCCTGATCGGCTGTAGCGCATTCGACCTGCGATCCTACACGACTCATTCTCCCCGATGGCTTTCTTGAACAGCAACTCGAACTCTCACTGACGCCTCCAGTGGCTATTCGCGGCACCGTCCACCCAGCCTCGCGGACGCTGATACCTTCGACCAATTTCCACCGCCGATGCAGCGAAGATGGACAAGCATCGCCACCTATAAAGGTTCACAATCACTCGACCGTGACCGATTTTGCGAGATTGCGCGGCTGGTCTACGTCTGTGCCCATGAAGAGCGCCGTGTGGTAGGCAAGAAGCTGTATCGGCAGCGAGAAGATCATCGGCGCGATAATCTCGTCGACAGCCGGCAACACGAGCGTGTGCATGGTGTTGAGTTTCGATGCGGCTGCCCCTTTTTCATCGGTGATGAGGATAATCCGCCCTCCACGGGCAGCCACTTCCTGCATGTTGGAGACGGTCTTGTCGAAAAAGCGATCATGGGGCGCGATGACGATCACTGGCATGTTGTCGTCGATCAATGCGATCGGACCGTGCTTCAATTCACCCGCCGCATAGCCCTCGGCATGGATGTAGGAAATCTCCTTGAGCTTCAGCGCACCTTCCATCGCTAGCGGGAAACTGGTGCCACGGCCGAGATACAGGACGTCACGACACTTTGACAGTTCGCGCGACAGGAACTCGATCTCCGGCTGGATGCTGTTGAGTACCTGGCCCATGACGCGCGGCACTTCGGCGAGGCTCCTGACGAGCGCCTGTAGCTCGTCTTCGGTTACGGTCCCGCGGGCTCTGGCGGCGCCGATGGCGAGTGCGGCTAGAACAGCAAGCTGGCAGGTAAACGCCTTGGTGGAGGCGACGCCAATCTCCGGTCCGGCAAGGATCGGGAAGACCGCATCGGCCTCCCGAGCGATGGTCGATTCGCAGGCATTGACGATAGCGCCAATTTTCAGCCCACGCTCCTTGCAGTACCTCAACGATGCGAGCGTATCGGCGGTTTCGCCGGACTGCGAAATGAAAAGAGCCGCCGACTGCGGCGACAACGGGATCTCGCGGTAACGGAATTCGGACGCAACGTCGATTTCAACTGTCAGGCGCGCATAGCGCTCGAACCAGTATTTTCCGATCAGTCCGGCGAGATAGGCGGTCCCGCAGGCCGAGATCGCCAAGCTCGGGATCCTGGCGAAATCGATGCCAGAAACCGTGTCGGCGCGATTCTCTATGATGTTGCTATAGTGACGGAGAGCATGGGCGATGACTTCGGGCTGCTCGTAGATTTCCTTCTCCATGAAGTGGCGATGAGTGCCCTTGTTGGCCAGATCGGCCGCGGCCGTGGAGGTATGGCGCGGACGCTCGACGGGATGGCCGTCGAAATCGAAGATATGGGCGCCCGAATTGCCGACAACGGCCCAGTCGCCCTCGATGAGATAGGTAATTTCATTGGTGAAGGGAGCGAGCGCGATCGCGTCGGAGCCCAGGAACATCTCGCCGTCGCCGTGACCGATCGCCAGCGGTGGTCCGTTGCGCGCCGCCATGATGGTCGACGGATCATCTTCGAAGAGGACGGCAAGCGCATAGGCGCCCCTGAGGCGTTTCAGCATGGCACGCATCGCCTCTTGCCGCCTCATGCCCTCCCGGCGGTGTCTTGCCAAGAGATGCGCGACGACCTCGGTGTCGGTATCGGTCTGGAACTCGGCGCCAGCCGCCGCCAATTCGTCCTTCAGCTCGGTGAAATTCTCGATGATCCCGTTATGGACGACGGCGACACCGTCGGTAAAGTGCGGGTGCGCATTGCGTTCCGTCGAGGCCCCATGGGTTGCCCAACGCGTGTGGCCGATGCCGATGTTGCCGCTCAGCGGCTCTTCCTTCAGTCTCCTCTCGAGATTGACGAGCTTGCCCTCGGCGCGCCGGCGGTGCAAGACACCTTCGGTGATCGTCGCAACGCCGGCGGAATCATAGCCGCGATATTCCAAACGCTTCAATGCGTCGACCAACCGATCCGATACCGTCTGTTGCCCAACGATACCAACAATCCCGCACATGTTCGTCTTCCCATTCTTGCCGGCAGCTTCAGCCTACGCGAAACGGATACCCATCCGGCCGCTTTCATTGGGGATCTTCTAGTAGTATTGGGTAATATTGGTATAATTGATTGTAGGGATAGCTATCATCCACCCCATGGATAAGCCGCGTTTGGGGCCCTGATCTAACTTCCTCGTTGCGCCTGACGCCCTCTGCCCGAACGCAAGCCCACACCCCGCGGCACGAAGGAACAATCGGCCATGCGCGAACCATCCCGGCTACGCACCTGACCACGGACCGCCGCCGCTCGTGATCACGCGGTGATCGGCATGATTACAAGCACTGTAGTTAGGCAGCGTCAGCGACGCATGATCGGCATCATCATCATCATCATCGGCAACGTCGGCGCCGTCGGCATGATTCACGTGTTCGTCACGTTGATCATAATCATCGTCGCCGCCGATCAAGTTTCTGATTGCCTGGCGCTTTGACGCGGCTTTCGCCGGTAGAGCTTAGCCCGCGATGGCCTATCAATACGCTGTTAGTCGGCATGGCCGAAACCGAGAGTCAGGCGGCGCACGCCACAGAGCACGTTCAGCGACCGTTTCAGTCAGCGCCGGCTTTCTTGGGGTTCGTAACGGTCGTCAGGATTCTCGGGGCATGAATGCACTATCACGACAGCGTTGGTTCTCAGTGCTTCGTCCGTATTACTCAAACCCGATCCCCGCAGCGGAAGAACTAGGCGCGTGTCACGTTTTGTACAAGGCACAATAGCAGTGAGAAATGGAGATTGATGCCTGCCCGTTTTCGGATAAGACAATCACCGAGCTGTCACCCGATTTACATCAGGAACTGTCTATAGCCACCGCCCATCAGGTAGCGGCCACGTTGGATGGCGCGACGCACCTGATCGCGAAGATGGCTACCTGGATGAGACCAATCTTCTTCGACACGGCGTCTCCCGAACAGGGCAATGGCGATCTCCTGATGAGATGCTCCCGCAAGCGAGCCATCCAAAGCCTGGAGCACGATACGCAGACGCGCTCCGCGGGGTTCCGGCGGAAAGCAAGCAGCTGCCAGGCGGCCGCAACCACTGATGTCGTTCAGGAACTGAAGGGCAGCGACATGGAACTTCAGGTGCTGCGGCTGCACGATCGCGTCGACATATAGCCGCAACGGGCGGAGAACGGATGCACCGGAAAGGGCGATCTGCAGACTCCGGCAGTCCTCCCTCAGCAGCACGTGCTGCACGCCGGCAGGTGTCAGCAGGATGTCCTTGCAGCATGAGAGCGACGAAAGATCAAGCGGTTCAAAATCGTGGTCGAGCCCAACCAGCTCCGCGGCCGCTCGTAGAATACGGGCGCAGTCGCGCGGATCCCAAAAGACCCTTGCCGACGTAGCGTCCCACTGTGGCGCGTCCGCGAAAAAGGAGGCTCCATTGTCTTAGGAAAGATGATCCTGTCGTCAACTCGATTATGTTCATGTCGGCCTGGGCTCCGACAATGCAGGCAGACGGTGCCATTTTGGCGTGGTCGCGCTGGAATTGTGGATTGCGCCGAAGAAACTCCCAGGCCCAGGCAGTGCGTGGCAATCGTCTGGCGTAGTGGTAAGCTTCGTGACGACGCCAGTCCGGCCAGCATACAAGACCGACCGTCGCTTCCTTGGGCAGACCAGCATCCTTCACGGCTCAGGTGTCCACAATGCCGACGGGCCTAGAACCGGTTGCCACAGTACCGGTCCGCTCAGACGTCCCCTGCTGCGGATGCGCAAAAGGCTCGCGCGGGAAATCTCGAGAAACCCGGCCACCGCCTGAGTTTTGCCGACGGACTTGGGTTGTCCGATGCGCGACAATGGCCACGTCGCGAGGCGAAGGATCCGTTCCATGCGCGTATCCGTCACCGTTACTATCCGGGTCAGATCCTTGGCCAAGCCGAACTCGATCATGCCGGCGAAGAGCTCGTAGGTTGCTTGGGCCAGCCCGCCCGATGCCTTGGGCGCCGACGGAGGAAGATCGAGCGCGAAACGACTGCTCTCCCATATGTCGGAGGTCGAGGGCACGACGTCAGCACCCAGCAGCACCGGGAACGTATCGCGCAACATTGTGGGTCCGGTGCTGGGCAAAAGACGCACGCAACCCCGAATTCGCCAGTCGGATCCCTTGAGGAGCAGATAGACAGGCTTCAGACCATCAAACGGGTCTGTTTCCATCTGGTCTTCGGTATCAACTTCCCAATCGAGCCTTTCCTTGAACACCCGAAACCTGAGCCCGTGCATCTCTTTGAGCTCGCTTGCGAACTCGTCGTAAAGGTCTGGTGTTATCAGCTGCATCATGGTCGCCTCCGTGCGGAATGTGTTCCCGCCATCGAAGGGCAAAGCCGGCAGCGATGCAGCCTGTAGAGGTTTACAGCTATCGTGGCCGAAGAATCAGGATCTCGCCTGGCCGGAGGCAGCCAGTCGTGCAACGGCCTGGTTGATCGTTCGAACGCCAAGCTTTGCCTTGGCGTTTTCCAGATGAAAGGTCACGGTGCGCTTTGAGACGCCGAGAAGCTGGCTGATAACCCAAGCCGACTTGCCGCGCGCCGCCCATTTCAGGCACTCGAACTCCCGCGGGGTGAGCGTTACACCATCCACCACGCGATCGTCGGCGAGCCTGCGCCGGACATGGATATGAAAGTTGATGGCCACCAGCTGCAATGCTTTTTCGTAACGTGTCAGTGACCGCAACAGAGGCGGGCGGGACTCGTCGGAAGCAAAGGTCAGGGCAGCAAACCGGCCGCGATGATCATGCATGGATATCGTCAGGCCGCCGCGGATGCCAAACTCAGCCGCACTCTCCAGAATTTGTTGCTGCGAATTCGGCAGACAGTGCCGAGCGCGATCCACACCCCAATCGAAGGTATCCCAGCCTTGCAGCCCGCGCAGGATGACCGGATCAAGACTGTGGTACCGCTGTTGCAGATAACGTGATGTCCAGGATGAAGGATAGTTTGAGATCAATTGCGGGGCGTCGCCGGGGGCCGACGGGTAAGTGAAATAGGCGAATAGCGGAAAATCGAAGCCGGCTGCAGCGGATGCCATTGCCTCACGGAGATCGGCAGCATCAGCACTTGCAGACAGTTGCTCGACGAAGTTCTCAAACACGCGATGCATTTGCGCTTTGCGTAACCTCCGTGATCGCTCGATGCCAGGCAGAGACCTTGTTTTAAACGATCCCGGACGGATACAGCGCGTCCCGAGAACCCCGTTAACCTGTTGAAACCCGTGATATTCTGACGTTGTCTATGAGCCGTGTGCCGCCGAGCCAGGCCGCGACAAGCAAGCGTGCAGGTCGGTCAAGGCTTGTCATCGGTCGCAGATCTGCCTCGTCGCGAAGTTCCAGGTATTCGATCTCGCGATAGCCTGCAGCCAGAATTGCTGCGCGCGCTTCGGCAAGCGTTGGCAGGACGGGCGAGCCGCGGGCAAGCCGCTCAGCCGTCTCGAGCAAGACCGATGGTAGCTTGTGGGCAACAGCACGCTCTGCTGGCGAGAGCCGGACATTGCGCGATGATAGTGCAAGACCGTCGGCTTCGCGGACTGTCGGACAAGGAACAATGGTGATTGGAATATCCAGGTCCCGGGCCATACGCCTGACTAGCTGAAGCTGCTGAAAGTCCTTTTCGCCAAAGAAGCCGAAGTCAGCGCTGGTCTGCAGGAAGAGCTTGGCGACGACGGTCGCCACGCCATCGAAATGTCCCGGCCGGAAGGCACCGCACAGGCCCTCGCTGACACCGGACACCGAAACGGTCGTGGCGAAGGCCGCCGGATACATTTCCTCTGCATCCGGCGCATAAAGCAGGTGCGCGCCAAGCGGTACCAGCTTGGCGGCATCCTCGTCCTCGGTGCTCGGATACGCGGCGAGATCGGCCTGGCTGTTGAATTGCTTCGGGTTGACGAAGAGCGTCACGATCACCCGGTCGGCCTTCTCGAGTGCCGCGCGCACCAGGCTGAGATGGCCCTCATGCAGGACGCCCATCGTTGGCACCACGGCAATCCTCACGCCCTCGCGGCGCCATGCGGCGACGATTTGGCGAAGCTGGGCAACGCTCCTGACAATCGGCACGCTCACGCTGCTTCTCCGCTCTTGGTGGCGTCCCCGTCGGCGGGCTTGGGCGCATCGGCAAACACGTGCTCGGCGGCCGGAAACTGGCGCTCCTTCACTTCCCGCGCATAGGCCGCGATCGCAGCCGCAGCGGCCTCCCCCAGTTCAGCATAGCGCTTGACGAATTTGGGCCGGAAGTCGCCGAAGAGGCCCAGCATGTCGTCGACGACGAGAATCTGGCCGTCACAGGCTGCCGAGGCACCGATGCCAATGGTCGGGGTCGCCACCTCCCCGGTGATCCGGCGGGCGAGCGCCTCGGGAACCTTCTCCAGCACGACCGCAAAGGCGCCCGCTTCGCTCACCGCAAGCGCGTCGCGCCTGATGCGCTCGGCATCCCCGCCTCTGCCCTGCACGCGGTAGCCACCGATGGTGTTGATCGCCTGCGGCGTCAAGCCGACATGGGCCATGACCGGCACGCCGCGCGCGGCGAGGAAGCCGATCGTCTCTGCCATCGTTTCGCCGCCTTCGAGCTTGACGGCCGCGCAGCCGGTCTCGGCCATGACGCGCGCGGCATTGCGGAAAGCCTGCTCGGGGCTTTCCTCGAAGGAACCGAACGGCAAGTCGACGACCATCAGCGCCTGCTCGAGGCCACGGCGCACGGCCTGGCCGTGCGTGATCATCATCTCCAGCGTCACACCGAGCGTGGAGGGCAGGCCGTGGAGAACCATGCCGAGGCTGTCGCCGACCAGCACCACATCGCAATGGGGATCGACAAGCCGGGCGACTGGCGTCGTGTAGGCGGTAAGGCAGACGAGCGGCGTCCCACCTTTGCGCGAACGAATATCCGGCGGTGTGATCGCCTTGGTGTCACCAAACGCACTCAATGGACCCTCCTTCCCCAACGTTACCAACCGCGGGTGTCGCGTTTGCCACATTTTTGTGCAAGTGCGAAGAGCTAAAAATGGCCGTGCAGCTGTGCGGTGTTGACGTGCGGACAGGCGCGCTTACACTTAAATCGATTCAGGCGCCCCCGAGCACCAACGACTTTCGCGAACATGGACGATCAGGCAAAAGGACCCAGGAAAGACAGAGCCGCCGTCAAGGCCGACGAAGTCAAAGTGGACCTGATCGCCTTTGTCGTCGCCGTAAACGACAGTGAACCCTGTGTCCTCACCATCGGCCAGGCGGACACCCTGCCCTCCGGACCATTTGCGCTTGAGCACCGATCGCTGCAATCCGGTTTGAGGGGGTGGGTCGAGCAGCAGACCGGCCATCCGCTGGGGTATATTGAGCAACTCTACACCTTCGCGGATCGGGATCGCATCGGCGCCGAGCGCCAGCAGCGCGTCATCTCCATCAGCTATCTCGCATTGACCCGCAAGGAACAGGCAGCTGGCTCGCCCAAGTGCGGCTGGCAGAGCTGGTATGAATATTTTCCATGGGAGGACCACCGCTCCGGCACGCCTCCGGTCGTGCTGGACGTTCTGCGACCGCGCCTGATTGAATGGGCAGACGGCGTCAGCGACGCGGCCACGCGACGTGAACGCTGGCAGCGGGCGACGATAGCCTTCGGCTTCGACGACCGCCTTTGGAACGAGGAACTCACGCTTCAACGCTATGAGTTAGTCTACGAAGCAGGCCTGGTCCAAGAGGCCGGAAGCGGACGGGACGCGACGCTGCCTCCGCTGGTGCCCAGCAAGTCTATGGTCGCCGATCATCGCCGCATCGCGGCGACCGGCATTGCGCGGCTGCGCTCCAAGATCAAATACCGGCCGGTCGTCTTTGAGCTGATGCCGCCGGTCTTCACGCTTTTGCAGCTGCAGCGAACCGTGGAGGCGCTTGCCGGCAGGCTCGTGCGTAAGCCGAACTTTCGCCGGCTGATCGAGCAGCAGGAGCTGGTCGAAGAGACCGGAGAGGCAACCGCGGAGACCGGCGGCCGGCCAGCGAAGCTTTACCGGTTCCGCCACGCCGTTCTCGACGAGAGGGTCATCGCCGGGACAAAATTGCCGCTGGCGCGGGGTTGACATCGCTTATACTCACAGCAAGTATATGCTGGTTATTTTCAACTAGAGTATAAGCTGGAGGGGTCGATGAGCGCCATGCTGCCTGCGACCGCGTTTCTCTACGAGCGCGTCCGACGAGTGATCCCGCCGATCGAATGGCCGGCTTTCGTCGAGGATATCGAGGCGATCCTTGCACTGAAGCGCGAGCGCAACGCCATCATCCTGGCGCACAACTATCAGACCCCCGAGATCTTCCATTGTGTGGCCGACATCGTCGGCGACAGCTTGGCACTGGCCCGCACGGCTGCGACGATCGAGGCGCAAGTCATCGTGCTGGCCGGCGTACATTTCATGGCCGAAACGGCCAAGCTGCTCAATCCGCAAAAGACGGTGCTCATTCCCGACCTGCGGGCAGGCTGTTCGTTGGCGGAATCGATCACGGCAGAAGACGTGCGCTTGATGCGCCAGCGTTATCCCGGCGTGCCGATCATCACTTATGTCAACACGTCGGCCGAAGTGAAAGCCGAGTCGGATATCTGCTGTACATCCGGCAACGCCAAGGCGGTCGTCCAATCCCTTGGCGTTCCCCAGGTGATCATGTTGCCGGACGAATATCTGGCCCAGAATATCGCCGCCCAGACCGATGTGCAGATCATCGCCTGGAAAGGGCATTGCGAGGTGCACGAGCGCTTTACACCGGCCGACATCCGCGAGTTGCGCGAAAGCCATCCCGGCGTGATCGTGCTCGCGCATCCCGAATGCCCGCCCGACGTCGTGGCTGAAGCAGATTTTTCCGGCTCGACCGCTGCCATGTCCGACTATGTCGAAAGGCAAAGGCCGGCACGTGTCGTGCTGATGACGGAATGTTCGATGAGCGACAACGTCGCGTTAGCGCACCCAGAGGTCGAGTTCATCCGGCCCTGCAATTTGTGCCCGCACATGAAGCGGATCACGCTTGCCAACATCCGCATGGCGCTCGAGCAGAACCACCATATCGTAACCATCGAACCCGGGATCGCCGGGCGCGCGCGGCTTGCGGTCGAACGGATGCTGGCAATTTGAGCGCCGATGTCCGCAGCTTCTTCGGGCGGCCCATCATCATCGGCGGCGGCATCGCCGGACTGATGACCGCGCTTCAACTGGCGCCGGAGCCGGTGCTGCTTCTGTCCAGGACGCTGCTGGGAGCTGACAATTCGAGCACGTGGGCACAGGGTGGTCTGGCTGCAAGTTTCGGCGAAGACGACGATCCGGCACTGCACCTGGCCGATACGCTTGCCGCCGGGGATGGTCTCTGCGACAGAGACGTGGCGAGCCGCATCCTCCAAGCCGCGCCCAAGGCGATAGAGGGGCTTGCGGGCTTTGGGGTTCCCTTCGACCGTACGTCGAAAGGATCACTGTGCCTCGGATTGGAGGCCGCACACAGCCGACGTCGCATCGTTCATGCGCATGGTGACGGCACCGGGCGTGAGATCATGCGTGCCCTGATCGCGGCTGTGCGTTCCACTCCGTCGATTGTTGTCGTGGAGGGCGTGGAAGCGCGCCGGCTGGCGGTGCGAGAGAATGCGATCCGAGGCGTCTGGGCGAGCGGTTCGATAGGACCTGTCTTCTTCGGCTCACGGCGGGTCGTCCTCGCCACCGGTGGGATCGGGGGACTGTTTCTCGACACCACCAATCCTTGGGCCAGTTGGGGACAGGGCCTGGCGCTGGCGGCCCGCGCTGGAGCTGTCCTTGCCGACCTCGAGTTCATCCAGTTCCACCCGACCGCGCTTGACGGCCCGGAACGCCCTATGGTGCTGGTCAGCGAGGCCGTCCGCGGCGAAGGTGCTGCCCTGATCGACGAAACCGGCCAGGCTTTTCTCCAGAGCGTGCCAGGGGCGGAACTTGCGCCTCGTGATGTCTTGGCGCGCGCCGTCTGGAACCATCTTGCCAATGGCCACCGTGTTTTTCTCGACGCGCGGCAACGGCCTGGCCCGGAATTTGCTCGACACTTCCCGACAATCGCATCAGCCTGTCGTGGAGCCGGCATCAATCCCGCGCGCGATCTCATCCCCATTCGTCCGGCCCAACACTACCACATGGGTGGCGTTGCCGTGGACGGCTCCGGTAGGACCTCCGTCAAGGGGCTGTGGGCCTGCGGCGAAGTCGCTTCGACAGGACTGCATGGCGCCAACAGGCTCGCCAGCAATTCCTTGACCGAGGCCGTCGTGTGCGCGCGCTGGGTCGCTGAAAGTGTCGCCGGAACGCCTGCTCGCAGAACAAAGCCTGCGTTTGCGGACGTTTACCCATCGCCCGCGCCGACACCCGTGCGTGTTTTCCTGTCGCGCGCACTCGGCATCGTCCGGGATGGTGAAGGTTTGAAAGCAGCCGCATATGCCTTGTTGCCGCTCGCCGAAAGCAAGGACGCGGCCTCGGATCCGGCGGCTGTCGGGCTGATGATCGCGGTTGCCGCCCTGTTGCGCGAAGAAAAGCCGCGGCGCTCATTACCGGACAGACTTTCCTCATCATGCGACTGTCGCCCGACGGTCCGAAATCACCCTCGAAGCCGCCTTGGCCGCTGCGCGGGAACTCGGACACTCGCCAAGCCTCGAAGGGGCAAAGTGATGACGCTCTCACCGCTTCCCACGGTCATGCTTGAGCCGCTTGTAAGGGCAGCTCTTCTTGAAGACCTTGGCAGAGCCGGCGACTTGACCACGGAGGCCATCGTGCCGAAGGCACACCAAGCGGGAACCGTGCTGGCGGCGCGCCAGTCCGGAGTTGTCGCCGGCCTCGATCTGGCGATGCTCGCTTTCCGCTTGATTGATCCTGATGTCGAAATTTCGGTGGAGCGGGCAGACGGCTGCAATGTCATGGATGGAGAGGTCATTGCATCAGTGGTTGGCCCTGCCCGGGCCATTCTCACAGCCGAACGGACGGCACTCAATTTTTTGTGCCATCTGAGCGGCATCGCTACAGCAACGGCATCGATCGTCGCTGCGGTTCGTGGATATGGCGCGAAGATCGTCTGCACGCGCAAGACGACGCCCGGATTGCGGGCAGTCGAAAAATATGCCGTGCGCGCAGGTGGCGGATCCAATCACCGCTTCGGCCTCGACGACGCAATTCTGATCAAGGACAACCACATCGCCATCGCAGGCGGCGTTCGCCCGGCGCTCGAGCGAGCACGAAGACGGGCCGGTCATCTCGTCAAGATCGAAGTCGAGGTCGATACGCTGGCCCAGTTGGAGGAGGTACTTGGCTTCGCTCCCGATGCGGTTCTGCTCGACAACATGTCCCTCGCCGATCTTCGCCGCGCCGTCGCAATCGTTGGCGGCCGTGCTATCACCGAGGCTTCTGGCGGGATCGCATCCGATACAGCGCGAGCGATTGCCGCGACCGGCGTTGATCTGATTTCAGTCGGCCGACTGACCCACAGCGCGCCGATCTTGGATATCGGCCTCGACTATTGGGGCTCATGATTGCCTGAGGAACGGACAGGATCGAAACAACTGTCCTTTCCGATCGTCATCAATCAGACAGCAAAGCAAGGCAGAACCGGAGGAACAGCATGGACATGCAAACAGCCAGTCCAACGCAGACATCGCCACAGGCTCAATCCCCTGACCCTGGAGCGTGGACCCTGGAGAAGGCTCGGGCACTTCACGATGCCCCCTTCAACAATCTCCTCTTCCTCGCGCAAACCGTGCACCGCCAGAATTTCGATCCCAACAAGGTCCAGCTCAGCCGGCTGCTCAGCATCAAGACGGGCGGATGCCCGGAGGATTGCGGCTATTGCAGCCAGTCGGCGCATCACGAGACCGGCCTGAAGGCGTCGAAGCTGATGGAGGTCCGGCGCGTCGTCGCCGAGGCGAAGAAAGCGCGTGACGCCGGCGCAACCCGCTATTGCATGGGCGCGGCCTGGCGAAACCCCAAGGCGCGCGACATGGATGCGGTGGTGGCGATGGTCGAAGGCGTCAAGGCGCTGGGCATGGAGACCTGCATGACGCTCGGCATGCTCGATCGTGAGCAAGCCGCTCGACTGAAGCAGGCTGGTCTCGACTTTTACAACCACAACATCGATACGTCGGAACGCTACTACAGCGAGATCATCAGCACGCGCAGCTTTGCCGAGCGGCTCGAGACGCTCGAGCACGTTCGCCAATCCGGCATCAAGGTCTGCTGCGGCGGCATTGTCGGCATGGGCGAGGAGCCGCTGGACCGGATCGACATGCTGGTGACGCTGGCCAATCTGCCGGAACATCCGCAAAGCGTTCCGATCAACATGCTGATCCCGATCCCCGGCACCCCGCTTGCCGACGCCAAGCCGATCGAGCCGATCGAATTCGTGCGCGTGATCGCGCTGGCGCGCATCATGATGCCGAAATCGCATATCCGTCTTTCCGCCGGCCGTACGGCCATGACCGACGAGATGCAGGCGCTGTGCTTTTTTGCCGGCGCCAACTCGATCTTCGTCGGCGACACGCTGCTGACGGCGGACAATCCCGGTGAGGACAAGGATACCCTGCTGTTCCGGCGCCTTGGCATCGAGCCGATGGAACTCGAGGCGCAATGAACGGGGCACCGCTTGCCCGCTATGAGGCGACCTTGCAGGGGCTGGCGCGCAAGGACCGGCTGCGGACGCTGAAGCCGCGCGCCGGGCTCGACTTCTCGTCGAACGACTATCTCGGGCTTGCCGCCTCCAAAAGACTTGGCGAAGCGGTTGCGGCGGCGATTGCGCGTGGCACGCCGGTTGGCGCCACCGGGTCGCGGCTGTTGCGCGGCAATGCACCGGAACACGAGCAGCTCGAGGCAGACGCGGCAGCATTCTTTGGAGCCGACCGCGCGCTGTTCTTCGGCAGCGGCTACATCGCCAACTTCGCTCTGCTGACGGCGCTGCCGCAGAAGGGCGACCTTTTGGTCCTCGATGAGCTCGCCCATGCCAGCATGCATGAGGGTGCGCAGGCCAGGCGCGCACAGTTCGTGCTGGCCGCGCACAACGACGCCAACGCTGTCGAGGATGCGATCACGCGTTGGCGCGCCGAAGGCGGCATGGGATGCGTCTGGATCGCGGTGGAAAGCCTTTACAGCATGGATGGCGACTGGGCGCCTTTGGAGAGCCTGGTCGCGCTTGCCGATCGGCACGACGCATTCATCGTCATTGACGAGGCGCATGCCACCGGCGTCTGGGGACCGGACGGCCGGGGGCTGGCCGCCGCTTTCGAGGGCCGCGACAACATCGTCGCGCTCCACACCTGCGGCAAGGCGCTCGGCGCATCTGGTGGGCTCGTGACCGGGCCGAGGACACTGTGCGAGTATCTGATCAACCGTTGCCGGCCATTCATCTACGCCACCGCGCCATCGCCGCTGATGGCGGTCGCGGCGCGCGAAGCGCTCGCAATGCTCGCCGACGAGCCTATGCGGCGTTTTCAGCTGCATGAACGCGTCGCCCTCGCAGGCCGCCAATTGGTCGATCGCTGCGGCGTGATACCAAGTGGCTCTCAGATCCAGCCCTTGGTGATCGGCGACGTCACGCGCACCATGGCGGTGGCAGCGTGCCTGCAGGCACGCGGCTTCGATATCCGCGGCATTCGTCCGCCGACGGTGCCCGAAGGCACATCGCGGCTGCGCATCTCACTGACGCTCAATATCGGCGAAGCCGACATTTCCGCCATGGTCGAGGCGCTCGTCGAGGTGTTGGCCCAGACATGACCGGAGGCGACATGACCAAGCGCATCGTCATCACCGGAACAGACACCGGAATTGGCAAGACAGTATTTTCGGCCGGGCTTGCCGGCCTGCTTGACGGTTTCTACTGGAAGCCGGTGCAATCGGGCCTCGACGGCGAGACCGACAGCGAGGCGGTTGCGCGACTTGCCGGGCTGCCGTCGGGGCGCGTGCTGCCGGAAGCCTACCGCTTGAAGAGCCCGCTTTCGCCGCATCGTTCGGCCGAAATCGACGACGTTTCGATCGAGGCTGCCGATCTTTCGTTTCCCGTCCTGCCGACACCGCTCGTCATCGAAGGCGCCGGCGGGCTGATGGTGCCGCTGAACCGCCGGACAAGGTTCATCGACATATTCGAGCAATGGCAGTTGCCGGTCATTCTGTGCGCCCGCACCGCGCTCGGAACAATCAATCACACCCTGCTGTCGATCGAGGCCCTGCGGGCGCGCGCTATCCCGCTGGCTGGCATCGCCTTCATCGGCGATGAGATGACCGATACGCAACGGACGATCGTGGAATTCGGCGACGTGCCGCAACTCGGCAGGCTGCCGCACCTCGATCCGCTGACGGACAAAACGCTGAGACAAGCGATGATTGCGGGCTTCGACCTCGCTTTGATTGCCGGAGGCGAATGATGCCGCAATCCCGTGTGTGGCACCCCTTCACCCAGCACGCGCTCGAGCCGGCGATCCCTGAAATCGTCCTGACTGAAGGCGCGTATCTCCACAAAGCCGGCGGCACGCGCATTCTGGACGCCATTTCCTCCTGGTGGGTCGTCACACATGGCCACCGCCATCCCCGCATTATCAAGGCAATCGAGACGACCGCCTCGAGCCTCGACCAGATCATCTTCGCAGGTTTCACGCACGAGCCTGCCGAATGCTTGGCCAAGGCGCTTGTCGGACTCGCTCCCGCCGGACTCGACTGGGTGTTCTATTCCGACAGCGGCTCGACCAGCGTCGAAGTCGCGCTGAAGATGGCGCTCGGCTATTTCCGCAACATCGGCGCGCCTCGCTCGCGCATCGTCGTCATGGAGCACAGCTATCATGGCGACACCATCGGCACGATGAGCGTCGGCGCCCGCAGCGTGTTCAACGCCGCCTACGAGCCGTTGCTGTTCGAGGTCGACACCATCCCCTTCCCGGCAGCAGGGCGCGAGCAGGAGACGCTGGATCGTTTCGAGGCAGTCTCCCGCCACCGACGCACCGCCGCCCTGATCGTCGAACCGCTGGTGCTTGGCGCCGGCGGCATGCTGATGTATCCGGCCTGGGTTCTGGCCGAATTGAAGAGGATCACTGAGGCCTCCGGCACGCTGCTGATCGCCGATGAGGTGATGACCGGCTGGGGGCGTACCGGAACCATGTTCGCTTGCGAGCAAGCGTCCATCTCTCCAGACATCCTGTGCACCTCGAAAGGCCTGACCGGCGGCGCGATCCCACTGGCCACCACGCTCGCCACCGATGCCATCTTCCAGGCTCATAATTCGACCGACCGGAAAAAGACCTTCTTTCACTCGAGCTCCTACACCGCCAATCCGATTGCCTGCGCGGCCGCACTCGCCAATGTCGAGATCTGGCGTGACGAGCCGGTGGCCGAGCGGATCGCGGCCTTGAGTGGGATGCAGGTCGCCGGACTGCAACGCTTTCGCGACAATGCCAACTTCACTGACAGCCGCGCGACCGGCACGATCCTGGCTCTCGACCTGCGCGCCGGCTCTGCCGGCTATCTGGCCGAGATCGGACCTAAGCTGCGGGCCTTTTTCCTCGAGCTCGGCCTGCTTGTGCGCCCGCTCGGCAATGTCCTTTATCTCCTGCCGCCCTATTGCGTCACCGGCGACGAGCTCGATCGGCTCCATGACGCGATCGAGGAGGCCGGCGAACGCTTCGGCTCAAAGCCATGAGCAGGTCGTCGCGCCTTCTCGGGTTTGGCCATCATGCGCCTGGCCGAAAGGTGGCGAATGCCGAAATTGAGAACAATCTCGGCCTCGAACCGGGCTGGATCGAGCGGCGTACTGGAATCCGGTCGCGCTTCTGGGCAACGGACGAAGACACGCTGTCTGGTCTTGCTGCGCAGGCCGGCGCCATGGCGCTGGCCAGCGCCGGCATTGCGCGCCACGACATCGGTCTGCTGCTGCTTGCCACCTCGACGCCCGATCACCTCCTGCCGCCCAGCGCGCCCCTGGTCGCACATCGGCTGGGGCTCGGCCGCGCCGGCGCTGTCGATCTGACCGGCGCCTGCGCCGGCTTCATCTATGCGCTGATGTTTGCGGACGGATTTACCCGCCTGCACGGCAAAGCGAGCCTTGTTATCGCCGCCAATATCCTCAGCCGCCGCATCAATCCCTCTGAGCGCGCCAGCGCCGTGCTGTTTGCCGATGCCGCCGGCGCCGTCGTGATCGGTCCGTGCGAGGATACTGGTCGGGGGATTCTCGGTGCCTCCGTGGATTCGGACGGCTCGCGATACGGCCTGATCCAGATTCCCGCAGGAGGAAGCAACATCCCGTTCCACGGTGACCTCGACCTCGCGCAAACCCGAATGACGATGACCGACGGCCGCGAAGTGTTCGCAAAGGCCGTCGAGATGATGACCGATTGCTCGATAAGCGCGCTAGCCGCTGCCGGAGTGCGACCACAGGATGTCGACCGGTTCATGCCGCATCAGGCCAATGCTCGCATTTTCGATGCTGTCGGGAGTAACCTCGGCATAGCGGATCAAGCAATTGTCAAGACGATTGCCGAATACGGCAACTCTTCGGCCGCGACGATCCCGCTCTCACTGTCGCTCGCCAATCAAGCGGAGCCGTTTCGGCCGGGCAAGAAAATACTCCTGGCGGCGGCAGGTGCGGGACTCAGCGGCGGGGCGCTCCTCGTCGGGATTTAGCCCAGCGAAGCTGCTCAACATCAGGACTGACTTTGTGAGATGAATAGGACAACGGGACCAATGCGAAAAATAGTCGCCGGCAAGCTGCACGGCATCCACGTCGAAGCAAACCTCAACTACCACGGTTCGATAACGCTCGACCCTGACCACTGCGAAGAAGCCGGGATCCTGCCAATGGATTCGTGGAGACATGGAGCAAGACTTCCGGCGCGCGAATCTCGACCTATGTCATCCTCGGCGAGCGCGGCTCTCGATGCTGCATCCTCAACGGCGCGGCCGCCCGGACCTGCCAGCCCACTCCATCCATCTGGACGAAGCGCGCATTCCTCTCTGAAGCCGCGGATCGTTACGTTCGTCATCAACAATGTCGTTGGCTTCTCGCCGATGGCAATGCGCTGACGCGGACGGCGTTGACGACTACATCGGCAGGGGCGCTTCAGCAGAACTTTCGCCGGTTGATGGAGCAGCAGGAACTGGTGGAGGAGACCGGCGAAAGTGCTTTTGACACCGGCGGTCGGCCGGCGAAGCTTTATCGCTTCCGCCACCATGTCCTCGACGAAACGGCGGTCGCCCGGACAAAATTGCCGCTGGCGCGGGCTTGACATCCTTTATACTCAACGTAGAAATATACCCTTATAATCAATTCGATTATAACGAGAAATTCATTCGCACCGTCCGAACCCACGGTCTCGCTCGGGAAGCCCGTATGAGTGGATCGAAGTGATCTTGGAAATGAAACGCCCGAGGACGGGCTTTCAACCTTTGTCGTGAAGGAGGTGCCGCGCGAGTGGGCCAATGCCTTGCGGCAACGGTGAAGGATGCATACCGCCAGTAAACGCATGCGTCAAAGTCGCTATCGAATGTACAGTTCGTCTAAATGTGCGATACGTTCGATTTGTGCAAGTAACACTTGGAGAAGTGTCGCACAAAAGAAACGTTTAATTACATAAAGCAGGCAAGCTAATCTTTAAACTTGCACAAATGAGCGTAGGGCGCCCTGTTCAAGGGCGCCTTTTTTAAGGATTATCATTAGACTCTCTCCCGGGGGAACTGTGGGTGAAGAAACAACGCATCGTCCTGCTGGCAGCTGTTTTGGCGTCTGCCTTTGGCTTTTTTTTGCTGATCCTGATCCTGCAGATGGTCAGTTTTTTGGTTGACTAGGCACGCGCAAGCGGGATGGATCGCGCAGAGACACGCGGAAGTTTTTTTCGCCAGCGAAACCCCGACGACCTGATGGGGAGTCGCGCCAGCAGGGTGGGAGCCACGTCCAGTGCCACCGACCATGCGAGATGCCGATTGTTGGCGCGTCTGTCAGTTCGCGCGGCCATATTCATTCTGGTGCCGATCTGTTGCCTTTTCTGCTTTTCCCATGCGTTTTAGGCCGAGCCAATTTGTGAAGCGGGCGGTCAATGGATCTGCGCCTCGCGATTGCCTGCCGTTGCCTTTTGATCTGGGCGGCATAATCCGAGAGCGAACGCTGCAACCGCGGTTCGAATTGCGCGAAGTTGAACCGGACTTCATCCGCCGTCAGGAACTGGTGGGTTGCGCCGGGAAAGCCGGCGACCATCACAAGGTCGCCTTCCTTGACGCCTGCACAGGCTATGGGTAGCCAACTCTTCGGCGGTAAGGCACATTGTCGCGCGCATATGGCCGGGAGGAACCATCAGGAGCGACATAGGCGCGATAAAAGCCGAAGTCGCCTGTGTGGCGCGGCCACATCCAATTGTCCGTTTCGCCGCCGAAGTTACCGATGCCGAGCGCGGGCGCATAGACAAGGCGCACGTCCTCGATTTCGAGCTTCTGCTGGAGATAGTAGGAGGCGCCGCCATAATAGGCCCCTACGTCGCAGCGGCGATTGGGCTGTCCTTCACATGCGGCGATCAGGGCCTTGCGGTTCGTGGCGAGCCGCTCATAGCGGGCAAACCCATTCAGCTTGTCCGAGACGCCCTTGAGCATTTCGGCGGTCACATCCCGCATGTCCTCGATCACATGGATTCGGCTGCCTGGCGCCGCGGGCAATTCTTCACCCAGGGCTCTTCGCCAGAAAGCCGTCTGTGAGATAGTCCTGGCCCTCCTTGCTGTGGTATTGGATGGATTCGAACACGCAGTGATGATTGGTTGCGACCAGCCCTTGTGGACTGACGAACGAGGCGGAGCATCCGCCCAGTGATACGATCGCGTTGAGCGGGTCAGCGTCCAGACGGCCGCATGGCCGCGCCCACTTCCGCAGTCTGGCCCGGCATCCACATACCTTCGTCCGCCGACGTAGCCGTGACCGTCCAGAGCAAGGCGATGGCAGTTGCTTTGGCCAAACATTTCAAATTCGAGTTCATGCTGACTGTCGCTCTCATCTTGCCTCCTGTTCTCCGCAGATTGGATTGGTGACTATCGGGATGGCCGGAGTCCTGGCGCCCGCGCGGCGGCCAACACCGTAAACACCGAGTGGACCCGTTAACCGCAACAGTCCTGATGGCGCTCACCTCTCATATTTGTCGCGCGCAACGTTTGCGGATCGTCCGCTGCACCAATCGTGCCAAATGAATAAAGCCTTCAGTTACAAATGGTGAGCCGCCCCATCCATGTCCGATCTCCGACGTCTTTACGTAAAGGGCTCGGTGCTTCCACGCTCGTTTGCTCTTCGCCCGTCCCTATTCCGTCTTGACTAGCAGGAGCCTACGGCCTATCTCACTGCCGCGTTAGCACTCGCTTCTGGTGAGTGCTAACCACGCTCCGGCAACGGAGAACCGTTCAACATCCGCACCAGGGAAATCCAAAAATGGCAAAGTCGAATTTCCGGCCGCTGCATGACCGCGTGGTCGTTCGCCGCGTCGAGTCCGAAGCGAAGACCGCCGGCGGGATCATCATCCCCGATACGGCTAAGGAAAAGCCGCAGGAAGGCGAGATCATCGCCATCGGTTCCGGCGCCCGTGACGAGGTCGGCAAGCTCGTCCCGCTGGACGTCAAGGCCGGCGACCGCATCCTGTTCGGCAAGTGGTCGGGCACCGAAGTCAAGCTCAATGGCGAAGACCTTCTGATCATG
>NZ_JAMYLH010000047.1:0-22085 GCF_040317925.1 Mesorhizobium sp. M1348 | reverse complement strand
GGTCGTAGCGCTTGTATTCGCCAAAATACTTGGTGATCGCCGCCGTCAGCGACGTCTTGCCATGGTCGACGTGACCAATCGTGCCAATGTTCACATGAGGCTTTGTGCGCTCGAATTTACCTTTTGCCATGTGATCTCTCCATTCCTGCCAGCCCGTGCGGGCCTTGAATTAAGTTACTGGTGCAACTCGTTTCGAGTTACGCGTATTTCTTCTGGACTTCCTGGGCGACCGCGGTCGGGACCGGTTCGTAATGGTCGAACTGCATCGTGTAGGCCGCGCGGCCCTGGCTCATCGAGCGAAGGTTGTCCACGTATTTGAACATGTTGGCGAGCGGCACCATCGCGTTGATCACCACCGCGACGCCACGGGCTTCCTGGCCCTGGATCTGGCCGCGACGGCCGTTCAGGTCGCCGATAACGCTGCCGACGTAATCTTCCGGCGTCACCACTTCGACCTTCATGATCGGCTCGAGCAACTGCACGCCAAGCTTGGGGGCTGCTTCACGGAAGCAGGCGCGGCCGGCGATTTCGAAGGCCAGAACCGACGAGTCCACGTCGTGGTAGGCGCCATCGATCAGCGTCGCCTTGACGCCGATCATCGGGAAGCCGGCGAACGGGCCCGAGGTCATGACGCTGTTGATGCCCTTTTCGACGCCGGGGATGTATTCCTTCGGCACAGCGCCGCCGACGATCTTGGTTTCGAACTCGAATTCGCTGCTTTCCGGATTCGGCTCGAACAGGATCTTGACGCGGGCGAACTGGCCGGTACCGCCGGTCTGCTTCTTGTGCGTGTAGTCCTGCTCGTGCTTGCGGGTGATCGTCTCGCGATAGGCCACCTGCGGCGCGCCGACATTGGCCTCGACCTTGAACTCGCGGCGCATGCGGTCGACGATGATGTCGAGGTGAAGTTCGCCCATGCCGGAGATGATCGTCTGGCCGCTTTCCTCGTCGGTCTTGACGCGGAAGGACGGATCCTCGGCGGCCAGGCGGTGAAGGGCGAGGCCCATCTTTTCCTGGTCGTTCTTGGTCTTCGGCTCGATGGCGATCTGGATAACCGGATCGGGGAATTCCATGCGCTCGAGGATGACCGGATGCAGCGGATCACTGAGCGTGTCGCCGGTGGTGGTGTCCTTGAGACCAGCGAGGGCGACGATGTCGCCGGCAAAAGCCTCTTCGACGTCGGCGCGCGAATTAGCATGCATCTGCAACATGCGGCCGATGCGCTCTTTCTTGCCCTTCACGGTGTTGTCGACCGAGATGCCCTTGGTGAGCTTGCCCGAATAGATGCGGGCAAAGGTGAGCGAACCGACGAACGGGTCGTTCATGATCTTGAAGGCAAGCATCGACAGCGGCTCGTTGTCGTCGGCATGACGCTCGATCTCGGCGTCGGTCTTGGCGTCGACGCCCTTGATGGCCGGGACATCGGCCGGCGACGGCAGATATTCGACGACGGCGTCGAGCAGCGGCTGCACGCCCTTGTTCTTGAAGGCCGAGCCGCAGAACATCGGATAGAACTTCACCGCGATCGTGCCCTTGCGGATGAGCGCACGGATCTCGTCGTTGCTCGGCATCTTGCCTTCGAGGTAATTCTCGAGCGCCGTCTCGTCCATTTCGACGGCGGCCTCGATCATCTTCTCGCGGTATTCTTCGGCACGGGCCTTGAGGTCGGCAGGGATCTCGACGATGTCCCAGGCTGCGCCCAGCGTCTCGTCGCGCCAGACCAGCGCGTTCATCTCGACGAGGTCGACGACACCCTTGAACTCGGTCTCGGCGCCGATCGGCAGCTGCATGACGACGGCATGCGCACCGAGGCGCGAACCGATCATCTCGACCGAGCGGTAAAAGTCGGCGCCGATCTTGTCCATCTTGTTGCAGAAGATCATGCGCGGCACGCGATACTTGTCGGCCTGGCGCCAGACGGTCTCCGTCTGCGGCTCGACACCGGCATTGGCATCGAGCAGCGCGATGGCGCCGTCGAGCACGCGCAGCGAACGCTCGACCTCGATGGTGAAGTCGACGTGGCCGGGGGTGTCGATGATGTTGAAGCGATACATCTTGCCGTCGCGACCCTTCCAGAAGGTCGTGGTGGCGGCCGACGTGATGGTGATGCCGCGCTCCTGCTCCTGCTCCATCCAATCCATGGTCGCAGCGCCGTCGTGGACTTCGCCGATCTTGTGCGACTTGCCCGTGTAATAGAGGACGCGCTCGGTGGTCGTCGTCTTGCCGGCGTCGATATGCGCCATGATACCGAAATTGCGGTAGTCTTCGATTTTATATTCGCGGGCCATGGGAGGTGCCTCTTCAGTCTCGTTCGCGCTTTACCAGCGGTAGTGCGCGAAAGCGCGGTTGGCTTCTGCCATCTTGTGGGTGTCTTCACGCTTCTTGACGGCGGTGCCGCGGTTGTTGGCCGCGTCCATCAGCTCGCCGGAGAGGCGGTCGACCATGGTGGTCTCGTTGCGGTTGCGGGCGGCGGCTATCAGCCAGCGGATGGCCAATGCCTGACGGCGCTCGGGGCGCACGTCGACCGGAACCTGGTAGGTGGCGCCGCCGACGCGGCGCGAACGCACTTCCACATGCGGCGCTACATTGTCGAGCGCCTGATGGAAGACGGTGACCGGCTCCTGCTTGGTCTTGGACTGGACCTGGTCGAGCGCGCCGTAGACGATGGTCTCGGCAACCGACTTCTTGCCGTCATACATGACGGCGTTCATGAACTTGGTGACGATCAGATCGCCGAACTTCGGGTCCGGATTGATCTCACGCTTTTCTGCACTGTGACGACGGGACATTTTTTCTCTGCCTCAATTCTACGCGGTGGCCTGGATCCCGGATCGTCGCTTGACGCCGCCCGGAACGACCTCGGCTACGCTTCGGTCACTTCGGACGCTTGGCGCCGTATTTCGAACGGCGCTGCTTGCGGTTCTTCACGCCTTGCGTGTCGAGCACGCCGCGGATGATGTGGTAACGGACGCCCGGAAGATCCTTGACGCGACCGCCGCGGATCATCACCACCGAGTGCTCCTGAAGGTTGTGGCCTTCGCCGGGGATGTAACCGATCACTTCAAAACCATTGGTCAGGCGGATCTTGGCCACCTTGCGCAGCGCCGAGTTCGGCTTCTTCGGCGTCGTGGTGTAGACGCGCGTGCAGACGCCCCGCTTCTGCGGGTTCTGCTGCATGGCCGGGACCTTGTTGCGCTTCACCGGCGCAATGCGCGGTTTGCGGATCAGCTGGTTGACGGTAGGCATTAAACCCTCTTGTCTCTCAATTCCGTGTCTTGCCCGGTCAGGGCCGCTCAAAGCGTCATTTCCATACGCAAATTCGGGCCACAAACCGCGCCTCGCGGTCTTGCCCGAACAAATGGCAGAGGAAGCGGAAGCCGCTTCATGCACGCCGGAAATGTCTTTTCGCTCGTAAAACGAACCCTGTTTGAGGCAAACTCCAAAGCGTGTCGCTTCGGAAGCAAGAGCCTCACATCGGTTCTGACTGGGCGGCTTCTACTCGTATGGTCACCGTCCGTCAACCCCGGAGCGGCAAATATTGCGCTGAACCCGAGGCTTGGCAGCCATGCGAAAAACGCATGTAATTTTCTTGCGGCGTTTTTCAAGAGGAAGGCAGAATGTGACCGGCTTGCGGCTGTTTCCGGGCCGTACTTCGTGCGAAAAGGCGGCATGAATAGCCAAAACCCCCTCGCCCGGAGGTACGAACCCGTGAATGACAATGAGGAGCGCCCGGTCACCATTATTACCGGCCGGGTGTGGAAGCGCAAAGGCGGCAAGCCGGAAGGCGTGCATGTGATGCTGGTCGCGCCGGACGACGATTCGGCGGTGCGCCGCGCTCTCGAATCGCTTGCCGCGGAAGGTTATGCCGAGGCCGAGCTCGATCAGATCGGCGACCTGGACGGCGTGCCCGACGAGGAGCCGCATCTGTCCGCATATCAGGGCGCGCTCGAGGGCGAAGTGTCGATCGTAACGTTCGATGTGCCTATCTGAAGAGATCTGAATCGCGGTCGATCTCACGAGCCGGCGACAAAAGCCCGGCGACTTGCCCGGCACAAGTTCTCTGCTAAGAAGCGACCTCTGGCAAAACCAAGCACACTCAACCTGCGGAGCTCCCATGTCCTCTAATCCCATCAAGCTCGGCATCGTCGGTGTGGGGAAGATCGTCCGCGACCAGCACCTGCCGGCCTTGGCGAAGGACCAGGATTATCGCCTGGTCGCCGCAGCGAGCCGCCACGGCAAAGTCGAAGACATCCCGAATTTTCCGACGATCGAAGCGATGCTCGACGCGATGCCGGAGCTCGAGGCGGTGTCGCTGTGCATGCCGCCGCAGTTTCGCTATGACGCCGCACGCACGGCGCTGGTGGCGAAAAAGCATGTCTTCCTGGAAAAGCCGCCCGGCGCCACGGTCAGCGAGGTCGAAGACCTGAAGGCGCTGGCGGCAGCGAACGGCGTCTGCCTGTTCGCCAGCTGGCATTCACGCTATGCGCCGGCTGTCGAAGCTGCGCGTACATTCCTCGGCTCGACCACGATCAGGTCGGTCGCCATCAACTGGAAGGAAGACGTGCGCCGCTGGCATCCGAATCAGGAATGGATCTGGGCTCCCGGCGGCTTTGGCGTGTTCGATCCCGGCATCAACGCGCTGTCGATCGCCACCCACATCCTGCCGCCGATGTTCATCAGTTCGGCAGTGCTCGATTTCCCCGAAAACCGCGCAGCCCCGATCGCCGCCCATATCGCCTTCCGCACTTTGAACGGTCTGCCGGTGACGATGGAACTCGACTGGCGCCAGACCGGCCCGCAAAGCTGGGACATTCTGGCCGATACCGAGGCCGGATCGATGGTACTTTCTGGCGGCGGCTCAAAGCTGGCTGTCGATGGCCGCGTCGTTCACGAGGAGCCGGAAGCAGAGTACCCGATGCTCTACAAGCGATTCGCCGAGATCGTGCGCGCCGGCACCTCCGACGTCGACCTCGCGCCACTGCAGCACGTCGCCGATGCCTTCATGTTGGGCAAGCGCAATATGGTCGATGCGTTTTTCGATTGACACTGACGCCGGTAGGGCGACCTTGAAAGTTCCGGATCATCTTGGCTTGCGGTCCGGGAATTCTCCCGGACGAGGCGCAGAAGCAACGGGAGCCGTCCGGTGTCCTTGTTCAAGTTCGCTCATGACATCTTGAACCACCACCTCGAGATCGGCCTGCCCCCAGCCAAGCTCGGTGATTTCTCCATATCGCATGAAATTTGAACGGTCGAACCCGCCTTCAATGTCATTGTACGAAATCACGCTCCGGCCGATCAAACCTACGACCCAGATGCGATGATCACTCCCAGCAGGAGAGTGATGCAGCCATTCTTCTGGATCGATCTTGATCAGCTCCCAAAGTCTTCGCTGCCCAAAGCTCATGCGATCTCGGCCAGCGTTGATCAATTCCCAGATGGTTGCCTCGTTCAATTGACCATTCCTTCAAAAGCCCGCCGCCGGTAGCAGCTTCAGTCGACGATCGCTATTGCAAAGCCGTCATAGCCCTTGGCGCCAACAGTCTGGATCGCGGTGCCTTCCAGACGCTTGTCGCTGCCGATGAACGAGAACGCCGCGCGTGCCCCTTCGACATTGGCGTCGCGGCCATCTTCATTCACCACCGCGCCGTCACGGATGACATTGTCGCAGACGATGACGGTCCCCGGCCTCGAAAGACGCATCGCCCAGGACAGATAGTGCGGGTTGTTCGGCTTGTCGGCGTCGATGAAGATGAAGTCGAACGGCCCGGCATTCTCGGCGCCTAACGCCTCAAGCGATTGAAGCGCCGGTCCGACCCGCAGTTCCACCCGGTCCGACACCCCTGCACGTTCAAAATTCGACCGCGCGACGCTGGCGTGGTGCGGATCAAGCTCGAGCGTCACGACCTTGCCGTCCACGGGCAACGCTCGCGCCATCCAGATTGTCGAGTAGCCGCCCAACGTGCCGATTTCGAGTACCTTCTTCGCTCCCTGCATTCGCGCAAGAAGTGACAGCAGCTTGCCCTGTGCCGGCGAAACGTCGATCGGCGGCAGGCCCTGATCATGGTTGGCCGCCAGAACGGCATCGAGGGCAGCATCCGCCTCGAAAAGAGCCTCGACAATATAGTCGTCGACAGAAGCCCAGGTCTTCCTGCTCATCGTTTTCTTCTCCGATCCGATTGGGAGAGCCAAAATGCGAAAAGGGGCCACTTGGGCCCCTTTTCTATCTTCATCTTTCTTGCGCGCTTACTGTGCGGCGGAAGCCATGTCGGTCAGCATCGGCTCGGCGACCTCGACGCCGGACGCCTTGCGGCGCTCGTCGATGATCAACTCGTCGCGCGAGGTGGCGATGCGCCGGATCTGGCTCATCGTACCGCCGGTACCGGCCGGGATCAGCCGGCCGACGATGACGTTTTCCTTCAGCCCCTGCAGCATGTCGGTCTTGCCGGCAACCGCAGCTTCGGTCAGCACCCTCGTCGTCTCCTGGAAGGAGGCGGCCGAGATGAAGGACGGCGTCTGCAGCGAGGCTTTGGTGATGCCAAGCAGCACCGGCTGGCCTTCGGCCGGCTTCTTGCCTTCCTCGACCAGGCGCTCATTGACCTCTTCCAGCTCGATCACGTCGACGTGGTCGCC
Source organism: Mesorhizobium sp. M1348 (assembly GCF_040317925.1). NCBI lineage: Bacteria > Pseudomonadati > Pseudomonadota > Alphaproteobacteria > Hyphomicrobiales > Phyllobacteriaceae > Mesorhizobium > Mesorhizobium sp. M1348. The sequence continues at coordinate 15,455 of NZ_JAMYLH010000047.1, read as the reverse complement.
CGGAATGTAGGTCGAATCGCCCTGCGTGGTGATCTCGACCTTCTGCAGCATCTGGCGAACGATCACCTCGATGTGCTTGTCGTTGATCGACACGCCCTGCAGGCGGTAGACCTCCTGGATTTCGTTGACGAGGTAGGAGGCAAGCGCCTCCACGCCCTTGATCGCCAGGATGTCGTGCGGCGCCGGATTGCCGTCGAGGATATAGTCGCCCTTCTCGATGACGTCGCCGTCCTGGAGATGGAACGGCTTGCCCTTCGGGATCAGGTATTCGACCGGCTCAAGCGTCGAGTCATGCGGCTCGATGATGATACGGCGCTTGTTCTTGTAGTCGCGGCCGAAGCGGATCGTGCCATCGATCTCGGCGATGATAGCGTGATCCTTCGGACGGCGTGCCTCGAACAGTTCGGCCACACGCGGCAGACCGCCGGTGATGTCCTTGGTCTTGGCGCTTTCCATCGGAATACGCGCCAGCACGTCGCCGGGGCGAACCTGTGCGCCCGGCTCGACCGAAAGAATGGCCTCGACCGAGAGCAGGAAGCGGGCGTCGCCGCCCTTCGACAGCTTGCCGACCTTGCCCTTGGCATCCTGGACGACGATCGCCGGCTTGAGGTCGTTGCCGCGTGGCGTCGAACGCCAGTCGATGACCTCGCGCTTGGTGATGCCGGTCGATTCGTCGGCGGTTTCCTGAACGGAAATGCCATCGACCAGATCCTCGAATGCCACCCTGCCCTCGATTTCGGTGAGGATCGGGCGGGTATAAGGATCCCACTCGGCGATACGCTGGCCGCGCTTCACCTTGTCGCCATCGTCGACGAAGATGCGCGAACCGTAGGTGACGCGGTGCGTGGCGCGTTCCTTGCCGGCTTCGTCGAGGATCAGCACCGCCATGTTGCGGCCCATGACCATCAGCTGGCCGTCGGAGTTGCGCACCACGTTGCGGTTGCGGATCTCGACCTTGCCCTCGTACGAGGCTTCAAGGAACGAGGAATCCACCACCTGCGCCGTGCCGCCCATGTGGAAGGTACGCATGGTGAGCTGGGTGCCCGGCTCGCCGATCGACTGCGCCGCGATGACGCCGACAGCCTCGCCCTGGTTGACGGGCGTGCCGCGGGCCAGATCGCGTCCGTAGCAGACCGCGCAGACGCCGACCCTGACCTCGCAGGTCAGCGCCGAACGGATGCGGACCGACTGCACGCCGGCCTTTTCGATCTGTTCCACGTCACGCTCGTCCATCAGCGTTCCGGCCTTGACCAGAACCTCGCCGGTGACCGGGTGGGTGATGTCGTCGAGCGAGGTGCGGCCGAGAACGCGCTGGCCAACCGAGGCGACGACCTGACCGGCATCGACGATCGGCTGCATGGTGAGGCCCTTGTCGGTGCCGCAGTCGAGTGAGTTGACGATGCAGTCCTGCGCCACGTCGACGAGACGACGCGTCAGGTAACCCGAGTTCGCCGTCTTCAAGGCGGTGTCGGCCAGACCCTTGCGGGCGCCGTGGGTCGAGTTGAAGTACTCGAGCACGGTGAGGCCTTCCTTGAAGTTCGAGATGATCGGCGTCTCGATGATTTCACCGCTAGGCTTGGCCATCAGGCCGCGCATGCCGGCGAGCTGGCGCATCTGGGTGGGCGAGCCGCGCGCACCGGAGTGCGACATCATGTAGATCGAGTTCATCGGCTTCTGACGGCCGTTGTCCTCGAACTCGACCGCCTTGATGCGGGCCATCATTTCGTCGGCGACCTTTTCCGAGCACTTAGCCCAGGCGTCGACGACCTTGTTGTACTTCTCGCCCTGCGTGATCAGGCCGTCATTGTACTGCTGCTCGTACTCCTTGGCCAAAGCCTCGGTGTCGGACACCAGCTTGATCTTGGCGTCCGGGATCAGCATGTCGTCCTTGCCGAACGAAATGCCGGCACGGCAGGCGTGGCTGAAGCCGAGAGCCATGATGCGATCGCAGAAAATGACCGTCTCCTTCTGACCGCAATGGCGGTAGACGGTGTCAATCATCTTGGAGATGTTCTTCTTGGTCATCTCCTGGTTGGCGGTCTCGTAGGGCACGTTGTGGTTCTTCGGCAGAAGCTCGCCAATAATCATGCGGCCAGGCGTGGTGTCGTAGATCTTCGACACGACCTTGCCGTCGGCGTCGACCGTGCGGAAGCGTCCCTTGATCTTGGCGTGCAGCGTCACCGCCTTGGTCTCCAGCGCGTGCTGGAGCTCGCCCATGTCGGCAAACACCATGCCCTCGCCCGGCTCGTTCTGGTTGACGATCGAGAGATAGTAGAGACCGAGAACCATGTCCTGCGACGGCACGATGATCGGCGCGCCGGAAGCCGGGTGCAGGATGTTGTTGGTCGACATCATCAGCACGCGGGCTTCGAGCTGCGCTTCCAGCGACAGCGGCACGTGGACCGCCATCTGGTCGCCGTCGAAGTCGGCGTTGAAGGCCGTGCAGACCAGCGGGTGAAGCTGGATCGCCTTGCCTTCGATCAGGATCGGCTCGAACGCCTGGATACCGAGGCGGTGCAGCGTCGGTGCGCGGTTCAAAAGCACCGGATGCTCGCGGATGACCTCGTCGAGGATATCCCAGACCTCCGGACGCTCCTTCTCGACCAGCTTCTTCGCCTGCTTGACGGTCGAGGAGTAGCCCTTGGCGTCGAGACGGGCGTAGATGAAGGGCTTGAACAGTTCGAGCGCCATCTTCTTCGGCAGGCCGCACTGGTGCAGCTTGAGCTCCGGACCGGTGACGATGACCGAGCGGCCGGAATAGTCGACGCGCTTGCCGAGCAGGTTCTGACGGAACCGGCCCTGCTTGCCCTTCAGCATGTCGGACAGCGACTTCAGCGGACGCTTGTTGGCGCCGGTGATGACGCGGCCGCGACGGCCGTTGTCGAACAGCGCATCGACGGCTTCCTGCAGCATGCGCTTTTCATTACGCACGATGATGCCGGGCGCGCGCAGCTCGATCAGCCGCTTCAAGCGGTTGTTACGGTTGATGACGCGGCGATAGAGGTCGTTCAGATCCGACGTGGCGAAACGGCCGCCGTCCAGCGGGACAAGCGGACGCAGGTCCGGCGGGATCACCGGAACCACCTTCATGATCATCCATTCCGGACGGTTGCCGGATTCCATGAAGTTCTCGACGACCTTGAGCCGCTTCAGGTACTTCTTCTGCTAGAGCTCGGAGGTGGTCGAAGCCAGCTCCGAACGCAAATCGCCGGCGATCTTCTCGAGGTCCATGCCGGCCAGAAGGTCGTGGATCGCCTCGGCGCCGATCATGGCGGTGAACGAATCCTCGCCATACTCGTCGACGGCCATCATGTACTCTTCCTCGCTGAGCAGCTGGTGCTCCTTCAGCGCGGTGAGGCCGGGTTCGGTGACGATGTAGTTCTCGAAGTAGAGAACCCGCTCGATGTCCTTCAGCGTCATGTCGAGCAGCGTGCCGATGCGCGACGGCAGCGACTTCAGGAACCAGATGTGGGCGACCGGTGCTGCCAGCTCGATATGGCCCATGCGCTCGCGGCGGACGCGCGACAGCGTGACTTCGACGCCGCACTTCTCGCAGATGACGCCCTTGTACTTCATGCGCTTGTACTTGCCGCACAGGCACTCATAGTCCTTGATCGGACCAAAAATGCGCGCGCAGAACAGGCCGTCACGCTCCGGCTTGAAGGTGCGGTAGTTGATGGTCTCCGGCTTCTTGATCTCGCCGAACGACCAGGACAGAATCTTCTCAGGGCTGGCAAGCGAGATCCGGATGGAATCGAACACCTGCGCGGGCGCCTGGGGGTTGAAGAGATTCATGACCTCTTGGTTCATGCCGTTCTCCTTTTCGGGGTCCTCGAAAACCCCTTGCATCTAGCGCGGGCCAAACGCCCGCCGACTTGATCGGCCATCGGCCGAAGAATTTGGGTGCGCCCCGGTCGCGAGAGCCCTCTCCCGCGACCGAGCGTCTTGCTTATTCGGCCGCGTCGGGCAGCCGGATCGGGTTGTCGTCGAGCTTGGTGTTCTCCAGCTCGACATTGAGGCCGAGAGACCGCATTTCCTTGACGAGAACGTTGAAGCTCTCGGGGATGCCGGCCTCGAAGGTGTCGTCGCCTCTGACGATCGCCTCGTAGACCTTGGTGCGGCCGGCGACGTCGTCCGACTTCACCGTCAGCATCTCCTGCAGCGTGTAGGCGGCGCCGTACGCTTCGAGCGCCCAGACCTCCATCTCGCCGAAGCGCTGGCCACCGAACTGCGCCTTGCCGCCCAGCGGCTGCTGGGTAACGAGCGAGTACGGACCGATCGAACGCGCGTGGATCTTGTCGTCCACAAGGTGGTGAAGCTTGAGCATATATATGTAGCCCATCGTCACTTTGCGATCGAACGGTTCGCCGGTGCGTCCGTCATAGAGCTGCGACTGACCGCTGGTATGCAGGCCCGCCTGCTCCAGCATGATGTTGATGTCGGCCTCGTGCGCGCCGTCGAACACCGGTGTCGCGATTGAGACGCCGCGGCGCATCTGCTCGCTGAGGCGAACGATGCTCTCGTCGTCGTATTCGCGGACCGGCTCGTTGCGGTCGTTGGCCGGCATGAAGCTCTCGAGCGTCTTGCGCAGCGGCTTGATGTCGCCCGCCGTCTTGTACGCGTCGATCAGATCGCCGATCTTCCTGCCCATTCCGGCGCAGGCCCAGCCCAGATGCGTTTCCAGGATCTGGCCGACATTCATGCGCGACGGCACACCCAGCGGGTTGAGCACGATATCGGCATGCGTGCCGTCCTCGAGGAAAGGCATGTCCTCGACCGGAACGATCCGCGACACGACACCCTTGTTGCCGTGCCGGCCGGCCATCTTGTCGCCGGGCTGCATCTTGCGCTTCACGGCCACGAAGACCTTGACCATCTTCATGACGCCCGGAGGCATTTCGTCGCCGCGCTGCACCTTCTCGACCTTGTCCATGAAGCGCTGCTCGAGCGCCTTCTTGGAATCGTCGTACTGGCCACGCAGGGCTTCCAGTTCGCTCTGGAGCTTTTCGTTCTCCACGGCAAACTGCCACCACTGCGAACGCGGATACTCGTCGAGCGTGTCCTTCGACAGCTTCGAGCCCTTCTTGAAGCCCTTCGGCCCGGCAATCGCTTCCTTGCCGACGAGAACGTCGGAAAGACGCGAATAGACGTTGCGGTCCAGGATCGCCTGCTCGTCGTCGCGGTCCTTGGCGAGGCGTTCGATCTCCTCACGCTCGATCGCCATGGCGCGCTCGTCCTTCTCGACGCCGTGGCGGTTGAAGACACGCACTTCGACGACGGTGCCGAAGGTTCCCGGAGGCATGCGCATCGAGGTGTCGCGCACGTCCGAGGCCTTTTCACCGAAGATGGCGCGCAGCAGCTTTTCTTCCGGCGTCATCGGGCTTTCGCCCTTCGGCGTGATCTTGCCGACCAGGATGTCGCCCGGCTGCACTTCCGCACCGATGTAGACGATGCCGGCCTCATCGAGGTTCTTCAGCGCTTCTTCCGAGACGTTCGGGATGTCGCGCGTGATCTCCTCCGGGCCGAGCTTGGTGTCGCGGGCCATGACTTCGAACTCCTCGATGTGGATCGAGGTGAAGACGTCGTCGGCGACGATGCGCTCGGACAAGAGGATGGAATCCTCGTAGTTGTAGCCGTTCCACGGCATGAACGCGACCAGCACGTTGCGGCCGAGGGCCAGATCGCCGAGCTCGGTCGACGGGCCGTCGGCAATGATGTCGCCCTTGTTGACCCGGTCGCCCATGCGCACCAGCGGACGCTGGTTGATGCAGGTGTTCTGGTTCGAACGCTGGAACTTCATCAGCCGGTAGATGTCGACGCCGGACTTGCCGGGATCGAGATCTTCCGTGGCGCGGATGACGATACGCGTCGCGTCCACCTGGTCGACGATGCCGCCGCGGCGGGCGCCGATGGCGGCGCCCGAGTCACGGGCGACGATCGGCTCCATGCCGGTGCCGACGAACGGCGCTTCGGCGCGCACCAGCGGCACGGCCTGACGCTGCATGTTCGAGCCCATCAGCGCACGGTTGGCGTCGTCGTTCTCGAGGAACGGGATCAGGGCCGCGGCCACCGACACCATCTGCTTCGGCGACACGTCCATCAGATCGACGTTTTCGCGCGGCGCCATCATCACTTCGCCGGCGTTACGGCAAATGACGAATTCGTCGACGAAATGACCATTCTTGTCGAGCTCGGCATTGGCCTGCGCGACGTGGTGCTTGGCCTCTTCCATTGCCGAGAGGTAAACGACCTCATTGGTCAGCTTGCCGTTGACGATCTTGCGGTACGGGCTCTCGATGAAGCCGTATTTGTTGACGCGCGCGAAGGTCGCAAGCGAGTTGATCAGGCCGATATTCGGGCCTTCCGGCGTCTCGATCGGGCAGATGCGGCCGTAATGCGTCGGGTGCACGTCGCGCACTTCGAAACCGGCACGCTCGCGGGTCAGACCGCCCGGTCCAAGCGCCGAAAGACGGCGCTTGTGGGTGATCTCCGACAACGGGTTGGTCTGATCCATGAACTGCGACAGCTGCGAGGAACCGAAGAACTCGCGCACGGCGGCGGCTGCCGGCTTGGCGTTGATCAGGTCCTGCGGCATCACCGTGTCGATCTCGATCGAGGACATGCGTTCCTTGATCGCGCGCTCCATACGCAGCAGGCCGACGCGGTATTGGTTCTCCATCAGCTCGCCAACCGAGCGCACGCGGCGATTGCCGAGATTGTCGATATCGTCGATTTCGCCCTTGCCGTCGCGCAGTTCGACCAGCGTCTTGACCACGGCCAGGATGTCGTCCTTGCGCAGCACACGCACGGTATCCTCGGCCTTGAGCTCGAGGCGCATGTTCATCTTGACGCGGCCGACGGCCGACAGATCATAGCGCTCGCTGTCGAAGAACAGCGAGTTGAACATGGCTTCGGCGGTTTCGAGCGTCGGCGGCTCGCCGGGGCGCATCACGCGGTAGATATCGAACAATGCGTCCTGGCGGCTCTCGTTCTTGTCGACGTTGAGCGTGTTGCGGATATACGCGCCGACATTGACGTGGTCGATGTCGAGGACCTTGATCTCGTCCTCGCCGGTGCCGAGCAGCACTTTCAGCGTCTTTTCGTCGATCTCGTCGCCGGCTTCGAGGAAGATCTCGCCGGTCGCGTAGTTGACGATATCCTCGGCAAGATAGTTGCCGAGCAGATCCTCGTCGGTCGCCTTGATCGCCTTGAGACCCTTCTCGCCAAGCGCCCTGGCCTGGCGGGCGGTGATCTTCTTGCCGGCCTCGACGACGACTTCGCCGGTGTCGGCATCGACCAGGTCACCAACGGCCTTGAGGCCGCGGAAACGCTCGACGTTGAACGGGATGCGCCAGTGGTCGCCGGCGCGCTTGTAGATGATCTTGTTGTAGAAGGTCGACAGGATCTCTTCGCCGTCCATGCCGAGCGCCATCAGCAGCGACGTCACCGGAATCTTGCGGCGGCGATCGATGCGGGCATGCACGACGTCCTTGCTATCGAACTCGATGTCGAGCCACGAACCGCGATAGGGAATGACCCGCGCGGCAAACAGAAGCTTGCCGGACGAGTGCGACTTGCCCTTGTCATGGTCGAAGAAGACGCCTGGCGAACGGTGCATCTGCGAGACGATGACGCGCTCGGTGCCGTTGACGATGAAGGTGCCGTTCAACGTCATGAGCGGCATGTCGCCCATGTAGACGTCCTGCTCCTTGATGTCCTTGATCGACTTCGCGCCGGTATCCTCGTCGATATCGAACACGATGAGGCGCAGCGTCACCTTGAGCGGCGCCGCATAGGTCAGGTCGCGCTGACGGCATTCGTCAACGTCGAATTTCGGTCCCTCGAACTCATATTTCACGAATTCCAGCATCGAGGAGCCGGAAAAATCTGAAATCGGGAAGACCGACTTGAAAACTGCCTGCAGCCCCTCGTCAGGACGCCCACCCTTGGGCTCCTCCACCATCAGGAACTGGTCATAGGATGCCTTCTGAACCTCGATCAGGTTCGGCATCTCCGCAACTTCCGGGATCTTTCCGAAAAACTTGCGTACGCGTCTGCGGCCATTGAAAGTCTGGGTCTGGGCCATCGTCGCTCCTTAGCTCAATTCTCGGGACGAACCTCGCCGCGGCTCGCCTTGCATCTGGGGCCACCTTGGTGGCCCTGTCTTGTTGCCCGCCGCCTGTCGGCGGCTTCTTGTCTCTTCACCCGCCGCCAATTGGCGGTGGGCCAGAAACGGGAGAAAACCCGTTTCCTGAAGGCCGGTTTGCGGCCCTCAGGAAAGAGGTTTTCGCACTCTTCGCGTTACGCAGCCTCCCTTCGACGCGAAAGGAGTGGCGGGCGGCGCGCCGCCCGCCGCCGGGACTCAACGCTTACTTCAGTTCAACCTTGGCGCCGGCTGCTTCCAGCTGGGCCTTGAACTTGTCCGCGTCGGCCTTGGAAACGGCTTCCTTGACCGGCTTCGGAGCCGCCTCGACCAGGTCCTTGGCTTCCTTGAGGCCAAGACCGGTGATGGCGCGAACTTCCTTGATGACGTTGATCTTCTGAGCGCCTGCCTCGGTGAGGACGACGTCGAATTCCGTCTTTTCCTCGACCGGAGCAGCAGCAGCCGCAGCACCGCCGGCAGCGGCAACCGCCACCGGAGCAGCGGCGGAAACGCCCCACTTTTCTTCAAGAAGTTTCGACAGCTCGGCCGCCTCGAGGACGGTCAGCTTCGAAAGGTCGTCTACGATCTTTGCCAGATCAGCCATTGCAATGTTCCTTCATAAGGTTCGAACGTGTGTTTGTGATAGCGAGGAACGGCCTCATGCCGCCTCGTCCTTCCGGGCGTAAGCGCCGATGACGCGCGCGACCGAAGCCGCAGGCGCATTGACGATCTGGGCGATCCGGGTTGCCGGCGTGGCGATCATGCCAACCAGTCTGGCGCGCAGCTCATCGAGCGACGGAAGTGTGGCGAGTGCCTTCACACCGTCGGCATTGAGCGAGGTGGTGCCCATTGCGCCGCCGAGAATGACGAGCTTGTCATTTCCCTTGGCGAAATCGGACGCGACCTTCGGCGCCGCAATCGGATCCTCCGAATAGGCGATCAGCGTCTGTCCCTTGAACAGCTCGATGATCGATGCGGAGTCCGTGCCCTGAAGAGCGATTTTGGCGAGACGGTTCTTCGCGACTTTGACGGTGCCACCGGCGGCGCGCATTTTCGACCGAAGGTCGTTCAGTTGCGCGACGGTGATACCGGCGTAGTGGGCCACGACGACTGAACCAGCGCTTGAAAACGCATCATTCAGGCCCGTGACGAGTTCGCGTTTTTCCGCTCTGTCCACTGCCTATCTCCAGTTGACCCCTGCCCTCTACGAAGGACAGGCGTCGGGTTGCCTTTTGCCGGCCGGGCCATCCAGTAACGGATCTCCCGAACGACGCTCGAGGATCCTGCCCCCTTTCGCCACACCTGCCGGCAAGCCGGACGGTGCGCAGACAAAAGGCAAACACGGTTCGAACCTTTCATTGGAGCTTGTGGCTCCTTTGTCCGGTCTTCACCCGTCTCATGCAGGCCCACATGAATTAAGGCCCACATCACCTAAGGCTTGGGGGCCGCCTGCAATCTCGGACAGGATGTCCGGAAGCCTTTCGACTTCCGGCACCGGGCCGCCGACATGTCGGAGGCCCGGAATTCTTTCACGGATCAGCGTTTTAGCGGCCGATCCAATTGTTCGTATCAGGACGCTGCGAGCGTCGAGACGTCGAGCTTGAGGCCCGGGCCCATCGTCGAGGTGACCGACACCTTCTTGACGTAGTTGCCCTTGGCACCAGCCGGCTTTGCCCTGGTCACCGCATCAGCGAAGGCGCGGACGTTTTCTTCCAGAGCCTTGACGTCGAACGAGACCTTGCCAACGCCGGCATGAACGATGCCGGCCTTCTCGACGCGGAACTCGACGGCGCCGCCCTTCGATGCCTTGACGGCGGCGGTAACGTCGGTGGTGACGGTGCCGACCTTCGGGTTCGGCATCATGCCGCGCGGACCGAGCACCTTGCCGAGACGGCCGACCAGCGGCATCATGTCCGGCGTGGCGATGCAGCGGTCGAAGTCGATCGTGCCCTTCTGGACGATGTCGACCAGATCCTCGGCTCCGACGATGTCGGCGCCGGCGGCCTTGGCCTCCTCGGCCTTGTCACCACGCGCGAAGACGGCGACGCGAACGCTGCGGCCGGTGCCGTTCGGCAGGTTGACCACGCCGCGGACCATCTGGTCGGCATGGCGGGGGTCGACGCCCAGGTTCATCGCGACTTCGATCGTCTCGTCGAACTTCACCGAGGAGCGATCCTTGAGCAGCTTCAGCGCCTCACCCAAAGCGTAAGCCTTGTTGGGATCGATGCCTTCGCGGGTCTTCGATACACGCTTTGCCATCTTTGCCATGATCTCAGCCCACCACTTCCAGACCCATCGAGCGGGCGGAGCCCTCGACCATGCGCATGGCCGCCTCGACGTCGTTTGCGTTCAGATCCTTCATCTTCTGCTCGGCGATGGCGCGCACCTTGTCGCGGCCGATCGTGCCGGCCTTGACCTTGCCCGGCTCCTTCGAGCCCGACTTCAGGTTCGCGGCCTTCTTCAGGAAGTAGCTCACCGGCGGCGTCTTCATGACGAAGGTGAACGACTTGTCCTGGTAGTAGGTGATGACGACCGGAACCGGCGAGCCCTTTTCCATTTCCTGGGTCTGCGCGTTGAACGCCTTGCAGAACTCCATGATGTTGATGCCACGCTGACCAAGCGCCGGGCCGATCGGGGGCGACGGCGTGGCCGATCCCGCGGAAACCTGGAGCTTGAGCTGGCCTGCAATCTTCTTAGCCATCTCTCTTCCTGCCTTTTCTCATGCCGGTCTTGCCGGCGGTTGCAGTCTGGTGGTGCGGTCCGCGCGGCCGGCTAAAGCCGCATTCGCCTCCCACCCATTTTTTGGCCGCGCGATCTCCGCGCCGCCTTCCCTGCCGCCGAAACCGGTGCAGGGATTTCGGATCAGCCCTTCTCGACCTGTCCGAATTCCAGATCGACTGGCACAGCGCGCCCGAAGATCGAAACTTCCACCTTGAGCCGCGCCCGCTCCTCGTCCACTTCCTGGACGAAACCGTTGAAGGACGCGAATGGTCCATCCGAAACGCGGATCGCTTCGCCGATCTCGAACGTCACCGACGGCTTCGGCCGCTCGACGCCTTCCTGAACCTGGTTCAGGATACGCTGGGCCTCGGCTTCGGTGATCGGCACCGGCTTGGAGTCGCCCAGGAAACCGGTGACCTTCGGCGTGTTCTTGACGAGCGAGAACACGGCGTCGGTCAGATTGGCCTTCAGCAGCACATAGCCCGGAAAGAACTTGCGCTCGGCATCGACCTTGCGGCCGCGGCGGATCTCGACGACCTTCTCGGTCGGCACCACGATCTGCTCGATGTCGGCGGACAGGCCCTTCTGCTTGGCCTTGTTCTCGATGTCCTCGGCGACCTTCTTTTCAAAGTTCGAGTAGGCGTGGACGATGTACCACCGCGCGGTCATTTCAAGACTTCTCCGTAATCGCCGGACTTACTGTCCGAGGCCGAGGATTTTTTCGACCGCAAAGCCCATGGCCACGTCTGCGGTAAAGAAAAAGATCATCGCGATGACCGCGAACACAAGGACCATCACCGTCGAGATCATCGTTTCGCGCCGCGACGGCCAAGTGACCTTGGCGGTCTCCGCGCGAACCTGCTGGAGAAAGGTGAAGGGATTTGTGGTTTTCGAAGCCATATGCCGCTCTGTCTGCAAGACCCGTTGGCCGGGTCTCCTGGATGATCCCGCTGGCCGGGACGTGCCGCTTGAGCGTGCGTTCGCGCCGAATCAGCGCAATCATTTCGCCCATGCAAATCAGACGCGTAAAGCCGGCTTCCCAGCTCCACGCGTCGCGTGTCTGTTTCGTCTACATAAAACCGATTCTTGATCCACGCAAGTGGCAAGTGTCCGCTTTATGGCCAAACGCCGCCTCGGAACCATCCAGTCGTCCCGTCCCGGCTATGCGGCCCTTATGCCGCGACTTATGCTATATGGCAAGTCACAAGCCGATTTTCAAAGGCTGCACTGCAAAAGAATCGTTTTAGGCATCCATTCAAAGAATGGCACGGGCAGCAGGGCTCGAACCTACGACCTGCGGTTTTGGAGACCGCCGCTCTACCAACTGAGCTATGCCCGTATGCGCATGTCGGCGCAGCAGGCGCTTCCTAAAAGCTTCCGCGCGCTCTGTAAAGAGCGACGTGCGCTGCCCGGCCTTCATCTTCGAAAGTCCAGGCGTCCTCCCGGCCATTTCCCGTCGATCCGTCGATTGCTGACGATCAAGCCGACCCAGGGACGCGTTATTCGTGGGTCGGTCAGATTGATATATTTTCCCACCAACCCTTTAGCACCCTCGCGCCGCGCATCGATGAGCCCCTTGCGCACGCCACCATGCCAATCGAACAGCAGGTAAACTCTCTCTCCCGCCGCCTCACCTCGCCCCGGCCAGACTTCCATTTATCCTTGCTATCGCCTGGAATCGTGGGGTCGGCACCGCCGTTCCATCGGCTGGACCAGCTGCCTTCGATGGTGTCGTTGCGGTCGCTGTCGCTTTCGGTGCCCCAGGCTGCGGCATTTTCATCGCTTGCAGTTCCCTCCAGTTTCACGCCGGCGGCGAACGCCGACACCTCCTCGTCGTTGGGAGTGGGGACATCCATGACGCCGAACGGGTTTCGGGTTCCGCGGTTGCCGTCAGAATTTTCTTTGCTTTCCGATCCCATCGCAAACCTCCGGTTTTCAAGGCGGCGCTGCCAGTCGACGACGGCCTCAAGCCGTAGCCTGGAGGACCGAAGCCTGCATAGCCACCCGTTTTCCTGGGTTTTCGACCGATTCGCGCCCGGTCAGTTTCCCGAAGGCGGCTTGTAGGGGCCGCCCGGCACCCCCCAACCCCAGGCCGGCATTGGTTCCGTCTCGGGGTCGCAGGTCGGGCCCTTGTTGGAGTTCATCTTGGCCAGCCGCGATCCCCATTCGACATAGGCCATGAAGGCCGAGCGGAATTCAGGATCGTCAGGCAACCCGATCTCGTCGGCGGCGTCGGCGAGAAGATTGATCCAGCGCTGGCGCTGCTCCTCGGTCAGATGCTTGCCGAGATGATGCATCACCATCTCGCGATGGCCGCCGTGCTTTTCGCTGTAGGTTTTCGGTCCACCAAAAACTTCGCCGATGAAGGCCGCGACGTGAGCGGGATGATCCGGCGACATATGTTTGAACACCGGCCCGACGATGGGGTCCCGGGAGACGTTGTCGTAGAAGGTCTGGGTCAGACGGTTCAGCGCTTCGGTGCCGCCGGCCCATTCGAACAATGTTGGGACATCCTGGCTCATTCGCGATCCCTCCCGCTGGTCTTCAACCGCGCTGGACGATAGCGGAAATATCGAGCGCCACTCAACCTGCCTCGATGGCCAGTCGGCCGCGGCTATCATGCCTGTCTTACGATTTTACCGGCCTATGATTTCACGGGCGTGCTGGCCTGAGCCTTGGCGCCCGAGGCTTCGCGGCAGTTCTCCGGCCGTGGCTCCGATCTGCAGATGCCGGGGCCTGTCAATTCGTCTGCCGATTGATGCCCGGTTGTCAGCCCGTATTTCAGCATCCTGTCGAGTTCGAGCTGCCGTTCGACTGAATACAGCTGAATTGCGGTAAACAGACCGGGGCCGATGGCCATGTCCTCGAGATAGGCCTTGACCTTTTGCTCCTGCCCTACCGAATGCACGCTCAATTGCGCACGCGGGCCGACCAGGCGTTTGACACCGCCGGCGAGCATGATCGGACAGGCCGAGCCGCAACCGCCGCCGGCATCGACCGTGAGCCCGTTGTAGACGCCGTCTTCGGCCGTGCAGTCGGCCTGCCGCGGCTCGCAGCCAATGAAATCCGTCCGCGCCACGGCGACGTCGAGCTTGCGTTCGCGGATCAGCCTTCCGGCCGCCAAAGCACCGAGCACGTCGCCACCCGGCGAGTTGATGACGATGGGCAGGCGCCGGTCGCCGACGCTATCAAGCAGTTGGCGCAATTTTTCGGGCGTGTCAGCGGTAATTGCGCCTTCGGCCGAGATCCATTCCGGGCAGTTGGGATTGCACAGCGGGTTGCTGCCGCGGACGAGGACGAAGCGCATGTCAGCGACCTCCTTCGCCGGCGGGGTTTCGAGCCCTAAAGGTGCAGGCTCGGCGCTCGCCACCACTTGGCCGGCCGGCTTCGCAATATTCGCCGGCGCCGGCACTTCCCTGCAACTCGACGGCAACGGATCGGATCTGCATAGCGTTGGCGCGATCAGCAAGTCGACGGCATCCAGGCTGGTGACGAGATTCATTTGCAGCATGTCGTAGGGAACCAGTTGCTGGATGCTGCTGGCCGGCGTGCTTTTCATGGTCTCGAGCACGCCCAGGCCGACGCCCATCTCCTTCAGATAGGCCGCCAGCTTCCGCTCCAGCGGCTTATTCATCTCGTAGGTCTTGTAGCTGCCGGCGTTCTTCCGGCTGACGACCCTGGTGCTGAGTATCTTCTTCTTGCCTTTCACCATGCGGTAGGTGGTGCGGTACAGCAATTTCGTCCGGATATAGGTCGTGGTGATCTGATGGACGCCGAGAAAGGCCCGTTCCCCGACCACGCGCCGGATGCCACCGGAAAACATCAATGGACAGGCGGAATTGCAGATGGCGCCGTTGGCATAGGCATTGCCGAAATAACGGGCGCCCTTGCCGTCGTTCTCCTTGCAGTTCTTCACATCTGGCAGACAGCCGACGAAGCGGGTTTTGCCGACGGCGATATCGAGCTTGTTCTTGCGGATCAGGCGACCAAGTGTCAGCGCCGCTTCGACATTGCCGCCGGGGGAATCGACGACGATCGGCAGCTTTCGGCCGCCAAGCGCCTTCAGCGTGCGTTTGAACAGGGCCGGCGTGCCGGCTTCTATCGAGCCTTCCGCCGATATCCATTCCGGGCAGGTCGGCTCGCAGCCCGGCGCGCTGCTGCGGACGACGACGAACCGCATCGTCGGGCCGAGATCCGGCGTGGATTTTTCCGACGTGGATTTCTTTGCATTCGCTGCGAAGGCAGCGTGGCCCATGACAAGCAACGACACCAGGCAGATCAGCCCTAGCGACCACCATGCCTGACTATGCAAACGGCGCCATGGAACCATTCGGGCAGCCCCCTCGATGCAACCTATACTAGTTATGGCTGAGGCGCTTGCAACAGGATTTGAAGCAATGCGGTTAATCCATTGCCAGAATATCAGAATCGAAAAGGGCGGCCCGAAGACCGCCCCTTTGCATCCGATCTCAACCGGCAGCGCCGGCGATTACTCTTTGATGGTGACGACGATGCCGGCACCGACGGTGCGGCCGCCTTCACGGATGGCGAAGCGCAGCTTCTCTTCCATGGCGATCGGCACGATCAGCTC
>NZ_JAMYLH010000046.1:0-24008 GCF_040317925.1 Mesorhizobium sp. M1348 | reverse complement strand
TCGTTCGTACCGCCCTCCAGGACGCGGCCTCGGTCGCCGGCCTGCTGGTCACCACCGAAGCCATGATCGCGGAGGCTCCGAAGAAGGAGTCGGCTGGCGGCGGCATGCCGGCTGGTATGCCCGGCGGTGGCATGGGCGGCATGGGCGGTATGGATTTCTAATCCAGCCCCCTATCAACCTACAGCGGAAAGGGCGGCAGCAATGCCGCCCTTTTTTGTGTGCCGAGCATGATCGACAGCTTTAGACGTGCAAGTCCTCTACCCAGCCTGATGGCGGCGAAGGCTTAGCGAAGCGCAACCGCGTCGTCGTGAGGGGGGGTCTGGCCGTGTCGTTTCGTTCAGCTGCTGGTCGAAACTCACGATGATCGTGCTGCCTTCCGCCGTGCCGTCGATCTCACAGGGCTGCGATAAGGCCTCGCTAACGGCTGGCAGACCCTGGTTGCGGTAGAACTCATCGCATCGTTCGAAGGGCTCCGATACCTGATGGCCTATGGTCGTCAGCTCTTTCAATTGGAACTCGTCTTTTCGGCCATGATCGTGGTCGGCCTGACCGAATTGGCGATCCACGGCCTGCTCACGCTTGCCGAAAACCATCTGCAACGCTGGCGTCCGGAGACCCCACGATCAGCCTGATCACGATTGCAGGTCGGGATAGGCTGTCGCACGGCGCTTCCATCGCACCGCCGGCCTTCCGCTTCATCGGCCGACATCTGCGGCCGCTTGCGGTGCCGATGGCGATGCTCGCGATTTGGGAGTTGCTCGCCCATGCCGGCGCTGCTGACCCACGTTTTCTACCGCGGCTGGAAGAGGTGGCGGCCCGCGGCATGGCAGAGTTCAGCCGAGGTGGCCTCGGCTCCAATCTTCTGGCGAGCCTGGAACGTGACCTGATCGGTTTCGTGTGTGGCAGTGTGGCGGAATCGCGCTTGGTCTGGTGATCGGATTTACCGCCTCATCGAACGCCTGAGAGGCTCGTGGTCGCGGTTGTATTACCGCTATTACGTGACCTGATCACGTTGACGATGCCAGCACTTCATTGGCCACTTTCTGGACCATGTACGTCACATCAGGCTCCCCCGCCCGATCGACACGAGCCGGCTCTGTAACCAAGCCGCCGTCATATGGCGGTTCCACGACGGCACTGGCGGCAGCCGTCTTCTCAGCGGCTACTGGTGGACGTTTCAGCAGCCAACGAATCCGATGGTGGCAAGGACAGGCAGACCAAGCACCGCGTAGAAGCCGTACTCCGCTGGAGTTAGCCTCGGAAGTGGAGTGACAAGGGCCTGATTTGTCTTGCCATGCCGACATTGTCAGCACGCTTTTCGAAGCCTCTGAATTCCTTAGTGTCCATCCCAGCTCGACCTCCGACCATTCCCATTTCCGGCTGCCCGCGGCACGACAGCCCTTGGCCTCTAGCTGCGCTCGAGCGGATCAGCGTGCCGTCCGCCTCCTCTGGCTGATCAAAATGTCTGCACCCATTTGGCAATGGCCGTTTCGCGCAAAAGTATTCCCCCGTGAGCCGGCTTTCCGAATTGGCTTAACTTCCAAATCTGTGGCTTTGCCTGCATTGCGGAGCGCGGAGTTCCGACCACTCGCCCAAGGGTATGCCATGGCGTTTCGTCTCTTTGTTCCCATCCTTGCCGGTGCAACGCTGCGCGAGCGGCTGCTCGCCTGCATCGGGGCCATGATCGGCATCGCATTGACTGGCGTGATCAGTGCGCTGGCGAACGGGTCTGGCCCACATGTCGCACTGCTGGTTGCTCCAATGGGAGCATCGGCCGTGCTGCTCTTTGCCGTGCCTTCAAGCCCGCTGGCGCAACCTTGGTCGATTATCGGTGGCAATACGATTTCGGCGCTGGTCGGGGTGATCGTGGCGCATTTCGTGCATGAACCCGTCCTTGCTACCGGCATTGCGGTGGCGCTGGCCATCGCCGCCATGTCGTTCACGCGCTGCCTGCATCCGCCGGGTGGCGCCGCCGCCTTAACTGCGGTGTTCGGCGGACCGGCCGTCTTCAGCTCGGGCTTGCTGTTTCCCTTCGTTCCGGTAGCGCTGAACTCGATCGTGTTGGTCGCACTCGGCTACGGCATCCATAAACTGTCGCGGCGCAACTATCCGCATTTGGCGGCCCCCGCCCTTAAAAGCGCGCATGGAACCATCGATCCGCCGGCGCGGGAGCGGGTCGGCTTCCAGCCCGAGGATGTCGATGCCGCGCTCGGCGCGCTGGAGGAAACCTTCGATATCGACCGCAACGATCTTGAGCGGCTGCTACGGCAGGTCGAGTTGCAGGCGATGGTGCGCTCCCACCGGACCCTGCTGTGCGAGGACATCATGTCGCGCGATGTGATTTCGGTCGATGAACATGCGCCTGCCGACCAGGCGCGTCATTTGCTGCTCGATCACAACATCCGGACGCTGCCGGTGACCGACGCCGACGGCGGGCTGGTCGGTGTAGTTGGCCTGCGCGAGCTGACGAAGGCGACCGACGCGGTGAGGGCTGTGATGTCGAACGCTGGCACCGCCTCTCCCGATACGCCGGCGATGAGCCTGCTGCCGGTGCTCACCGACGGCCGCAGCCATGCCGTGGTCATCGTCGATGCCGAGCGACGCATTATTGGGCTGATCACCCAGACCGACCTGCTGGCAGCGGCAGCGCGCGTGCACATGGCGGACACAACGCTGGCAGCGGCATAAAATAGTGATCCGGACTTGCTCAATCCGGGAACCCGATGGGGCGCCAATAGGATAGTGGTATTAAGTGCGGCCTTCCGCCTAAGACAATTCCTTTTTACGAGTAGATCAACCCTGAAACGCGACCGCGTGCTCAGGCATCTGGTTCACGTAGGCCAAGTACGACTGCAACAACGGAACACTCTTCAACCTTGCCGGTGGCCAGAGCCAGTCCGCTATGTCGACCAAAGGCGCGGACTACAAGTGGAACCATCTGGTGGACGGCTCCTCTGCAACGATGGTAGCGCGGTTCGCATGTCCAAGGCTGGGTTGAAGCTCTACGTCGCGGGTTGAGTGATCGTTGGCAAGGGTTGCGGCTCAGACGTCGAGGACGCGGTTCGCAATTCCATGCAGGTGGTCCTTTCCTTTGGTTCCTGCATTTCGCCTCTGGTGAGGCGCGGCCGACTCCCGTCATGCATCACGCCGACGACCGCCGCTTCCTCGCCGCGCCAAGGGTTTGACTAGGGCCGACGATAGACCCTGAGATAAGCAATTCCGAAACGATGTGGCTTCCTTGCGCGAAGTCGGCTCTGTCGAACAGCGATGTCAACATGATCCTGAGTTCCGAGGGTTCGCCGCGCATCCTATAACCTTGATGACGTTCCTGACTAGGAGGATGAGGCTGCTCCAACACGTCCACGGTGTTAGGAATTGCCATTGCACGAGTTGATCTCGGACTTCTTCGTCGCGCGTCGCCAATTTCCAGCCCAATACCGCGCCTACGCTTGGTACCCGAACCACGCGGCCTATCGCCCTCATGCCCACTTCGAGGACCCTCCAGGATCGGGCCTGTTCGGATAGGTGTGGGAGGCCGAAGCATCAGAGGGAACGGCCAGACGCTACCATGCGGATGCGCCATCTGCCGAAGAGCCGTACCGTTACCTTCGTCACTGTGCGGAACGCGGGGCGACCGTCGCGTCAGCCATCCGGCTTTGGGTGTCATTTCTCCCCTGGCGGAGTCCACCGCCCCCGACAAAAGCCTGACCTTTGCCAGTCTTCTACGGGCAAGCGTTCGCGCCAAAAGTTCAAAGCCGCGTCCATAACATTCAACAATGAAAGCCAGCCTCATCAGATCGAGCAGAAAGTCGTCGATGGCATGTGTGAGCGCGTCAGACTTTTGTTCAAGCTGAAGCAGCAAGGCGCGCGCCTCTTCGATCGCGGCCCGGCAACCGTCTGCGTATATCAGCAATCAATCCTGTCTAAGATCTGCAAGCCCTCACCTCGCCCCAAGCCAGACTCAGCGCATCGAACGCCGTTGGAGAGAGTTTCCGACGAAAGAACATCGTCGCGTTTCGCGAAAAGGCATCGCTCGGCAAAGTGCCGGTTGATGAAGCATGCTGCGTCA
The DNA here is from genome assembly GCF_040317925.1 of Mesorhizobium sp. M1348. Classification (NCBI taxonomy): domain Bacteria; kingdom Pseudomonadati; phylum Pseudomonadota; class Alphaproteobacteria; order Hyphomicrobiales; family Phyllobacteriaceae; genus Mesorhizobium; species Mesorhizobium sp. M1348. The sequence continues at coordinate 19,939 of NZ_JAMYLH010000046.1, read as the reverse complement.
AACGACAAGCAAGAATCCGGGCTCCACCCCGTGATGTCTTCGAAGGCGGGGTGAGCCGGCTCGGCCATGCGTCTCGGCCGCAACCCTTAATCACGAGGGCCTGTGCCGCAAGGCAAACAGTTTCTCTCTATTCTTCTAGCCGCCACGGTTCAGCCTAGATTACATGGGAAACGGCAATAACGCAAAGCAAAGGTTGGCAAAATGAGTAGGGTGGCTGGATCAAATGATGATTTGGCTGTACCAACGACCTTTGCGCCACTTTTGCAGCCCACCTTTCGTTCGATCTGGCTCGCCACGCAAGTCTCGAGCCTCGGCTGGTTAATGCAGACTGTTGCCATCAGTTGGCTGATGGCTACCATCTCGACTTCCGATCTGATGGTTGCGCTGGTGCAGGCTTCATCGAACCTGCCCGCTTTCATTTTGTCCGTGTTCGCCGGGGTTCTCGCTGACAATTTCAGCCGTCGCAGGGTTATGTTCGCGGGCCGCTGCCTTATGGTGATAGCATCTGCGATGCTGACCGCTGTTGTAGCGCTGGGCTTTCTCGACCCATGGATGATTCTCGGCTTCAGCTTTTTAATCGCATGCGGCGGCGCTCTCAACGATCCCGCCTGGCAGGCGTCGGTTGGCGATATGGTGGACCGGCGCGATGTTCCCGCTGCCGTTACCCTGCTTTCCGTTGGCTTCAACACCGTACGGACCGTGGGCCCGGCGCTCGGCGGCATCGTGGTTGCCTCCTTCGGGCTTTTGGCCGCTCTTACCGTGACCACCCTCACCTATTTGGTACCCTTGGCCACCATATGGCGCTGCAAGTGGAAGGTCCGCTCGTCGCCTCTTCCGCGCGAGTCGATGAGGAGGGCCATCTATGACGGGCTGCGCTTCACGGCGATGTCATCGGAAATCAAAGCGGCGATCGCACGCGGAACCCTCTTTGGCCTGGCGAGCATCGCCATACTCGCGCTGCTGCCGCTGATTGTCCGCGACCAGTTGGGAGGAGGCCCGCTCGCCTATGGCACGCTCATGGCAGGTTTCGGAACAGGCGCGGTCTTCGCCGGCCTCTCCAACAGCCTGTTCAGACGGAGCTTGTCGCAAGAAAAGCTGATGAGGCTCTCCTGCGTCGCCTGCGCGGCGTGCTCCCTCTCCCTAGCGCTTACCTCTTCGATCGGCGTGGCGGCAATTGCACTTGCTTTGGGCGGCGCAGGCTGGGTCACTGCTTGGTCCGGGGTTGGCGTGAGCGTGCAGCTGGCAAGCCCGCGCTGGGTCGTGGGGCGCACGATCTCCATCTACTATGCATTGATAGACGGCGGCATAGCGGCCGGCAGCTGGGTGTGGGGCACCGTTTCCCAGAACCATTCGCTGACCTGGGCGCTAGAGGGTTCCGCTGCGGCCCTGCTGCTCGTTGCTGCAGCCGGCGTTCTGTTTCCTCTTCGCGAGCGCCGCGAGTCCGAGCCCGATCCTTTGGAGGAATTCGACGCCCCAGCTGTCGCTCTCAGTTTGAAGCCGAGAAGCGGCCCGATCGTGGTCAAGATCGAATATCTGATAGCCGAGAGAAATGTCGAGGCCTTCCTCGACCTCATGCGGCAGCGGCGTCATGTACACAGCCGCGTCGGTGCTCGGAACTGGACGCTCCAGCGCAACCTTCAGAAGCCTATGCAGTGGACAGAAACGTTCCGAACGCCGACCTGGACCGACTACCTTCGCCTCAATCATCGTCTCACGGAAGTAGACAAGGAACTGGACGAGCGTGTCTTCCAGTTACACGCGGGAGAGAAAGCGCCTCAAATGACGCTTTCGATTGAGCGGCCGACAAGCTCGGCCCGGAAACCCGACCAGTCAATCCTTCACCTTCCCCGTCATTGAAGCCTGACCTTCCCATATCTGGGCATCAGCGATCGTTAAAGATCCGGGTGATGGATGAGAATCTCGGCGGCATCCGTGTCGTGCGTGCCTTCGCCGCGCAGCCGCACGAGCTGGAAAAGTTCGACCGCGCCAAGCAGGACGCGCCTTGATCTCGCCAATGAGCGCGTTGACATCCGTGTCGGCAACACCAGCGCCATGAATTTCTCGTTCCTGACCGCCATGGGCCTGGTGCTCTGGTTCGGTGGCCAGAAAGTGATCGCAGGTCAAATCAGCGTCGGCACGCTGGCCCTGTTGCTCACCTTCATGACCATTCTACAGATGCCGGTGCGCTAGCTCGGATTAATGGTCAACTCGTTCGCGCGCGCCTCGACCTGCGGCACGCGGCTGTTCGAGCTGCTCGACGCCGAACTTGACATCGAGGACGCGGCGGGCGCCAGGGATCTCGTCGTCACCGACGGCGTGCTGCGCTTCGACAATGTCGGTTTCTGCTACGCGGGCTCGGGCGGCCGCCCGACGCTCTCCGGCATCTCCTTCGAGGCGAGCAATGCATCGCCGTCTAGGCAAGGCGAATGCTCCGGACTTCCCAGCCTTTCTTGCCTTGCCCGCATTCGACAAACACCTTCTGTCCCGCCACCAGCACGCTGAGCCCTGAGCGCGTCAGGGCGCTGGCATGAACGAAGACGTCCTTCTCACCGTTGTCAGGAGCAATGAAGCCGAAGCCCTTTTCGGGTTTGTACCACTTGACCGTGCCGCCGCTCTCCAGCTGCGCACCGGTTTCAACGAAGGTCCCTCCAGCGACGCGCGTATGTGACGGAGTTTTCGCGCGCTGATCGCCGATCTCCAGCACCTGCGCGACTTGATGACCTTTTGGACTTTTTTCGACCGTGATCTTGAGAGGCGTTCCCGCGGCAACATCCCGGCTTCCGGCCGCCTCTAACACTCGCACGTGCAGATAGGCCTCCGTGCCGTCCGACAGTTTGACGAAGCCAAAACCCTTGCTGACTGTGAACCACAATACCTCCGCATCGACAGGATCTGCCGTCACGGTCGGCGGGCGCTGAAAATAGCTTGGCTCGGAAGTCCGTTCCGAAAAGGAAACGGGGTCATCGTCATAGCGATGCCGGCGTGGCTCGCGATGGTCTCGATATTTGCCCATGATCATCTCGACTGGCATGGATGGCGCACTGCGGTACCGTCAAGATAATCTCAATCGGGGGACGCGTTTATGTCAAAAAGGCCGTGAAGACCGCAGCTGTGCCCGGCCTATCGGCCGAACCCTTTGAGACTAGATTCATTTCCACTGAAACAATAGTGCCGGCGAGTCGATTTACTGACTCGCATAGGTTGTGTTGGAGCGAGAGTGCGATGATGCTGGCGCGGGCGCACTGGAAGGGCTTTATCAGGCATTCCGGAAAGCCTGCTCCGGGTTTCTTCAAAAGGAACCGAATGGCGGGTCGACGACCATTTGCGCCGGCTCCAGGCCACGGGGCAGGCCTGACCGTGCATGATCATCATCTCCAGCGTCACGCCCAGCGTCGACGCCAAGCCGTGGAGAACCATGCCGCGCTGTCGCCGACGAGAACAACGTCGCAATGTCGATCGACGAGCTTTGAATCGGCGCACTCAATGGGCCTCCTTCCCCAAGCACGGATGTCGCGTTGGCACTTTTTGTGCAGCTGCGAAGAGCTAAAATCGCCACGACGGGTGGTGTTGACGCGCCGACAATTATCAGACAAAAATGGAATTCAATCGGTTCAGCCGCCTACGCGGCAGGGCTCTGCTCAACGACCTCGGGGACCATGGACGATCGCGCAAAAGGGATTAGGAAAGGCGGAGCTGGAGGCAAGGCCAACGACGTCAATGCGGACTTGATCGCCGTTGTGGTCGCCATGGACAGCAGCGCCCCCTGCGTTCTGACCATCCCGCAGGCAAACGCCCTGCCCTCCGGCCCGTTCGAGCTTGCTCACCGTTCGCTGCAGTCGGGCCTCAGGGGATGGGTGGAACAACAGACCGGCCAGCCGCTCGGCTATATCGAACAGCTCTACACCTTCGCCGATCGCGACAGGGTTGGCGCTGACGACCGCGTGGTCTCTATCAGCTATCTGGCGCTCACCCACCAAGACGAAGCTGGCGACCCGGCCGGGCGACACTGGGGAAGCTGGTACGACTATTTCCCGTGGGAGGATCACCGCTCCGGCACACCGGCGGTCGTGTTGGACGAATTGCGGCCGCGCCTGATGGAATGGGCGGATGGCACTGACGACGGTACGACACGCCTCGACCGACGACGGCGGGCGGCGATCGCCTTCGGCTTTGACGACCGCCATTGGAACGAGGAACTCGCGCTTCAACGTTATGAGCTGCTCTACGAAGCCGCCCTGGTGGAGGAAGCAATACGCGCCGGACATTCCGCTGCGCCCACCTCGGTGTCGGGCAGATCGATGATCGCCGATCATCGTCGCATCCTGGCGACCGGCATTGCGCGGCTGCGCTCCAAGATCAAATACCGGCCGGTCGTATTCGAACTGATGCCGCCGGTCTTCACGCTTTTGCAGCTGCAGCGCACCGTGGAGGCGCTTGCCGGCAGGCTCGTACGTAAGCCGAACTTTCGCCGGCTAATCGAGCAGCAGGAGCTGGTCGAAGAAACCGGTGAGACAACCGCGGAAACCGGCGGCCGGCCGGCGCAACTTTATCGCTTCCGTCACGCCGTTCTCGACGAGAGGGTGATAGCCGGAACAAAATTGCCGCTCTCGCGGGCTTGACCCGCCTTGCGCCAGCAGCCCTGACGATGTCGCGGATGGCTTGGCCCTTGTGAGAACCGGGATTGTCGAGAATGACGATGTCGCCCGGCTTCAGTGTTTTGTTGAGTTCGGTTTCGACATAGACGCGAAAGGCCTGCGTATTGATGGGTCCGTCAATGACCCAAGGCGCCTCCACCCGATCATGCCGCAGCGCGGTGATGAAGGTCATCGTCTTCCAATGGCCATATGGTGCGTGGGCCATCAGCCGCTTGCCGCGCACACCCCAGCCGCGCAACGGCGCCATGTTGGTCTTGACCCATGTTTCATCCAGGGAGACCAGGCGCGTAGGGTCAATGCGGGTCTGATAGCGCATCCATTGCGCACGCCCGCGCATCAGCTTTGGCTTGAGCTGCTCGGCCGGCAGAACGGTTTTTTTGAAGCTCTTGCCCTCGCGGTGCAGGAAGCGACCGACGCTCGCAGGAGACCACGTTCAGCCAGTGCCGCCGTCAATTGATGAAGCGTCATGTTGGCATCTCGCTCAACCTCGCCCAGGACGAAAGCACGGTGCTCCCCGTCGATCAGATAGGGCCGATGACCACCCATCTTGCCGGGTGCCGCACTGCCACGGCGACGCTTTGCGGCCTCGGGCGTTTCCTGGGCGAAGGCGGTGGCGATGAAAGCCGAGACGACGCCACAGACTGGGCTGGCGGATAGTAGTTCGCGAGTCAGCCACGGTAGCGGTCGCTACGAAGCGCGCAGCACTTTGTCATCGGTACATTCCGTCCCATACCTGAAATGAGCAGTGCAGCCATGTCGCCTCCTCCGCAGTCACCGTGGCGAAAGCAATCCTTCCGCTGCCACACGGACCTAATGTCGCCTGGCAATAGCTTGCTTCAGCAAACCACTTAGCGCAATTCTCAGGAGCTACCGTGCCCGCACCGCAGGCGAGGTCCGGGGAGGCTTGCTCACTCAGTTTGCCATTCTGGAAAGTCGCGTTCTTGCCAACGCGCATATTCGAGATATTCTCTCGCAATCGCCTCTACAAGATCTTGTTGGAGCTCTTTGCGAAGGCACGGCATTTCGCTGATTGCCAAGCTGTGCTCTCTCGCAAAACGAATGGCGCAACGATATCCGTCAACGTCTTCCAAAGTGGGACGGACTGCATCTTCCTTCCACTGATCCGCAAGTTCCTGCAGCAATGAAGGTTGTCCTTCTCTTGTGACAAACATGTCTGTGACCCGACGCTTGGCTCTCTCCAGAAAGGCGTCCGAGTTGCCGAGCCGCAACCGCCTTACATGCCACCGAAAAGCGCCATCCCAATGCTGACTTCGCGCCATTAAATTGAGAAGGGAGATCGAACCGCCTTCGAGGATGAGCCCCGGCTGGGAACTACGCTCATCCACTTGCATTATCAGCTTACGATGGGCGGTCTCGGCGTCGATGATGCCCGCGGTTAGCGGGCGCGAATCCAAGTAGATCCGCTGGGTAGATTGCAGTTCGGAATCCGAGGGACGCCCGCTGCCGGTGGCGATTTGAGGACAGCATTGTACACGATCCAGCGCAATGACCGGCCATCCGGTCTCTCGTGCAATTTGGATTGCCGCGTCTGTTTTGCCGCTGCAGGTCGGCCCGTAAATCAAATAGATTAGCATGTGTATGCCGCTTAGTTTATCGGAACTAACCGCCCCCCAAGCACAAGATACTCGGCAGGCTTTCACCGGACTTGTCGCAAACATTTTGACAAGCGGCGATTATGCCCTGAAACGACGCCATTTTCGAACTTTGTGAAGTCCGAAAGGGCGCAAGCAGCCCGTTCTGGTCGTTCAGTCCAGTCACCAACGCCTCTGTTTGACGTTTGACGACGGTCCACTTTGCACATCTCATGCCGACTGTGACGCAACGCGGCACCGCAGGATGGTGACCTCGTTGTCTCCGGCAAAAGATCCTTGCGCGTCTTGGGTTAATCGAGGCGGCGGCGCACGGGCGCCTTATTGTCTCGGAACATGGCCAGGAAGGCGGCTGATCAACAAAAGTGGAAGACGGTGCCCCGACGACCTCACCGATTTGTGAGGCGACCGAGGATCTGCCCGACATCGTCGATCTCGTCCTCGAGGTGGGCCGTGTGCCGGCCGCGCCGCCAAAGCCTCCTCCCCTGCCGGTCCGGCTGGAAGCCTCGTCGAAACGGCACAGGAGTACACCAAAGCCGCCAGCGCGCAAACACACAGACCGCCGGCGCCAAGGATTTGGCGCTTTTTGCGTGGCGTCCGCTCCGATCTTCCGGAAGGGGAGCTGGCTGCCGTTTTCTGGGCACTCGCTGCGCATCGCCGCTGCGCAACGCCGAACTGGACATCGAGCGGCTACGCGATGAACCGCATGGTCTGCCATTGTGAGGCTCTTGCTCGACACTAATGGCCTCTCCGAGGTGACGAGGCCGAGCCCTGACGCGCGCGCGCTGGAATGGATGACGGGCTCGATGAAGACCGCTCATTTATCAGGTTGTGTCGATCGCCGAGATCCGGCGCGGCGCTGCCCTCATAGACAAAGGTCGGAAACGTGACGCACTGGCCGGATGGCTCGCCCGGGACCTGCCGCAGCGCTTCGAGCCGAGAGTCCTGCCCGTGGACGAACTGGTTGCCCTGGCCTGGGGCGACCTGACGGGCCTCGCGAAGCGGCGTGGCCGCGGTCTGTCATCGATGGACGGGCTGATTGCAGCCACCGCGATTTCCTGACCCATCACATGGCGGGGATATTCATGCGCTGACGGCGAAACACCCAGATGTCCCGCACCTACCACGATCAATATGGAAACGCCTCGGTGGCAGCCACGAGGTCGATGTCATTGAAGATGAGATGAAATAGGCGGATCAGCTCTGCTTTTCGCATCCTTGACGCGCGCTTCATGACAGGCCTCGGCCAAGGGCGTCGAGTTTAGCTTCCGGTTGGATGATTGCCCTCACCTGTGGCTATGCTTACGGCCATCCCGATCGAGAAAAGCATCGAACGCGGCAGCGACAGCGCGAATTACAAAGCGATGCTCCCGCCGTACGCGGACAAAACCGTTTTCGAAGTCCACTATCCCGTCCTCGGCCAGCATCGCCAAGCGTTCAGCTGAATCGAGAAGACGGATCGGATCAGATCCGTGGGCGGCACAGATTGCCTGCACATCGGCCTCGAGATCGCACATTAGTCGCTCGATAATTGCGGCTCGCACGCGGTCGTCGTCGGTGAGGCGATAGCCCTTTGACGTCGCCAGACGGCCAGCTGCGATGTGCTGGATGTAGGAATCCCGTGTAACTTCGTTTTGGACGTACCCCTCGCCGACGCGGCCGATAGCCGACGCGCCGAAACCGATCAGGGTTCTGCAGGTGGTGGCCGAGTAGCCCAGCGAGTTACGCCGCAGGCGACCCGTTTTCTGTGCCAGCGCGAGCTCGTCGTCCGGCAAGGCGAAATGGTCGAGCCCGATCTCGCGGTAGCCGGCGGCAATCAGCGTCGCGGCCACGGCCGCATACTGTTCGGCGCGGGCAGCGCTGCCCGGAAGAACTGCCTCCTCGATGAGGCGCTGATTCTTTACAAGCGACGGGATGTGCGCATAGCCGAACACCGCAAGCCGGTCGGGGCGCATTGCGACCGCCGCCCTCGCGGTCTCGACGCAGGACTGCACCGTTTGATGCGGGAGACCGAAGATGAGGTCGAAGTTGATGCGGCTTACTCCATGCCGGCGCAGCATTTCCACGGCAGCAGACGTCTGCGCCTCACTCTGAACCCGGTTGATTGCTTTTTGAACAATGAGATCGAAGCTCTGCACGCCGAGACTCACACGGTTCACGCCGGCTGCTCCTAAGGCCTCGGCCATCTCGGCCGTGAACGTGCGCGGATCAATCTCGACGGCAACCGTAGCTGTTTTCGTGAGAGCGAAGCGGCGTCGCAGGAACTCCATCAGAGCCAGGAACTCGGCTGGTCCTATGAGAGACGGCGTTCCGCCGCCGAAATGCATGTCGCTCACGGGCAGCGTCTGCGGCGCTCGCTCCGAGACCAAACGGATCTCGTCACGCAGCGCCGCCAGATAGTTGAGGATCGGCGCATCATGGCGGGTGATGGTGGTGGGGAAGCCACAATACCAGCAAGCTGATCGGCAGAACGGAACGTGGAAATAGAGCGACACCGGATCGTCAGCCGGCAGGTTCCTGAGCCATTCCTCATAAGCCTCGGCGCCGACCGCCCCAGAGAACTCCGACACAGTCGGATAGATAGTGTACCAAGGCAGGCCGGCCTCGCGATATTTTGTGGTCTGCAACAGTTACCGTCCCATGCTGATAACCACCAACCTTACGGCTGCGCTCGCCTGTGTCTTTGCGCTATGTCAGTCCGTTCCGCTTTGGGCTCGAAACTTGTATTTCTCAGCAATAGCGGCCGTTCAGTCTTGGCTGGACGGTCAGCGACTGGCCATGGCTGTTCCCGCCGCGACCCTCACGCGCACCGTTTGGTTCCACCATCCCTTCCCTTCAGCCTGCGCCTGGTCGAGTAGATTCTGCTGAGCGCGGCTGCCGCATCCAACGAGATAACACGGCGTTGGGACCAGACTTTGCTCGCCAGCTAGCGCAGCCCATAGTGATCTCTGGCATCTCGATGAGCTCGTTGTGTGAATTGCTGGCAAGAAGCATTAGCTGTGGCGCGCCGTCTATCAGGACGAGAGGCTGCTCGACGCGACCGTCAGGTCGGCCGCAATGCCAAGGCCGGCGCGCCTACTGACTCCGTGGTGGAGGCAAGGCTGCGCGTCAGCGCGTGATTACCGATCATCGCGCTCGCCAAAATGACGGCGTCGTACCGAGCGGTGCCGCCGCATGATGTCTCAACGTCGGGGCTCACAGCAGACAAAGCTGTCGCCATTGAACGAAACTGTCGCGAAGCGAACAGACGAACCGTAGCCGAAACGTTTGCCGTTCGTGCTTGGGTTGATCCGCAAGGCAAAAAGGAAGGAAGAGCGAACCAAGGTCCGCCGGCACACTTGAGCTTCAAGCCGCAGCTGCGTCGTCAGGATGGCACGTCATTTGCAGTAGAAGCCTTTGTGACGGCCCGCCCACAACTAGCGGAGATGACGGGGATGATTTGTACAGAAATGTTGGATGGAGTCGTTTCGGCGATTATTATATTTGTAATAACAATCGCATATTTGTAACAATAACACCCAATCATATTCTCAATTTCTGATGAATATCTGGCGTGACGAGCGCATCAAAACTGCTCAAATTCAACTCAATGCGCATCGTTATCGACTGTTTCCTTAGCAAGACTTCATCACTGACGTCCATTCCTTTTACTCTTTGAACGGAGATCAACAATGAACATTAGGAGCCTCCTCCTCGGCTCAACTGCGGCACTGATTGCCGTTTCCGACGCTCGCGCCGTGACCGCCGTTGCCGAGCCTGACCCGACTGAGTACGTTAAAATCTGCGACGTCTACGGCTCGGGCTACGTCTACATTTCAGGCACTGAGACCTGCGTGCGCATCGGCGGCTATGTCCGTTACGACGTCGGCTTGGGCCATGTCGGATTGGTTGATCACGCAAGAACCTCGGATGTGAGGACTGGTGAGCATCAGGGCACATGGCAAAACAACACGCGCTTCACATTGAAAACTTGGACCGGCCAGGAGACCGAACTCGGCACGTTGAAGACCTACACCGAAACCCGCATGAACTTCGGCAACCGCCACACTTCGGTTTCGGACAGTTCTCGGTCCTATGCCTTCAACGGAGACAGCACCTTGACTTTCGCCTGGATTCAGCTTGGTGGCCTCCGAGTTGGTAAGGACTGGTCGGCCTTCGACATGTTTATTGGCGGCGCGGGTGACGTACTCAACCAGACGCCGGTTCCCTACGGCGCTTTCGATACCAATGTGGTTCAGTACTACTTCGACGCCGGGAACGGCTTTTCGGCCGTGGTTTCGCTCGAAGAAGGCTCGGGCGTGGTCGGCACAATCGACAGCTACGCACCGCACGTAGTCGGCGGCTTGAAATACACACATGGCTGGGGCGCGATCACCGGCGTTGCCGCTTATGATAGCAACTACGAATCGGTGGCCGCCAAGGTCCGTGTCGACATCAATGTCACCAACGAACTGTTGCTGTTCGGAATGCTCGGCTACGGTTCCAACGGCAAGCTCAACGACGACTCCACGAACGCCATCGACGCTCATGGTCGCGGCTTCTATAAGAGTTGGGGCGGGAACTGGGCTTTCTGGGCTGGCGCCGCTTACGAGCTCAACGAGACAACTTCGTTCAAGCTTCAGCTCTCCGGTGATCAGCTCAAGAACCATGGTGTCGCTGCAAACGTCGCCTATGCGTTTCTTCCAGATTTCACAGTTACGGCGGAACTCGACTATGGCCGATACGGTAACTTCGCCGTCGGCAAGCTGGACGCTTCCAACGTGAATTGGACCAACGCCAACAAGAAGAGCAGTGTCGGCGGAATCCTGCGTTTCGAACGCTCATTCTAACGGATGAAAGGGTTGAGCTCCGAGATCCGGTTGAGCGGACCAATCCCGCAACACTCCAAGAGAACGTCGCATGGAAGCTATACGAGATTGGAGCCTCGATCTCGGGGCCGGACGATGTTTCATATCAGATCTGGTCCGGATGATCGCGCAGGCGATATTCATCGCTGTGTTTTGATCTGCAGCTCTTTCATTTCCTCATCCCTTCCGCCCGCTTGACAGACCCTGCCATCCAGCAGTACCCGGCCAGGTTTCAGGTCCGAACTTGAAGGCCCAGTCGGGTCAGGACGTGTTCGACTTGTTGAGCGATTGTGGGGGTGCGGCCCGACGCACTTGAAAATCGCAAATGGATCGCCTCCGTTCAGCCATCCCCGCGGAAATTCGGGCGCGAGAGAACAAGCTCCAGAGCATAAGCGAGGCTGATCGAGGAACAGACGATTCTCAGGCGACGCTCCATCCGATCTTGCGCCTGGCCGAGACGATCGCCCGACGATCACCGGCGCGGGCCGAATGCGCTTGACGAGATAGTTCCGGCCCGCTCAATTTGAGGCATTCACCAGGGGAGTCCCGGCAAGGGGCTGAGATACTGCTGGCATTCGCGGCGCAGTGACCCGTTGAACCTGATCCAGTTCATACTGGCGTAGGGACGGTGCAAGCGCTTTGCGGGAGTTTACGCCCGAGGTCCTGTTTCGGCAGGTCGACAGAAGCGTCTTTTCATCCTCCCGGCACAGAACTGGGTTTCCAATGCAACGAGCAAAGGAGCCTCAAGATGAATGCCCTCAGCCCCGCCGTCTCGACGGGACCGCTGCCTGCCTCACGGAAAATCCATAGGTCCGGCGTCCTCTATCCGCACATCAAAGTGCCGATGCGCGAAATCTCCGTCCACCCGGCGGCCGGCGAACCGCCCGTCACCGTCTACGATCCGTCCGGCCCCTATACCGACCCGACTGTCGAAACCAGCATCGACAAGGGCCTTGCCCGGCTTCGCCACGAGTGGATCTTGGCGCGCGGCGATGTCGAGGCCTATGAAGGCCGCCATGTCCGGCCGGAAGATAATGGATTCGCGGCGGGCGAACGCCTGACGCCGGAATTTCCCGTGCGCAACCGGCCGCTCAGGGCCAGGTCGGGCAAGGCAGTGACCCAGCTTGCCTATGCGCGCACCGGCATCATCACCCCCGAAATGGAATTCGTCGCCATCCGCGAGAACCTCGGCCGCGAGATCCTTCGAGGCAAGCTGCAACGCGACGGCGAAAGCTTCGGCGCAGCCATTCCCGATTTCGTCACGCCGGAATTCGTCCGAGAAGAGGGAGCTGGGTCTCGGCCCATCCGGGTAACGATCCTTCGCGCGGCTATGGAAACGATCGCACTTGCCGATTATCGCATAAAAAACTTGTTACGCACGACTTAAAAAACTTGCAACTCCACAGCATCATTGACTTGTCGCCTATCAGCACTATATACTTGTAATCGCACAGCTCTAAAAAAGTTGCAAAGGCACGGCCATGGCCAAGCCCCATGAAAAACTCGCTGTATCACTGGCCGTCCTCAAAGAGCTGCAGGAGGGTGGGCGGCGCATATTCAAATCAGATGAGCTGACCCGCGTCCACCGGGAGCGGCTGCTGCAGAACGGGTTCCTGCGCGATGTTATCAAAGGCTGGCTCATGTCGACCGGCCCGCAGGCACAGCAGCAAGACACCACCCCCTGGTACGCGAGCTTCTGGGAGTTCTGCTCCCTTTACTGCAATGACCGGTTCGGCAAGGACTGGTTCCTGTCACCGGAGCAGTCGCTGCTTCTGCACGCGGAAGCGCCCACTATTCCGCCTCAGGTGGTGGTGAACACCCCCAAAGGCACGAATAACAGAATCGACCTGCTGTTCGGCACTTCGCTCTATGACCTCAAGGTCAAGGAGATGCCGGCCGAACTGACAGAGAAAAACGGCCAGCGCGTGTTCACTGTCGAGGCCGCCCTTACCCGGGTGCCGGAAGCGTTCTTCCAGCGCGCCCCTATCGAGATGCAGATCGCCATGGCGTCGGTGCGCGACGTATCAACCGTTCTGGCCCTGCTGCTTGATGGCGGCCATTCCGCCGTGGCGGGACGGCTTGCGGGGGCCTTCCGTCGCGTAGGACGCGACTCCTTTGCCGATGAAATCGTGGCCGCCTTCAAAGCCGCCGGCTATGACGTGCGCGAATCCGATCCGTTCGCGGGACAAATTGGAGTGACAACCATTGCGGCGGGCGTACCGCCGTTGGTCGCCCGCCTGCGCGCGATCTGGCAATCGCAGCGCGAAGCCATCATCGAGATATTCCCGAAGGCGCCCGGACTGCCGTCCGACAAAGACGCCTATATGAAGTTCGTCGAGGATATCTACGAAAGCGACGCCTACCATTCGCTGTCGATAGAAGGGTACAGCGTCACCCCGGAACTCATCGGCCGGGTGCGCGAGGGGAGCTGGAATCCGGAGATTGATGAAGAGGACCGCAAGAACCGGGATGCGCTTGCCGCGCGTGGCTACTACCTCGCATTCCAGAAGGTCAAAGACTCTGTTGCCGCGATCATCAACGGCAAGCCAGCCGGCGCGTTGACGCGGGACACTCACCGGGAGTGGTACCGGGAGCTGTTCGCGCCGTCAGTGACCGCCGGCATCCTCAAAGCCAGCGCGCTTGCGGGATATCGCAATCACCCTGTGTACCTGCGCGGCTCGCAGCACGTGGCGCCGCGTACCGAAGCGGTGGCCGATGGTATGAATGAGCTGTTCGACCTGCTGGAGGCGGAGAAGGAGGCCGCCGTGCGTGCCGTGCTGGGGCATTGGCTTGTGGGCTATGTGCACCCCTATCCGGACGGCAACGGACGGATGGCGCGGTTCCTCATGAACGCGATGCTGGCTTCAGGCGGTTACCCCTGGACAGTCGTCAGAGTCGATGACCGGAAGGCCTACCTCGCAGGGCTGGAGGAGGCGAGCGGCAATATCAATGTGAAATCATTCGCCGCCTTTCTCGCCGAACGGGTGAAGTGGTCTATGGAGAAGGCGGCGTGAGGTCGGTGCTGTGCCATGTTTAACTTGCTTGTCTCGGGCCACGGCGAGTGGTGGGAAACGCCGCCGTTCACGTCAACCATTGACCGGTTCAAGGAATATAGCGGCGCCGAGGCCGAGGCTATCGACCTCGCGCGCCCTGAAACATTGCGCCGGCTGGAGGAAATCCCGGCGCTGTTGATGTACGAAGTCGGGGCGGCAGGCCCGCACGCGCGCGTGGTCCGGCACGGCCGCATACGCAATATCGTTCGGCGCGGACACGAACTGGCCTTCACCTTCGAGCCCGATCCGGAACATGCCTTTCTCGACCGATCAGCGGTGTTGAGAATTGCGGACCGGCTGGGCATTCAACAGTTCGAACAGCACCGTACGCACTGGGCGATCAAGGATGGTGACATTCCGGCCGAGCTGATTGCCACCGGCACCGCTGAACGGGCGCAGCGCACCGTTGCCGTGGTTGCGGCAGAATATGTAGAAGCGCGCCGCGAGGGACGAAGGAGAGAAGCTGCCGAACTGGCCGAAGAACTGGAGGATTTTCCTCCCTCGCTGGAGAAAGCACTGTCGCTCGTGCCGGCGCGTATCCTTCAGCAGCCGACACCCGAATTATACCCGATCCTTGGGATAGAGCCCCGCACGCCCGAAGGCCGCAACGCCGTCGTGGCCGTCGTCGCAAGGGATCACAATGGGCAGGACTTGCCTGCCGACTGGTCTTATTCGCTGGCGTGGTTCCTGGACCTTTACGGCAGCGCGACGGAAGCGGGGCGCCTTGACGGCGCGCTGGCCGAATGCGCAACGCATATGATCGCGCTCGGCACTGGCGAGGGAGAAGCTGCCGCCCCGGTTGAAGATATCGGCTACGCACTCTGGCGCTGTTCGCGAAGCCCGAAACTTATCGGCGATCTGGCCGGGAATCGCTGAGATAGCGCAGGAGGTTTTGTCGCTTACCAAAATCAACTGGAACTCGACCCAGATCAACCAGAAGCTTCCCATTCCCATTCTAGCAGCCAGAAGAGTGGGTGAGCTCTTTAAATATCTATCCGAGGAATCGATAAGCTCAGACTATCTCGCAAGTATACATAGTTTTTTTGTTATAGAGTCTGCTCGGCTGCAGGTAAAGAGCCAGGATAAACTTCAGCACGAAAGCAGAATTGAATGAAGGTGGGCTACATGGAGTTCTCATTTGGGTATGCCTTCACCGAAAACCTTATCCGGTCATCGTCAGCCGCACCTGTAGGCGCGCCGGTCTTTCCAAACCTCATACAGGAGGGGCATTCTGGCTTTGACATCCGCATCAATTTCCCAGGGGTTCCGCTGTTTTTCCAGTACAAGCTTCCGGAGCTGATGAAGCGAGGAACTGCCTTTGAGGTTGCGAGCGGACATTGTCCCGGTTTGTCGATACCATTTTTTCGGATTGCGATGATGCGCAGGGATGTGTCGCGTCAGCATGAACTGCTTCTTCGGTTTGAGGCGCGCTATCCGTCAAACGTCTTCTATGCGGCTCCTTGTATCGCAAACATCAGCGATTTCGACCGCTCTTATTTGGAGCAACCGTAGCACGGCAGTCCATTTTCGTCTCACCAGGGGATATTGGGCCCTTGCCAGACGACAAAGCGCACAGCCTTGCCTATAAACCTGGACTGGCAACTGGATATTTTTGCTCGAAACCCAAGCCCACCAAAGTTCAAACATTTGATGATCTCGCTGCGCTCTTCAGGGAGCAGTTCGCCGAGAAGCGTTTTGCGGAAGTCGGCGAGGCGGCGCGTGAGATGCGCGAAAACGTACTTGAGCTTGCTTCGCCGTCAATGCGGCAAGCCGAACAGCTCATTGCTGAACGGGTCGGCGCGAGATGCATTCAGATTCTAGACGGCGCAGCCAGACCGCCCGAGGAAGAGCGCGCAGTCACTGACATTCTCGTAGCGCGGGAAATTGCGCGTGTCGATCTTGGCGTCGACCTGCTGGTGGCCCAACCACGCTAACGACATCATACCGCTGATTAGCCCAGCTTTTGTCTAGGCCACAGTTATGAGACTACGAACCACTTGGCCAGGAAGAAGATCGGATTGAAAGCGAACCTTCCTTGTCATCTTTGCATCACGGTCAGTCTGCACGAGATTGACCGCTGCAAGCCGGGAGCAAGACCGGGCTGCGCAAACGTTGCAACAGATCCTTCAAGGAAATTCATAGACTCTTAGCAACTCCGGTTCGCTGTGAATGGTAGGCTTATTGCAACGTTTGAGTCAGTGGAGTCCGAACCGTGGCTTATTCTCCGACCCGCCGAACTGCGTGCAATTTCGGCTAAAGGCAATGGCAAGAACAGCGCCCATCTTGTTTGTTCGACACAGCCATATTGGCTCAAAACAGTATCTTCACGGCCACCGAGATTGTCCGGTCGGTGGACAAGCAACCATATTATTTCGTTCGAAAGCTGCAACATCTGTGGAGAACGCGAAATGACAAATTCAGTAGGACGAGTGCCCAGGCTTTCCAAGTGGCTTGGACCTGACCAATGCTGACACTGGTCAGTCGCCTTCGGACGGCAGCGCATCTAGATCGCCTTCGAATCCTAGGCCTTTGCGCGCATGCGGACCTAACTGTCTGCCAGCTAGCGGAGATTCTGGGTCTGCGTCGTGAGCACGTTGTACGACACGTCCGGCTGCTGGCCAGAGCCGACTTTCTTTACTGCAACGAACAACGTCCGTGGTGCTCGTACCATCTCAAAGCAGGAGGTAAGGACGGCGGGCTGGTTCAACTGTTGGTTGATCTCCTGCCCCACGGCGATGGCTATCACAAACGAGACCTTCAACGGCTCGAAGCCACACAAGACGCGCCGTCGAAGGGGATCGCATGCTTGACCGTGAAATAGATCAGTCCAATTGGAGCGCGAAACCACCATGGACAACTCCGCCGACGGCGCCATCGCGCCGCGCGACACTTACGGACGGTCTCGATTGGCCGCGGTTGATTGCCGCGTTCACGAACTGCTTCTGAGACAGGAGCGGCAGGAGCGGACGACCCTTAAGCTCATCGCCTCAGAGAACTTTGCGTCCTCGGCCGTGCTGGAAGCGAACGGCTCGATTTTCACGAACAAGTACGCCGAGGGGTACCCCGGTGCGCGCTACTACGCTGGAAATGAGATCGTTGATGAGCTTGAGAATCTAGCCATTGAGCGCTTGAAAACACTATTTGGCAGCGAGCATGCCAACGTCCAGCCTTATTCCGGCTCGCCGGCCAACCAGGCTGTCTATCGTGCGCTTTTGAGCCCCGGTGACAAAGTCATGGGCCTGCCCCTCCCGGAAGGGGGCCATCTGACTCATGGTTGGGCCATCAACTTTTCCGGAACTGACTATCAACGCGTCCCCTATGGACTAGATGAAAAGACACAGCAGATTGACTATGACCGCTTGCGCGAGACAGCCAAGCGGGAACGGCCGCGGCTCATTTGGGTCGGCGGAACTGCTTACCCGCGTGTCTTTGACTACGCGGCAATGGCAGAAATCGCCCTGGAAGCGAACTCCTATCTCGTAGCCGACATTGCGCACATCAGCGGACTGATTGCCGCGGGAGCGCACCCGAATCCCGTGCGCCATTGCGACGTGGTCAGCAGCACCTCCCACAAATCGATCCGCGGTCCCCGCGGTGGTTTCATTTTGTCCAGGAACGAAGATCGCTATCAGGCCCTGTATCATACAAAGAGCAAATACAATCTCGCCAGACGAATAGACCGGGCGGTCTTTCCTCACCTGCAAGGCGGGCCTCATATGAATGCCATCGCTGCGCTAGCAGTTGCCTTGCACGAAGCCGCGAACCCGTCCTTCCGAAGCTACGGCCAACAGACCGTCAAGAATGCCAAGGCTCTTGCACAGGCACTGATCGAGCGAGGGTATGACCTGGTTACCGGGGGGACGGACAATCACATGCTGGTCCTTGATCTGCGCGATCGACCACTATCGGGCAAGGTCTATGCCGAGCGGCTAGCAAAGGCAGGTATCATCACAAACTTTAATATGGTGCCTGGCGACCCGCGGGATCCGGCGGTCACAAGCGGAATTCGCCTTGGGTCGCCAGCAGTGACGTCAATGGGCATGCGCGATGTGGAAATGGTGCAAATTGCTGGCTTCATTGACTGCGTCCTCCGGCGGCCTGATGACGAAGATCTCCATGCCTGCGTGCGAAGAGACGTTGCCGATTTGTGCGCTGCGTTCGAGGTCCCGGGCATCACCAACAGGTAAGGTGGGCTAAGCAAAATGCACCATACAACTCCAACACCCGAAACGAGGCATTTCATGGCTAGGCAGTTCGTGTTCTCTTCCGAATCGGTTGGCGCGGGACACCCGGATAAGTTGGCCGACAACATCTCGGATGCCATCCTCGACGCCATCCTCCGCACCGATCCCAAGGCACGCGTCGCCTGTGAAGCGTTGGTAAAATCAGGGATAGTCGTTGTGGCTGGCGAGATTACTAGCGATGCGCGGGTGGATTATAGCCAAGTTGCGCGCGATACGATTCTCGATATTGGATACGACGATGAGGCTGTCGGCTTTGACGGCCGGCGTTGCTCCGTCGTTCATGCACTCACCGAGCAATCGCCCGACATTAGCCAGGGCGTTGACGAGGGACGAGGGCAGGACCTCCAGCAGGGAGCGGGAGATCAGGGCCTCATGTTCGGCTACGCATGCCGCGAAACCGATACCCTGATGCCTTTGCCGATCCAGCTCGCGCATCGCTTGACGAAACGACAGGCAGATGTCCGGAAAGCACGACAGCTTGGCTGGTTGCGTCCTGATATGAAATCCCAAGTCTCAGTGCGCTATGAGGGGTTGCGCCCGGTCGCCCTTGATACCATCGTCGTATCGACCCAACATGACGAGCAGGTCTCGCAAGAGACGGTCCGCGAGGGCGTCATTGAGGAAATCATAAAGCCTGTCCTGCCGACCCACCTGGAGACGGAAGGCATCAGAATTCTGGTCAACCCGACGGGGAGGTTCGTAGTCGGCGGGCCGCGCGGCGACTGCGGTCTCACTGGACGCAAGATCATCGTCGATTCCTATGGTGGGATGGGTCGTCACGGCGGCGGCGCCTTTTCGGGCAAGGACCCGTCCAAGGTTGACCGCTCAGCTGCCTATGCGGCCCGGTATGTCGCAAAGAATATCGTCGCTAGCGGACTTGCGGACGTCTGCGAGGTGCAGCTTGCTTACGCAATCGGCGTGGCCAGTCCGGTTTCTGTCATGGTCAACACGTTCGGAACAGCGAGGGTTGAGGAAAGAAGGATCGAGCGCCTCATTCTTGAGTTGTTCGATCTCAGACCGAAGGGCATTATCAAGATGCTTGATCTCTTACGCCCTATATACCGCAAGACCGCGACCTATGGCCATTTCGGCCGTGAAGAGCCTGATTTCACCTGGGAGAAGACAGACAGGGCCGACGAATTGCGTCGCGAGGCAGGACTTGCCGCCCCGTGAGGGCTGGCGCCGAACGGATTGGCAAGCGCAAAGCCCATTCCCACTGGCCAGACCCGCCCGCGCCCGGCGTGGCAGAAAGCCGGTGGGTTTTTGGCGGAGACATGAATTGATGCCGGACTATGACGTGCTTTGTATCGGAAATGCCATCGTCGACATCATCGCCCAGTGTGACGAGGCGTTCCTGGAGACCAACGGCATCATCAAAGGCGCGATGAATTTGATCGACACGAGGCGCGCCGAACTGCTCTACAGCGGCATGGGCCCGGCCATCGAAGCCTCGGGCGGCAGCGCCGGCAACACGGCGGCGGGCGTCGCCTCCTTCGGCGGCCGCGCCGCTTTCTTCGGCAAGGTCTCCAA
>NZ_JAMYLH010000045.1:0-31727 GCF_040317925.1 Mesorhizobium sp. M1348 | reverse complement strand
CATGAAATATTATGTGGCGGAGGCAAGCTGGGTTTGGCCGACCCGAAAGGGGTCAGGGCGGCTCCGCCACATAATCTCGCCCGACGCATAAGAACGGATCGGCCCCCATCGTCTCTCGCACCAGCGCCGCCAATCCCTCCGCACCCTTGCGGAAGTCGACCGGCTTCGTCGCCACCAAGACCTTGACCGCACCCGTCGGCCCGATCACGACGTCGCCTTCAGCGCGCGGATCACTGCGGCCACCGTCTTGGTATCGGCGCCCCGGCCGACGCGCATCGCGATGCCGTCGATCTCAAGCTCGATCATGCCCGCATCCCGGGTGGCTTGCCGTTTCCGCTGCTTCGCTGGACGCTTGGCTACAGGTTCCGGCGCCGTCACAACCGCCGGCACAAAGGCAGGAGAATCTTGCTGCACCGAAGCGACCTGTTTGCGCGCTTCGCGGCGCCAGGCGAAGACCTGCTGCGGCCTAAGGCCATACCGACGGGCGACCTCGGAAATGATTGCGTTCGGCTCCAGCGTCTCCGCGATGATCCGCGCCTTGTCATCCACCGACCAATGACGCCGACCGCCGGCACCGTTGATCACCTCGAAACGCCGAAGCTGCCGCTCCGGGTCAAGCGTAAGGTCAAGTCCAGACACAAGCCGATCTCCGATCCCAATACAGGATCGGCAACCTCACAGATCGCGACCACTCCCGAAAGGTGGTCCCACAACAGCGCTTACAAAGCTATCCCGGTTCACGTCCTTGTAATCGGGTCCCGTGGCTGGGCACGGCGCAGTCTGTGGCAGCATTGTCCACAGAGCGATCATCCGGGTGGCATCAGAGATCAACGGCACGGCAGCAAAGTCACTCCAGTCGGCCTTCGCACGAAGAGTCGCCCCAGGCAATCCGACTTGCCGTGGCAGGACGACCCCATGCCGTTTCTAGCAATTCCTTTGACAGCGCGCTCCCGCTAACGGTAAGGGCCAATTGCCTCCTCGATCGCTCGCCCGCGCACGCCGCGACAACGCTTCGCCGACGCGACGGTCGCCCACGCCCTCTTCCTCATATTTTGACATGATACGCAACTCGCCTCCCAGAGAACCACTCATCGCAAGCTTTCGTTCGCTGGTGACCACACCAGATAGTTTATCTGCCTAATACACACTGGCAGCGCCCGTACGCCCTGTCGTGGGGCATTATGTTATATAGCCGCCCTAAAGTATTCAATCGTTCGAAGGAGCCCTTCTTCCAGGTTCACTTTTGGCTCCCAACCAAGAAGCTCTTTAGCCTTGGTTATGTCAGGCTGCCGCTGCCGGGGATCGTCTTGAGGAAGAGGCATCCTGACAATCGGAACTGACGATTCTGTCATAGCCAGCGTTCGTTCGGCCAGCTCCCTGATAGTAAATTCTGTCGGATTTCCGATATTAATGGGTCCGGCGACCGAAGGGGCTGTTCCCATGAGTCGTATCAACCCGTCAACTAAGTCATCAACATAACAGAAAGAACGGCTCTGATCTCCATCCCCATAAAGTGTGATAGGACGGCCGGTAAGCGCTTGAACTATAAAATTCGAAACCACCCGGCCATCTGCCAAATGCATTCGTGGACCATACGTATTGAATATTCTCGCTACTTTGATTTCAAGACCTAGCTGTCTATGATAGTCGAAGAAAAGCGTCTCGGCGCACCGCTTGCCCTCATCGTAACACGATCGCGGTCCGATCGGATTTACATGTCCCCAGTACTCTTCCGTTTGCGGATGAACGGCCGGGTCGCCGTACACTTCACTAGTTGAAGCCTGGAGTATCTTGCAACGAAGCCGCTTAGCCAGACCGAGCATATTGATTGCGCCATGTACCGATGTTTTTGTCGTCTGTATCGGATCATGTTGATAGTGAACGGGCGACGCCGGGCAGGCAAGATTATAGATCTCATCTACCTCGACATAAAGCGGGAGTGTCACGTCGTGTCGCAGAAATTCAAACCGAGGATTGCTATGTAGATGATCGATATTCTTCTTGGTCCCGGTGAACAGGTTATCGACGCACAGTACCTCGTGCCCCTCGTCAATTAGTCGATCAATAAGGTGCGAGCCAACGAACCCAGCCCCACCGGTAACAAGAATTCGCTTACGACTGCCATATGTCCTCGTCATACTGCGTTCCCTTACGCTCTTAAATTGGCCAGTATATCAGCTAACGCTTCAACTTATCCTCAGCCATTAAGTTTCTAATCATAAAAAAATACCACGTTTTGTAGAACGCATAAGAGAATCCTGGGAAACCGTCGAGGATTCCCAGCTTCACAAAATAGGTGTAGGTGAAATAGAACCACGGGTACCACCATTTTCCTAGGTTTTTGTACTTAAATTTCTGCCTTTCAGTCAGATGATTGGTGTCCTTCGACCAGTCGATACTCATGCATCTTTTGACCTCCCATTTGGCATAGTCCTGGTGTCGGTCAATAAACTTCTCGATCCCGCGGAAATCTCGATGGTCGATTTTTGATTTTATTTCGCCGGCCTTGCGATCCAAGATTGGGTGCTCGTGCACCTCCATGTCAAGATTGCTCCACCGGTGCTCATCGATTCGCTCGTAGTAAGCTGAGCCCACACGGAATAACGCAAGTTTCTTCTGCGGGACACCAAATCGCAAGGGCCTCTCGAGGAAATAGTTAGTAAAATTTAGCCAAAATCCCTCTACCTCAGTATTCGCCAGAGCCCGAGAGAGTTCATCACAAAATTCGCCCGAAACAACTTCATCCGCGTCCAAAAACAAGACCCATGGCGTCTTAAACTCGTAGTTTAAAAGCATCCAATTTCTTTTCTTTGGATAATTTCCGTTCCAAGAGAAACTTATAAATTCAACGCTATGCTTGTCCACAATTTCTTTTGTGGAGTCCGTGCTACCAGAATCGACTACAACCACCTTTTCAAATCTTTTAAGTCCTGCCAAGCATTTACCAATATTCAATTCCTCATTTTTTACAGGAATAACTACTGTGACGGGGATCAAGTGACTACGGTCTTTCAACGATGGCCAACCATTTTTGCAGGGTTTCCAGCTACGATTGAGTTTTCGCCAACGTCCTTCATCACGACAGCCCTAGCACCAGCTATTGCGCCAGCGCCTACTGTCACGCCAGGGCCAATGAACGCATCAGCGCAAATCCAAGCCCCTGGCCCAACAACAATGGGACGCTTTTCCAGCGGCATGCGCGGGTCACGGTATGAATGTGTTCCCGCGCATAGGTGAGCAAGTTGTGATATAACAGCGCCCTCACAGACTTGAATGGGACCCAACGCATATAAGATGGCCTTATCTCCTATGGCTACCCCTCTTTCCAAATGTATATTCCACGGCATTGTTATCTCGACGCTCGGATACACATGCACCTGATCCTCTATTGTTGCCCCAAAAAGCCGTAGAAGCATGCGCCGCCATGCCCAAAATGGCCTCGGACTCAGCGCGAACAATGGGTAGGCGAAAGTCCACAGCATCCGTGCAGCTTGCTCACGCTTGCTCCACTTGACCATACGGCGGTTCTCTTCAAAGTCGACTATTCGAACACTCGGATCCATTTTGGCACATCTTTCCGACCACCGATTAACCAGCGATAAGACTCTGTCATTCGACTCGTAATGGAATCCCATGAAAAGTCCTGCAACATCCATTCTCTGCCCCGTAGACCCATTGCAATGCGTTCATTCGGAGAAATCGACATTGCCGCTCGGAGGCATGACGCGAGCGGTTCAGCACCATGGTCGATCCACCAGCCGCAACGTTTCGTTTCCAGCATTTGCCACGGCGCACCTTTAGAAGAAATTACAGGTGTACCGGCCGCAAGACTTTCGGCGACCGTCATGCCAAAATTCTCGCTGAGCGTCGGCAAAGCGAAGAGTTCGGCTCGTGCGAGCAACTCTCGTTTCCGCTCTCCATAAACCGCGTCGTGAACTTGGACGTTAGCCAACGACAAGTTGGCGGCGAGCCGTCTTAGTTCGTCTGCGTGCCCACCTTCGCTCGGCCCCAAAATGAGTAAGTTCCACTCCGGAAAATCTGCTTCGATCGCCGACCAAGCTCGAACAAGACGGTCTAGACCCTTCTTAGGATGGACACGGCCAAGCGAGATTACAATTTTTTCCTTCGGCTGAGCGGCCGGGTCATTTTCCAGCACGTCAATTCCGTTAGGTACAATTGCGACCGCTCCGGTTAAGCCGAAGGCGCGAATGTCATCGTATTCTTGCTCGCTCGTAGCATGAAAGAGATCAACTGACGACAAGGCGCGGTTCTGGACTAGTGCGCCGAATGCTTTTTTACGCACCGCCGAAAACCGGAGGGCAGCAGGCGAAAGCATTCCGCGTGGAGCAAATACGAGCTTCGCGCCCGTGTTATTCTTCACCCGCGCACCGTATACATTTGGCATCAGCCAAAGGCCATGATTGTGTATAATGTCTGGCCTGCCCAGCTTTAGAGCCCTCAACATCGAACCGGAGAATGCCATCCTTCGCAAAACTGGATAGGCGGCAAAATCGGATTCAAAGCGACGGTGTAAGAATCCGTCCCGGAGATATGCGGCCTTCTTACCTATTGAGTAGACAGAAACATCATCGTTCTGAGCGGCTTGCCTGGCAGCCAACGCCGGCACCGAATAAGATGGCCCAGACGCTTCTGCCTCAATCGAGGCAATGGTGTGGACGATCCGGAGCGGAAGACCGGTCAAACTGTATGCTCTTGTAGCAACTGTTGGCCTGGCTTCGGTGGCAAACTCCAAGGGGGTATCGGGCGTGTTAAGCTAACGACGGATCCAGCCTGGATGTAATCAAGTACTTCCACCAAATACGCCGCAGCCGCGTGCGGGGTGATGGATCGCTGAAAGGCGCAAACCTTATCCACAAGCTCGGCTTCATTTGAAAGCCTTGCCAGACTCCGTGTAAGGGCATCGGCGAGAGACGCAGATGATCCGGCCCGGAACAACTCACCTGCACCGCTTACCTCAACCAGTTCTTTTGCACCCACGCCATCACTGACGACGACCGGTAGACCCGACAGAAGAGCCTCATTTACTCGGATACCCCATGGCTCTTCAAGACCCGGAGCCACAAGAATATTTGCCCAATCAAACAATTCCTTCAGTTTGTCATTACTGACCACACCCACAAATTTTACGTTTTCTTGCAAACCAAGGCGGTCGTTCATCTTCACAAGATAAGATTCCGATGAACCGAACCCGGTTATAACACACTCAAACGGTATTTTATTGTGTTTTAGTATCGCTAAGGCGGATAGAAGACAGTCCTGCCCCTTAAACGGCTCTAAATAACCGATGCACAGAACACGCAGATCAAAGCTGGGACCGGGCTTCCTGGTTATTGCTGGAAAATCGGGAAAGTATCCGTATCGAAAGATACGATCTCTCGAGAAACCTAAGCGCTCGAAATCACGTTGACGGTCACCCGATGCAGACAGAACAAACCTAGCTTTTTTGGCAACAGAACGAGTACGAAACGGCGTCACTATTGGGCCGACAAACTTTTTTATGATGCGCCCCAAACCAGTCCGAAGATTTGCTGGCGCTTCCATGATGACGCCAAATTCTCGGTTCTTTTCTGCCAGCCGGTGCGAGACATAACGAACACGTTCATCATGATATATACCGTTTACAATATGAAGCCCGGCACGATCATCAATCAGCGCTTTAGCCTCAGAAATCCAACTTGCGCCAAGCACTTGGAATGACAATTTACCAAAGTCAGGTATATCCCACCCTAGCTTTTTGCGGTGAGCTGGCAAGTCGTTCAAAGCTACAAAAAGGATATCGACGTCTAGTTGCTCTGCTAGAGATTTGAAAACCGGTATGGCACTTTTGCAGGGAATTCCCCACCAAACCGTCAATTTTCGCCTCATCCCATTTTCTCCAAAAGCAACGGCAAAGGCTTTCCCTGCCAATGCCAGCTATCGACCAACGATCGAACGTATCCAGGTGCAGCCGCTTTGAGCGCCAGTCGTAGCGGAGCCACGAAAGCGTCCGATCGAACCTTGCACCTCATTTGAATCTGCTCGATATGTTCCCTCTCTCTCCCTTTCGCGGCTTCAATCCGTAACTGCTTAGGATCGTCGGGATCAGAAAACATGTGCCCTGACATTTTAGCGTTCTCGTGCAGGCGAAGTGCCCAGGTGTATCGCGGCAGACGAACAAAGCGCGAACCGCAAAGCGCGAAACGCCACCACAATTCGGTGTCCATCATATAATGCAATTTCCGATTAATCCCACCGACGCGCTCGTAAAGGTTGCGGCAAAAAAACGCTGATGGGCCGCACGCTGACAACATCCCAAGCTGAACAGCCAACCTTGACCACCCTTCGCCTCTCCGACAACGGAGCACGAAACCATCGGCATCTATCCACACAAGGTTTCCGAATGCCCATTCGCAGCCAGGCTGCGAAAGAAAAGTGCGAGCAACGCTGGATAATGCGCCAGGAAGAAGGATGTCATCCGAACTCAGCCAGGTAAAAATATCACCGGTCGCCTTCGAAAAGCCCTTGGCCAGGGCATCGCTCTGGCCGTCATCCTTGCCGCTTTCAAACACCGCGATTCGGTCACGGTATTGAGCGACGATGGCCATCGTCTCATCTGTCGACCCACCGTCCATTACAATAACTTCTTTGTCGACATAGTCCTGCCTGAAAATGGAAAGAAGAGCTTCTTCGATAAAGCGCCCCTGATTTAATGTTGGCATTATAATTGATATTCTCACACTTACACCTGATTACTCAATATACTTCCTTGGCTACGCTCCGAGGCGCTATCATTTTCTCTCTGCTTCAGAATTCTAGGTACAATCCAGATGAACGGAGCGATCAAACAGATTGCGTAAGAGATAACTGTGCCCCATACGGCGCCAGCCGCGCCGATAAAATGAATTAGGGCGATTGAAGCGGGCACGTTTACAAGCATCATTGCCATCATTGCTCGCATTAGAATGGTTGTCTGCCCGACGGAACGAAGTAGCATGGCGGTGGTGTGCACCATCATCGTAGCTACGACGAGGGCCGCCATTCCACCCAGCAAAAGAGGGCTAGTCGCGATAGGAGCTCCAAGCCAAAGCTTAGTCAAGGGCCCGTAAAGCGTCCAAATTAAGCTACTGGCAACAGACGATACGATACCCATTGAAATCAGCGTTCGAAGATAGGTAGTCCGGACCCAACGCCTTTCACCATTGGCGTCGGCTCGGGCTAGAGCTGGCCAAAGCGCATCATTTGCTACGGCCAAAAACATTATCGGAGCTCCAAACACCCGCTGTGCCAATCCGTAGGGCACAGCGGCCCCAGCACCTGCAATCACGCTTATCAAAGTCAAATCTGTATGTGAGGCAATTGCAAAGGAAGCTTGGCTAAGGGCGAGCTTCGATCCTTCCCGAAACATGCCAATAACGTCTCTCCAAACGAAATAGCGCCTGGAAAATAATGGAACGCTATGGCGGCTCAAGGCATATCTTCCGAGGAAAAACATGAGGAGATATTGAGGGCCGAGAAAAGCCAGCGCAAGGATATATAGTGGCTGCCTAAATGATATTGAAATTAGGAGCAAACACGTTGCGCTGATTACTCCGGCTAACTCAATGCTATAGGCAATCCCTCCACGTAATGACCCAATCAATACGAACTTCGGCACATTCGCAGGAAAGCCAACGCCGAGCAAAAGCGCCATCGTTGCCAAGTGCGTTGTAACTTCATGGGCAGAGACTGACGCTCTTACGCCTAGGAGAGACGGCAAATCGACAAGCGAGCAGATTAAAAGGCCAGCGACGGTGCAGAACAATCCGGATAAAACAGATATCGTCATAGCACTCGTAACAGCAAGGCGAACTGCGTCATGCAAAGGATCTCTGAGCGAGCGACTCACTGCAGTGACGATGGCACCAGCCGTCCCTGAATACGCGAATCCAAGAACGCCCATCAGGGAAAGGGAAAGGATCCAAAGACCAAAACGATCCTGCCCGAGGTATGTGAGAAGCGACGGTACTGTCACCAAAGTCGCAAGAACCCGAACGACATTTGCGACGCTTCCGAGCACGGCAGTTGAGGCGACTTGTCGAAGTCTTGTGGTCAGCAAACGATCATTCCGACTGCACACAGTACAATATCATTCTCCTCATAACAGTTATGAAACAACTCATCTAATAGGATAGACAACGCCTACGCACTGACGGCTTATCATGTTATCTCCAACACTCTGGAAGAACGACCGCAGGGCGATGTGGCAAATTATCTGCGTCTAACGGATTTGGAATTAAGCATTTTCCACCTTCGACCAAGGCCGTACGATCCTTGCGATGGAATGTAAATTCCATAACGGGTGGGATACTCACGCCGCCTCTTTGGGTTGGCGGCGCAACGTTATTGGGATGAATATGCACTACGTAGTGATGCCGCAGTAATTTTCGGAATGTCGCACTTATAATTTGCATCTGCCACTCGCCAAATAACCGCGTAAGGTGATGGAATTCAACGACCATTATTCTAAACTTTTTTAGATTGTCTTCGTCAAGATCCAAAAGCACGCGATACTCTGCTCCTTCAATGTCCATTTGGAGTATCCGATCGCCATCCAGCTCTGGAGGGACCTTCTGGCACAAGGAATCCAGTCGCATGTTCAAATTATCCTCGTGAACGTCCACAAATTTTTTGAAGAAATGGAAATTCGGATCATCAACAGGAGGTCCATCTACCGACGCATCTGCCATAAAGGAGTGCAATCCGCGCTTCGACATTTCAGAATCGAAGGTCACCTCTGTCGAGACGCCCGGCGAAATCAATATCTTCATGCCCTCCAAATCATCTGGCAATAGATATCCGCCATCACCCGGTTTCCCAATTCTTACTAACGGCGTAGTCGTTGCACGGGGGCGCACAGAGTGAACAAACTCCGCCAGCCGCGAGAAATCAGCACTGCGCTCGAGCCAAACCTGGTCGCCCGATAGCCGCTCTACACTATTTTTGATGAATGCTTGCATCATTGGATTACCTCGAAAAAGCGTTGAGTCAGATCACTGCGACCGCTAAGCGCCGCCCGCGGCGCTGCCACCCATCGTTTGCCAAATGCCGACGCCAAGAGCTCCTGATAGACTTGGGGCAAGGCCTCGAACGATATAACCGTCCCCTCAAACCCAGCCTTCAAAACCGCAGATGCGAACTGACCCTGATTCGCACCCACATCCAGAAGGAACCGTGCTTGTTTGATGTTGAGAACCTCGGCAACCCGAAGTTCAAAGCGTGAATAGAGATTGCTTGGGCTAACCTCAAGTCCAACTAGTCGCGCGATATCTCTGGTTCGTAGCTCCAAAGAATGTGGGATCATTCAGTCTCTCCGGTGTTTCTGAAATGCGAACGAGGACTTGTTTCTATCTGTATTGGGGACCTCGGCCAATCAAATGGGTGTTGAAACGGATCCTCTCCTATCACTCGGATTCAAGGACAAGAGGTGTCTCCGACTATTGATATTTAGCGTCTGCTGGAGACCGATTGTCAGAATTGCGCCAACCAGCAGTGACAGTTCGAGCACATAGATGCGTATCATTGCTAAAAACATAAGGGGGATAACCGTGCGCTGCATAAAAAGAAGGGACCGCCATAACCTTCTATCCAACAAGTCTCCACTCCGCTGAGCTCCTGGTGTCATGGCGGCCATCAGCATAACAAAGAGAAACACGGAAAAGATCCCCCCACTAGCGAGGTAAAACGTCAAACCGGTTTTCGGAAATATGATGCGGTCTTGCATGTAGTACCGCCACACATCAGGAATATAGTCGCTGGTAAAAAGGTGAGCCAATCCCAACCCCTTTCCTAGGATCATCGACTGAGTGTCATCGAGCATTGACTTAAGAATAATAACATCGAAGTCCTCGACTTCTAATCGATCCAGAGTTCTGCTTTGTAGAAGAGAAACAAAGCTATCTGGAGTCGCCACCTCTTGTGCAGACAAACCAAGAGTATCGATACTCGAGACTCTCGTGAGGAACACAGAGAGAATAACAACAGCACCAGCGGTATACAACGAAACTATCTCGCCGTTCCGGAGCGGTCGCCCTACGCTGCGCAGTGCTAGATAAACAGCCGATCCTAGACATAACGAAATGAAGGCTGACGTCGACTGCGTGAGCAAAATGGTCAATAGACCGACTGCTCCCGCAAAATATCTATTGAACTTGGAAGGGAAAATCTGACGCCCCATCGTAATCAGCATCAGCAAAAGCACGCAGGCTCCAATACCTAAACTCTTCGGTTCGCCGGCAAGAGAACCGGGCCTAATATAAAGGGAGCCGCCGATAGCCAGCATACCGGTTTGCGCATCCTCTGCCCCCATAAAAAGTCCGAGCGGTAACATGTCGATTCCCGTCACCACAAAAACGGCGAACTGACAAATACCGATCAGGCACAGTGTGAGCAGAGAAATGCAGATGCATCGAATTAGGAAGCGAGAAGGTATGTCAATCCCTTTCGCCAAAAGGAGGAACATGGGCGCAAAGCTAAGCGTGAGGCTCATTGCAGCTACGAAAACACGCAGCCAGCCATTTCGAAATCCGCCACCCACAAATTCTACGCCTGATCCCGTCACAGACAGCGAAATAGTGGCGGCACAAAGTCCCGAGGCCAACAGCAGCATATAGATTAGAAAAAGCGAAGACTTTATTGGATCAAAGCGCCCATGTAGAAGATATTTGAATATGAGAATGCCAAACAGGAGCTTAGAGAGCGGAAGATTGAGCCCCACATTCGGGGTCAGCGCAAACCAGGGTTGAAGAAACGCGGGTACAGCTAAATCCTTTCCAAGCGGCAGGCGCATCGCGACAACAGCAGCCAATGCCAATACCATAAATGGAACTATCTGAGCCATCATCTCTCAATAAAACCATTGCCGCGGAGCCAAGGCGTTCTATCTACCCCGTCAATTTCCAAGCTCAGGTCAGTAAATTCCAGCGCCGGATTCACACAAAGTGTGTAGCATGTTACTCTGGAATGACTTCTAACAAGGTAATTACATCGTGAAAGAATCAAAGCTTCGGTAAGAACATCTTGTCCCTTGATTAGACCACTTCCTGCGACCCCAATATCGTAGTGACCGTGCAAGGAAGTTCCGTCTGTTGATCGTAAGCTTTTTCGAACAACAAGCCGCTCGCGGTAGCGATTCCCGAACTCCTCGACAATTCGCTCGTCATCCGTTGCTAAAAACACTCGTCCATCGGGGTTTCTGTTGACCCATTTGTCTGCGTGATATTTATAGAGATCGATTGCAGCGACCTTCCGGTTCTCAGCACCGGTCGCTGCATCCGTCATGCGAATATGAACACCAAGCGTCAGATTGCTGAATTCGTCACGGACGAACGTCTCAACTGCGTCTGCAATTTCCTTTCGGACAACACAATACTTCGCGAGCGCACGTCTAAGCGATGCGCGGACGCTCAGGCCGTCGTATCGGCGAAATGTATCGGCAGTTGGACGATATTTCATGTCCAAGGACAGGCGCGATCTAGGCGTCCTAATGTCAAACTCGGCCTGTTCGAAAAAGTAGCGATAAGCGTTCTGTCCCGAGTTCGCATCAAAATAGAGGCTATTTTGCCCCCATACCACGGACGCATCCGCTCCGCAAAGCTCAGCAAATCTTAGGCCATTGAGGGTCATGAAGAGGTCGCCAAAGAAACCGCAGCCACGTGATGGAATGCGCAAACGCAGTGGAACCACTCTAGCAAAAAGCGAAAAAGCGGAGTTCTGCAGGCCATAGATGTTCATAGCTGAGTTAACCACTCACTGTTTTTAGGCTCGCCGAAACACGGGCGCTCGAGCAAATGAGATGAGTCAGAAAAAGATTCGCCTTACAGTTATCCAACCCACGCCCGCATGCCGCAAAGAAAACCTTGATTTCGTTTCATGCCCGTGACGTGCCGCGCCCCACGAAAAACTGCCCAATTTTGCGTACAGGCTTTGCGATGAGCGCATAGTCTATCCAACCCGAAGCCAGCCATTGGCGCCGTGCTCGCAATGCTTCCATATTGTGCAAAACATGAGATTTAAGACTGCGCGTGCTTTCGCCACCAATCATCATGTCAACCAAGACCTGCTCGACTATGGCCGACTTAAATCCATGGAGTTCAACAGCTCTGAGCATCCAATCATAGTCCGATGCCACCTTGAAATTAAGATCGAAAGCACCGGTCGCTTCGGCGACTTTCCGTTTAACATAGAACGTGGGATGGGCCGGCATCCAGCCGGTCCGAAAACCCTTGAAGGGCCGGGGAACCGCACGCCAACGGCGTACGACCCGCTTGGTCAGATGATCTTCAACAAAGTCCAGGTCACCATGCACGATGTCCGCCTGTTCAAGCCCTGCGGAGATTCGCCTCAGCGCCGTGCGGTCATGAAAGCAATCGTCGGAATTAAGAACCCCTACGGCATCACCCGTATAGAGCCGCAGTCCTTTGTTGAGTGCATCATACATTCCGCTGTCGGGTTCGCTGACCAACCGAATCTGGTCCTGTGAGTAAGATCGGATTATCGGCAGCGTTTCATCCCGCGAGCCCCCATCGATAACCACCAGCTCCTTGTCCAAATGATCCTGGGCCAGGAAGCTGTCGAGCGTATGGTTAATTGTCGCCGCCGAATTCCGGCAAACTGTTAAAACCGAGATTTTCATGTCACCTCGGTGCAACGTTCCTTACTGTGCCGCAACTCGAATCTGATCCTCGTCCAGACGCCGGTGCTCCGATTCGCGCTTTACCGTTTCAAGGTCGGACTGGACCATTTCCTGGACCATGGTTGCTAGGGACGTTGTTGCCTTCCACCCTAGAACGCGCTCCGCTTTCGATGCGTCACCAATCAGAAGCTCAACTTCGGTCGGCCTGAAATAGCGGGGGTCCACCTCGACCAGAACGGCGCCCGATTTCGCGTCGATGCCTTTTTCGTCGATACCGGAGCCAACCCATTGGATCTCGGTCCCAACCTCATTGAATGCAAGCTCGACAAAGCGGCGGACCGAATTCTTCACGCCGGTTGCGAGAACGTAGTCATCGGGCACGTCATGCCGAAGAATTCGCCACATACCTTCGACATAGTCGCGGGCGTGGCCCCAGTCCCGTTCGGCAGACAGATTTCCGAGGTAGAGCTTGTCCTGAAGGCCCAAGCTGATCGCAGCCGCCGCCCGGGTGATCTTGCGGGTGACAAATGTCTCGCCGCGCATCGGGCTCTCGTGGTTGAACAGGATGCCATTGGAAGCATGGATATCATAGGCTTCGCGGTAATTCACGGTGATCCAGTAAGCGTAGATTTTGGCAGCCGCATATGGTGAGCGAGGATAGAAAGGCGTCGTTTCTCGTTGCGGGATCTCCTGAACCTTGCCGTAGAGCTCCGAAGTCGAAGCCTGATAGAAGCGCGTCTTCTTTGTCAGGCCAAGCAACCGGATGGCTTCGAGGAGACGTAACGTACCGATCGCATCCGCGTTCGCTGTATATTCTGCGGTCTCGAAACTCACCTGGACGTGGGATTGGGCCGCGAGATTGTAAATCTCGTCTGGCTGCACTTCCTGGACAATACGGATAAGATTGGTGGCGTCGGTCATGTCGCCATAGTGCAATGACAGCCTGACGTTCTTTTCATGGGGGTCCTGATAGAGACTATCGATGCGACCGGTGTTAAACGACGAGGAACGCCGCTTGATGCCATGAACATCATAGCCCTTTGCCAAAAGAAGTTCCGCCAGATAGGCGCCATCCTGGCCGGTGATGCCGGTTATGAGCGCGGTTTTCCTAGTCATTGTGCTTCTCCTGTGTCGATAGGACGATATTCTCAATGCCAATCAGCGTGCCATAAGGCATTGCATTTTAAATACCCATTTCAAAAAACTACTGTTTATGCCCATCTGTAGGTCTCGTGCGCGGCCGCATGGCTGCGTCCACTACTGACCTTTGTCGCCTTGTCAACGTGCGCCAAATCCCGTCAGCATGGTTCGGATGGTGCGAAACACGATCAGCACGTCGAGCCAAGGAGAGAAATTCTTGATGTAGTAGAAGTCGTAGTGAAGTTTTTCCAGGACATCGTCGACGGCCGCGACGTGCCCTTGGTTGACTTGCGCCCAGCCAGTAATGCCAGGCCGCACGATGTGCCGGTATCGATAGAACGGCAGCTCCGCCTGGTACCATTTCGATAGGACGAGCGCTTCCGGGCGCGGACCGATCCAGCTCATCTCGCCGCGCAGGATGTTGAATGCCTGCGGCAACTCGTCGATCCTGGATTTTCTCAAGAACTGCCCCAAACGGGTGATGCGTGTGTCGCCGGCCTTCGTGATGGCCGCTTCCTTCTCGTCAACGGCCGTGTCGCTGAGCTTCATCGTTCGAAACTTATAGACCTCATACGGATGGCCTCTATAGCCCATTCGCTTCTGTCTAAATAGCGCCGGTCCAGGCGAATCGATCTTTACGGCAATCGCCACGAACAACAGCAATGGTGAGAAGACAACAAGCACAAATAATGCAGAAGCCCAGTCTATCGCCTGCTTTATCTTCAGGTAAGCCTGGTTTGGATTCAGGGAGCCCAGCGTGTTTTCGGAAAGATGCTCGATCTCGACCCGGCCGGTGAGAGATTCGCTGATCTGTTTGACGTGGTAGACCGGCGTTCCCGAGAGCGCACGGTCGGCGATGTATCCCTCCCACTCATCTGAAAGATCGGCCCGAAGATCGGCCACGACGCCGTTTGCATAGTCGATAACCCTGTCAGGCGAACGAATCCAGTGCCAACTCACGCCTGGTATGCTTTCGAGCCTACTTACATCTCCACCAGGAATTATTGCCAACCGGTATGGAGCTAGCCTTCGAGTGGCTAAATGCAAGCCGAAATACCACAATGTTGATTGGATGAAGCTCGCAGCGGCTTGGAACCGGCTGTAGTCAAACCGAAAAAAGAAAATGGTAACAAAAACAACACCATAGGTTAGCGCAAAGGTGGGTAGGATGTAACCTGTTGCTGCCACACCAGGAAAATTTCCAATTCGCTTATAAAACAAGTAGCCTGTCGTGTGAGCAATAAATGCAGCCAAAATCGTTACCTGCATGTTTGAAGAAAATATTACGCCAAACCCAAACGACATACGGACAAGCACAGGAATCAAAATAGCGAAGGTCAATCCACCCAGCAATTGAAAGCGCATCCGAAGCAAAATATGCCTTGCTCTAGGCAGGGTAATTGTAGAAGTGTTCAAGTTGATTTCCGCTAACCTGATCAACATTCAAGCTTCAATGACCCACATCCATTCGGCGAGATATCGCTCCTCGGCCGACGCTCGAATAGGCTATGCCTTCCTTCACCACGTCCTCGCCGCGGTAGACATTTCGAAGGTCAATCATCACGGGCGTCGCCATAAGTGCATGAAGCCGCTTGAGATCCAAGGACCGAAACGCATTCCACTCGGTGACGATGACGATCGCATGCGCGCCGTCGGCCACCGCGTAGGCGCTTTCCCCAAATTCAATGCCCTCGATCATCTTGCGTGCCTGCTCCATGCCGACCGGATCATAGGCCTTGATCGAAGCGCCTGCATCCTGGAGTGCCTGAATGATGGCCAATGAGGGGGCGTCGCGCATATCGTCGGTGTTCGGCTTGAACGTAAGGCCAAGGATACCGACAGTCTTGCCGCGAACCGAGCCGCCGCAGGCCTCGACCACCTTGCGAGCCATCGCCCGTTTGCGCTGGTCATTTATCGAGACTGTCGTTTCAATAAGCCGCACGGGGCTTGCCGCGTCCTGCGCGGTCTTGACCAACGCCAAGGTATCTTTCGGGAAACAGGAGCCACCGTAGCCCGGCCCGGCATGAAGAAATTTTGCGCCGATCCGATTGTCCATGCCGATGCCGCGCGCGACGTCCTGCACATCAGCCCCCAACCGCTCGCAGAGATCGGCAATTTCGTTGATGAAGGTGATCTTCATGGCCAGAAAAGCGTTGCCGGCATATTTGGTGAGCTCAGCCGTACGCCGGCTCGTATAGAATATCGGCGCGACATTCAACGAGAGTGGGCGATAGATCTCGCCCATGACGGCTTTGGCCCGTTCTGCATCGGTCCCGACGATGATGCGGTCGGGCCGCTTGAAATCCTCGATGGCCGATCCTTCGCGAAGAAATTCCGGATTGGAGACCACCGCAAAATCGGCGGCGGGATTTTGCTCGCGGATGATTCGTTCCACCTCATCACCGGTGCCGACAGGGACGGTCGATTTCGTCACCACGACCGTAAATCCTTTTAGCGCGCGGCCGACTTCGGCGGCCGCATCGTAGACGAAGGACAGATCGGCGTGCCCATCGCCACGCCGTGACGGCGTGCCCACGGCAATGAAGACGACATCCGATTGCGAAACGGCATCGGCCAGATTGTCGTCGAAACGCAAGCGACCCTGCGCGGTGTTCGTGGTGACGAGGTCGTCGAGCCCTGGCTCGTAGATCGGTATCTTGCCGAGTTTGAGCATGGCAAGCTTTTCCGCATCACGATCGACGCAGCAGACCTGATGGCCAAAGTCGGCGAAGCAGGCGCCCGAAACGAGCCCAACATAGCCGGCACCAATCATTGTTATCCGCATATCGCGTACTCCCATCAGCGCCGACGAGACGATCTCGTCAGACAGCGCCTAGTCGCACCGTAGAACGGCTACCGCACTCCCGGGTGAAAACCCGAGAGCCGATCCTACAACAATTTACATCGCCTCGCCGCACCTCGATGCTTGCGACTATGCGATGGCTACAAGATCCCTGGCATCCAGATCGACAGGGATCTCACCATTCATGATGGCAACCAGAACCCGAGCCCTTCCGGCTGGATCGAGCCGGTCAAGGCGACCGATCATTTCCGCGAACGGGCCGGAAAGGATCCGAACCGAAGCACCGGCTGCGAGGCCGCCGCTGAAATCGAGCAAGCCATGCCTGCCGGTCAACGCAATGAAGCGCTCTACCAGACCGGAGGGGACAGGCAAAGGCCGGTCACCTTGCATGACGAGGGAACGCACACCAAAGGTTCCGTTGATCGAGCGCCAACGTTGCAACGCGACGTCAAGGGCGATGAACATATAACCGGGGAAATAAGCCGCAACTCGTGTTTCGAGCCGCCGGGCATGACGCACGGTTTTCTCGCAGCGAGGCACAAAGGGCTGGAATCCCTGCATCCGGAGATGCCGCTCGGCGACATGCTCCTTTCCGGGAAAGACGCTGGCCGCGTACCAGCGAGTTGCCGGCGCGGCGGTCCGCTCAGGCGACTGGGTGGTCGCGTTGCTCGTTATTTTTTCCGCGCTACTCACGTGTCTTCCTTCGGCGGTCGGCGGCATGATCTCAGGTCAACGGTTACGACAGTGTGTGTGGATACCAGCAAGCAACCAAGCCACCAGAGTCAAGGCCGTTGGGTTAAGAATTTCCTACACATTGTCCAGAAATTTAGCTGTGCCTAAATAATCATCGAGCCGCTTTCTTTTTCAGCTGGCTGAGATGCTATGTCGAGCAATTTATTTCCATATGTAGGTGCTTGGTTACGCTGGTCGTGACAAATCGCCCGTTGGTTCTGGTACTTAGTCCGTCGACTTGAAGCTAATATGACGGGCTCGCTGCATGGCGTCGCGCTACAAGCCTGCCGTCAACGAGAAAGATCCTGCACGGCCACACCGACTACGGCGAAAAACCATTGTCGCCCAGGACAGGTTACCTCCGCTCGACCGGCTTCACGACCGCTTCAACAGGGACCAGACAGCCGGCACCATGCTCGCGGCCAGCGCAACCTTGATCAGGTCACCGACGATAAAGGGCAACACCCCGAACTGCCAGGATTTTTCCGGGCCGATCAACAGCGCCAGCCAGGCAAAACCCATTGCCATCATGACGATCTCGGCCACCAGCATGGCATTGAAGAGCTTGATAGGATGGCGATCCCAGCCACGGTCGGCAGCCCAGCCGACGATCGCCGCCATGACGACGAAGCCGGCTAGATAACCGCCGGTCGAACCGAGCATGTAGGCAATGCCGATACCCTTTTCGGGTGTGCTCTGGAAGACCGGAAGGCCCAACGCGCCCTCAGCCATGTAGAGAAGCAGTGTGGCGACGCCAAGGCGCATGCCGAAGGAGGCAGCGATCAGGAAGACGGCGAGCGTCTGCATCGAGATATCGACCGGTCCGAGCATGACCTTGGTCTTGGCAGACAAGATCAGCAGCAGAGTTCCGGCGATCGCCAGCAAAAGCTGTCCTGCCAGCCGGGCCGCGCCCTTTTCAGGCAAAGCGAGAGAAATGAGCGGACGCATCGTCGTTTCAATTGCCATAGTCTTCCCCGTTCCGGATTGCCGCCGAACGCGGCCTTGCGTTTTCCTATATTGGCTTCCGTGCTATGCGGCAATCGGTTTTGCCCTCGCCCCAAAAAAGGTCGCGACGTTCGCATGGCGCTGAAATTCGATACACGCTTCGATCCGGCCTACGGCCAGGGCGTAGCCGTTGCGCCCGACGTACTTCGGATCACCGCACGGAACCCAAGCCCGTTCACCTTTCACGGAACCAACAGTTATATCGTCGGGCGCGAGACGCTGGCGGTGATCGATCCCGGTCCGGATGACCAGGCGCATCTTCGAACACTGGTCGAAGCGATCGGGACCAGGCCGGTCAGCCACGTCTTCATCAGCCACACGCATCGCGACCATTCGCCGCTGGCGGCGCGATTGAAGCAGCATACCAGTGCGGTGGTTCTGGCGGAGGGCCGGCATCGCCCGGCGCGGCCGTTGCGCACCGGCGAGGTCAATCAGCTCGATGCCAGCGCCGACACCGACTTTGTTCCTGATATCGCGCTGCCGGACGATATGGTGATCGACGGCGACGGCTGGGCGATCCGGACGGTGCTGACGCCCGGCCACACCGCCAATCACGCGGCCTTCGCGTTGGAGGGAACCGGCATCCTTTTCTCGGCCGATCACGTCATGGCGTGGGCAACCACGATCGTCGCGCCGCCGGATGGCGCGATGGCCGACTACATGACATCGCTCGATCGGCTGATCGAACGTGACGACCGGCTGCTCCTGCCCGGTCATGGCGGGCCGGTGACCGAGCCGCGCAGCTTCATGCGCGGATTGAAAACGCATCGCAAAATGCGCGAACGGGCAATTCTGGAGCGGATCAACAGCGGCGACCGGACAATCAAGGACATGGTGGAGGCGATCTATCGAGACACCGACCCGCGCCTGCATGGCGCGGCCGGCCTGTCGGTGCTTGCCCATCTCGAAGACCTGGTGGCGCGCGGTCTGGTCCACACCGATGGCGCACCGGCTATCGACGGCATCTATTCACCGGCAAAGTAGTACCCTTCCGATATCATTCCGCCGGCGCCACGCCCACCTGGCCGGCGACTTCCTGGTCGAGTTCGGCAAGGAAATCGGTGATGCGCGCTGCGTTGTCGCCAAAGTCGTGGCGGCCGTAACGCGAGGCCGAGCGCATATCGACGATGACCGCATCGCCGTCATCGGTCACGCGGATGGCGACATCGGCGGGAAGGGCAAGCAGCAAGCTCTTGGCCAGCGCATCGACCGTCACGTCGCTTTGCCCTGCTGCGTCTGGAAATGGCGCCGTGAGCTGCCAGCCGCGCCGATCGAGCACGGTTTTGACCGCCTCCAGAACGCGATCGAAAGGCAAGGTGTAGCTGCGTCCGGTAACAAGCGGATAAGCTTCGATTTGCAGGCGCTGCTCGCCGGGCGTCGGCGGCAAAAGCTCATTCATGTCCGTTGTCCGGGTAGAAATATCGAGCGCCGGCGGGTCGTCAAAATCAGTCGAGATGTCGCGCAGCGGCGGATAGGTCACCGCCCAATAGGCCGCGACAGCGTAAGGGATGAGCACCAGAAGCGCCAGCAAGGCGCCGGCGGTCAGGTCATGGCCGCCGCGATCACCGAAATTCCACAATCGCGCAAAGGCAAACCCGGCAAACAAAAGCGCAAACGCGGCCAGCAACGCGACAACGCCGAGCACCCACAGGAAAGCCGGCGTCTCGACGAGATCATATCGGTGGCCGATGAGAACCGTCAGCAGCAGGACCGCCGAAAACGCGCCGGCGCGCCGCGACCAACCGGCAGCCCTCGATGTCTGTCGCTCGGCAATTACCGTCATTGCTTTCCGCGCTGCCCCAACCCGAACAAAGGCATAGTGCCTTTCAGCGGCGGCTTGAAGGCGCAAAGACGCCGCATCTCCGGTCAATCCGTCGGCAGGTGATAATCCCGGAACTGCTGACGCAGGGTAATCTTCTGGATCTTGCCGGCAGCGGTGTGTGGGATTTCACCGACAAAGGCGACGTCGTCCGGCATCCACCACTTCGCCACCTTGCCGTCCATGAAAGCGAGAATATCCGTCTTGGTCGGCTCCCTACCCGGCTTGCGCACGACCACGAGCAAAGGCCGCTCGCCCCATTTGGAATGCGGAATGCCGATGGCGGCGGCCTCCGCCACGTCGGGATGGCCGACAGCGAGGTTCTCGAGCTCGATGGTCGAGATCCATTCGCCGCCCGACTTGATCACGTCCTTGGCGCGATCGGTGATCTGCATGTAGCCGCCGGGGTCGATATGCGCGATATCACCGGTATCGAACCAGCCGTCTTCATCGAACTGTTCGGATCCGATGCCGCCATAATAGGCGCGCGCGACGGCCGGCCCGCGGACCTTGAGTCGGCCGAAGGTCTTGCCGTCCCATGGCAGTTCGTTATCGTCGTCGTCCGTTACCTTCATTTCGATGCCGAACGGCGTAAAGCCCTGCTTCTGCTGGACGGCGAGGCGGGCGTCACCCTTCAGCCCAGCATAGTCCGGCTTCAGGGTGCACAGCGTGCCGACCGGCGACATCTCGGTCATGCCCCAGGCGTGGACGACCTGGACATCGTAATTGTCCTGGAACTTCGTCGTGATCGCGCGTGGACAGGACGCGCCGCCGATGACGACTTTCTGCAGACAGGGCAGTTTCTTGCCGGTCTCTTCCAGATGCTGAAGGAGCATCATCCACACCGTCGGCACGGCGGCGCTGAAGGTCACCTTCTCGGTGTCGAGCAGCTCGTAGATCGAAGCGCCATCCATCTTGCAGCCGGGCATGACCAGCTTGGCGCCAATCATCGGCGCGCTCTGGGCAAGACCCCAGGCATTGGCGTGAAACATCGGCACGACCGGCAATATGGTATCACGCGACGACAGGCCCATGGCGTCGGGCATCGCTTCTATCATGGCGTGCAGCACGTTCGAACGATGGCTGTAGAGGACGCCCTTCGGGTCGCCCGTCGTGCCCGAGGTGTAGCACATGCCGGCGGCGGTGTTTTCATCGACTGTCTTCCAGGCGAAGTTGCCGTCGGCTTGAGCAAGCCATTCTTCATACGCAACGACATTGGGCAGCGCAGTCTCGGGCAAATGCACCTTGTCGGTCAGCACGATAACCTGCTTCAGCGACTTGACCGCGCGGGCGATCTTTTCAAGCAGCGGCAGGAAGGTCAGGTCGACGAAGATCGCCTTATCCTCGGCATTGTTCATGATCCAGGTGATCTGCTCGGGAAAGAGCCGCGGGTTGAGCGTGTGATAGATCGCGCCGACACCCATGATGCCATACCAGGCCTCGATGTGGCGCGCGGTGTTCCAGGCCAGGGTCGCGATGCGGTCGCCAAGCCCGAAACCGTCACGCTCTAGCCGCTCGGCGACCTTCAGGGCACGAGCATGGATTTCGGCATATGTGCTGCGCACGATCGGCCCCTCGATCGAGCGCGACACGATCTCGCGGCTGCCGTGCTGCCGCTCGGCGTTGTCGATCAGCTTGTGGCAAAGCAGCGGCCATTCCTGCATCAACCCGAGCATCTTGGTCCTCCCGTTATTTTTTTGCGCCATTGTGGGACGAACCGGCGGATTGTCCAGCCAGAACCGCGCTGGAGCGGTGCATAGAGCCAAATGAGGCGAAATTCGCCACAATCCGGCCATGCTCGGCGTTAACGTTGATTAACAGGCGGGGCGCGATTGGCGAATGAAAGAGGTTCGCATGGACGCGCAGCTCGACGACAAAACCCTCGAAAATACGCTTGCCGAAAGTCTGGCCGATCTGGTGGCGGCCGATGTCGCGCAGGCCGATCTGGTGCCCGACGCCAAAACCGTTTCCGAAGATGAATTCGTCGAGGTCGTCGGTGGCGCCCTCGAAGCGGTCGGCGGCACGCTCTTGTTCAAGATGTGCGTCGAGAACGAGGGCGAAAGCCAGCACGTCGCTGCCGCCTGCGTCGGCGATGTCGGCAATCGCCAGTTCCTGCTGCTCACCTTGCCTGCCAGCGGTGGTGCGCTGAAGGTCGAGACCACCTCGAAAAGCACCAATCCGGTGGCCGGCATTGCCGCCGCCTATGCAGGGCTGATGGACGCATTCCAGGCCGCCGCCTGAGTTTTCGGCGAAGCGGAAGAAAGAGGCGAGACTTCCCCCCGCGGGCGACGCCCGCCTGGTGGCAGGCAGGTCTTGCGCAAGGCTCTTGCCAGACACATTTTGACGGTGAGGCAAGGAGATCCGACATGGACCAGATCGCAAACCCGTCACCCGGCTTTCAGCGCAATCCGGGCAAGATCATCACTATCGAGCCTTACAAGGGTACCGTGACGGTGCGCGCCGGCGATACCGTCCTCGCCTCGTCCAGCAAGGTCAAGGTGCTGACCGAATCGCCCTATTCGCCTGTTTTCTACATTCCGTTCGACGACATCGACTTCAAGCAGCTTGGCAAGACGGAACACTCGACCTATTGCCCCTATAAGGGCGATGCCAGCTATTGGAGCGTGCTGCCCGCCGGCGATGCAGGCAAGGATGCGATGTGGGCTTATGAGCGACCGTTCGACGAGATGGCCGATATCCGCGACCACGGCGCGTTCTATCCGAACAAGGTGACCATCGAGACCACGCCCGACTGATCAGTCGGTGGTGCCTTCATCGCCGACGCCGTCGGCATCGTCGAGCCGCACGAAGGTGAGGCCCTTGGCCTTCAGCGCCCGAAGTCCCTGCACCACGCCTTCGCCGGCCGTATGGGTCGGCTGGTTGATATGAGCGATGATGACGTCGCCGTCCTTTGCCGCGGCAATCCGCCGGGCGGTCTCTTTTGCGCCGAGCAATGAGCCGCCGTCGCCGTTGATTGAGAATCCGGCGATCTTGAAGCCAAGCTTGCGTATCATCGCGATTGCCGAGGGGCTGTATTCGGCGGTTGCGCCGCGAAACCATTTCGGCGCCGGTTCGCCGGTCACGGCAAGAGCGGCAGCACCCGATTCGACCTCGGCCAGCACGGCCTCCGGGCTGCCGGCACTGCGAATGCCGTAGATCTTTTGCGGCGTGTCGACGGCCGGGACGTGGCGGCCGCCATGGTTTTCCAATTCAAACAGTTCGGGATGCGCTCGCATGATCGCAACGGCGGCGGCGTTGTGCTTCAGCCAGATGCCGGTGACGAAAATGGTGGCGGGAATCTTGTTTTCCACCAGCGCCGAGAGAATCCGTGTGTCGGTCCTTCCGCCGCACGCATCGAGCGTCAGCGCGACGCGGCCGCTGCCCTCCTCGGCCTTGATGTGCAGCGTCGGTGCGACGAGCGACTGGGCGTTGCCAGGAGAGACAGCCCACAGCGACATCGCAACGGCGCAAAAATACTTTTGGAACAGGCGCATCGATTATTTCCTGGTCGGCCGAATCAAAGTTGAAGCGGCGACCCCAAGACCGGCATCAAGGCGGAAATCGGGACGATGCCCCTGCAAAAGCGTCGGCGGCGGCAATTTGACCGCCGGCCTGACCTTTGGCAAGCGCGAGGTCACAATGCGTGCTCTACGTCCTTAACCGCATGTGAAAGGATCGCGCGCACCGCGTCGACCACTGCTTTGACCTCAAGTCGCCAGACGCAGCAGGCCTTGCTTGGATCGGGACGGCGGCACAGGTCCGTGGCTATGCACTTGCAAGGCATGGAGGGCCGCGGCGTAACACTGACCACGCCGACAGGACCCCAAACTGCGGGGTCGGTCAGGCCGAAGAGGCCGACAACCGGCGCCCCCGCGGCGGCGGCCATGTGCATCGGGCCACTCTCGCTCCCCAGAAACAGGCGTGCCTGGCCGAGGACCGCCAGCAGCGTTGCCAGCGACAGCGCCCCGACCACGTTGACGACCGGCGAAGCGGCCTTGGCGACAATGCGCTCGGCAGATGCCCGTTCACCGGGGCCGCCGACAAGGCAGGAAGTCCAACCCGGTCTGTCGCGAGAGCTCGTCGATCGCCAGGGCAAAACGCTCCGGTTGCCATTGCCGCCCCCGGAAGCTCGCTCCCGCATGAACGGCTATGAAGGCGTTACGCCGGAGATGATGCCGGTCGAAAAGCGCCAATGCCTTGGCGGTCTCCAGCGGCAGCGGCTCCTGCGCACGCACCTCTACGCCAAGCGCCTCAAGAGGCGATAGATAGCGGCAGAGATAATGCTGGCCACCAAAGCCAAACGGCTTGGCCAAGACGTTGGCGGGCTGGCGTTCCAGCCAGCGCAACGGTTTTTCGG
The DNA here is from genome assembly GCF_040317925.1 of Mesorhizobium sp. M1348. NCBI lineage: Bacteria > Pseudomonadati > Pseudomonadota > Alphaproteobacteria > Hyphomicrobiales > Phyllobacteriaceae > Mesorhizobium > Mesorhizobium sp. M1348. The sequence continues at coordinate 7,201 of NZ_JAMYLH010000045.1, read as the reverse complement.
GAGGATCATATCCGACGCGGGTCTTGGCGTTGACGAGCCTGACGATGATGCGTGAGGTTTTGGAATCGGCCAGGTCGATGGTCAGGTCAAACCGGAATCGGCGCAGAGCGCGCACCATCGCGTAAAGCTCGCGACCACGCTCCAGTGGGGTGCCACGCATCCGGGCGCGCCGGAACGCCACCACGTCCGAGGCGATGTCATGAGCCGTCAGGAAACTGGCAAAGCTCGCCTCGCAAAGGAACACGATCCTGGCCTTTGGATATTCGAGGCGCAGGTTTCTGGCGAGCGCGGAGGCGAGGACGAGATCGCCGATGAATTTCGTCTGGAGGATGAGAATCGAGCGGACGTGCGTGGGCGGGTTCTGCAACATCTGTTTCTGGCACCGGGGCGGGTTCGGGAGCCGGAAACTGGGCAGAAACGATGTCGGGATTTGGAGCCGTCACGCGCACGTTCGCGTGAATTTGGTTACAAATCGGTAAGGTCAGATGCTGGGTAGATTCCAACGCATACCGCGGCCGTTCTTTGCAGCCGGCGCCGCCGATTGCGCGGCACATCTGTTCCAGATCGAGCAGATCAAAGTCGACGCGGCGATCCCAAAAGCGTCCTCAAAGCGCAAGGTCACAGTGCGTGCTTCGCGTCTTTAACGGTACATGAAGGGTCACGTCCACCGTGGCACCCGCCGCGGCACACTTTGTTGGAAACACACATATATAAGATTGGTCAAACCGGTCTTTACGAGAGACTATTGCCACCCGAAGGTTCCGCCGTCGTGTGCGCCCCCAGGGATCATGCTGCATGACCCACTAGTTTACCGAGAGTTGCCCTGTGGCTTTTCCTGGCCTTGAGACTTCGACCACCAGACAAAATACAGCGAGCCCATCTTCATCACAGGCACGCGGCGGTCGCGTTCCCGGGCTCGCAACTCACGATAGGTCTTCATCTTCAGAGTGCCGCCAGGCAACCTGATACGCACTGCCATCGGTCCAACTCCCGTTGTGCAACGCAGCAATTGTGTGCAATGCGGCAAGTAGAGACCTTCCGTTACGGAAGAGTCAACAGCAGCATCATCAACTTATTTTGTGAGCTCGCCTGCGGAGGCTCCGCGCGGCTTTCCCAGGCGCATGCCAGGGCGGAAGAATTGCTGCTTCACCCTGGCGACTGATCGTCAATCAGGCGCTGGCGGTTCGACCACCAGGTGAAATAAACCCGGCCGATCTTGACGACAGGTATGCGGCGGGCGCGCTCGCGATCGCGCAATTCGCGGTACACTTTTACTTTCAGCGTGCCGCCCGGCATTCTGATACGCACTGCCATCGCTTCCGCCGCCCCAATTGTGCAATGCAGCATCGCCTTCCGTGGCGGAAGAGTCAACGCCTGCCCGCTGACTTTTTCTGGGATTTGTCGAGCGGTCTCGGAAGTTTGGCGCGCACGGCGGTTCCTGATCCAGCATGGAAGCGTCATGCCCAGCCGGGGTCGTCGGGTGCGCGGGCTATTTCCTGGGCGAGGACTTGTTGGGCGAGGATGGGCGATCGGACATGCCGGTCGGCCACCAGATGACGAAATAATTGCCGACCTGCCAAACCGGCACCTCGCGCTTCTGCTCGCGGCGCCGCAGCTCGTCCCTTTTCTTGATCTTCAAAGTCCCGCCCGGAAGCCGGATTCTTATCGTCACGTGTCCTCCCCGTACCCCTCCAGGTACGAACGATAGTCGTAACAGTTTCATCCCGGCTAAGCAATTTCGTCCAGGTCAAGCAATTTCGGGCGCGGTAGACGCAGGAACCGGGACCGGAGCGAGATCGCCGGAACCGGCTTCATTTGAAGAAATCCGCGATGCCGTTGATGGCCAGCACCGCATAGACGATCGGTCCGGCGATAAACGCACAATAGAGACAGAGGATCGCCGCCAGCACCAGCAGCAGCGGCTTGTCGCGACCGACGGCGCGGAGCTCGGACTTCACCGACCAGCGCGCCGCAGCGGTTTGTTCATCATCAGACATGTGCACCCATCCCGCGGCCATTTCACATGGCGAGTCGAAAACATCAACCTTCCTTGCTGCGCGGAGGAATCTTCGGTCGGGATCTATTCACGCGCCGGCTTTGGCAGCCTGCACCGCCGCTTGCGCGGCGGCCAGCCTGGCGATCGGCACGCGGTAGGGTGAGCACGAGACATAGTCGAGGCCGACCTTCTCGCAGAAATGGATCGAGGCTGGATCGCCACCATGCTCGCCGCAAATGCCGAGCTTGATGGCGGGCCGCGTCGCCCTGCCCTTCTCGGCCGCCATCCGCACCAGCTCGCCGACACCCTCTATGTCGAGGGACACGAACGGATCCTGCTCGATGATGCCTTTTTGCCGGTAGGTCTCGAGGAACGAGGCCGCGTCGTCGCGCGAGATACCGAACGTGGTCTGGGTCAGATCGTTGGTGCCGAAGGAGAAGAATTCGGCCGCCTCGGCGATGACGTGGGCACGGATCGCGGCGCGCGGCAGTTCGATCATCGTGCCGGTCAGATAGTTAATCCTGACACCGGTCTCCTCCATCACACTTTTGGCGACGGTGTCGATGCGTGCCTTGACGAACTCGAGCTCCTTCACCAGCCCGACCAGCGGCACCATGATCTCCGGGACCACCAGCGCGCCGGCCTTCCGGCCGGCCTCGACGGCCGCCTCGAATATCGCGCGCGCCTGCATCTCCGCGATTTCGGGATAGGAGACGGCAAGCCGGCAGCCGCGATGGCCGAGCATCGGATTGAACTCGTGCAGCGCTTCGGTACGCCGCCTGAGCTTGTCCGGCGACACGTTCATGGCAGCGGCGACCTCGGCCACCTCTTCTTCGGTCTTGGGAAGGAATTCGTGCAGCGGCGGATCGAGCAGGCGGATCGTCACCGGCAGCCCGGCCATGATCTCGAACAGTTCAAGGAAATCCGAGCGCTGCATCGGCAACAGCTTGGCCAGCGCCGTTCGCCGGTCCTTTTCCGTGTCGGCCAGGATCATCTCGCGCATGGCAACGATGCGATCGCCGTCGAAGAACATGTGCTCGGTGCGGCAAAGGCCGATGCCTTCGGCGCCGAAGGAGCGCGCCATGTGTGCATCGAGTGGTGTCTCGGCGTTGGTGCGCACCTTCATACGGCGGGCGCCGTCGGCCCACTCCATGATGGCGGCGAAATCGCCCGAGAGTTCGGGCTGCAGCATCGGTACAGCGCCCTTCAGCACCTGGCCGTTGGCGCCATCGATGGTGATGATGTCGCCCTTGCGGAACGTCGCTCCCATCGCCATCAGCGTGCCGGCTTTGTAGTCGACGCGCAGCGAGCCGGCTCCTGATACGCAAGGCTTGCCCATGCCGCGCGCCACGACGGCGGCGTGGCTGGTCATGCCGCCGCGCGTGGTCAGGATGCCTTCGGCCGCATGCATGCCATGTATGTCTTCGGGGCTGGTTTCGATGCGCACCAGGATCGCCTTGCGGCCTTGTGTCTTGGCTTCCTCGGCGTCATTAGAGGAAAAGACGATCTCGCCGGTGGCAGCGCCTGGCGATGCCGGCAGGCCGACGCCGATGACGTCGCGCGCCGCCTTCGGATCAATCGTCGGGTGCAGCAACTGGTCGAGCGAGGCCGGATCAATGCGGGCGACGGCCTCCTCCTTCGAAATCAGTCCATCCCTGGCCATGTCGACGGCAATCTTCAGTGCCGCCTTGGCTGTGCGTTTGCCGGACCTGGTCTGCAGCATCCACAATTTGCCGCGCTCGATGGTGAATTCGAGATCCTGCATATCGCGGTAGTGCTTTTCCAGGCGATCTGAGATGCTGACGAAAGCGTGGAAGGCGTCAGGCATCAGCTTCTGCAGCGACGGCTTGTCGGAGCCGGCGGCAATGCGCGCCGCCTCGGTGATGTTCTGCGGCGTACGGATGCCGGCAACGACATCCTCGCCCTGGGCGTTGACCAGGAACTCGCCATAAAGCTGCTTTTCGCCGGTCGACGGATTGCGGGTGAAGGCAACGCCGGTGGCCGAGGTGTCGCCCATATTGCCGAAGACCATGGCCTGGACATTGACTGCCGTGCCCCAGCTTTCGGGAATGTCGTGCAAGCGCCGATAGGTGATCGCGCGGTTGTTCATCCAGCTGGAAAACACCGCGCCGATGGCGCCCCAGAGCTGCTCGTGCGGATCCTGCGGAAACGGTTTACAAAGCTCCTCCTCGACCTTGGCCTTGTAGAGCGCGATCACGCCTTGCCATTCGACGGCGGTCAGCTCGGTGTCGAGATCGCGGCCGAGGCCGCCCTTCTGGTCTTCGAGGATCTCCTCGAACACCTCATGGTCGAGGCCCATGACGACATCGGAATACATCTGGATGAAACGGCGATAGCTGTCATAGGCAAAGCGCGGATCGCCTGAATCGGCGGCCAAGGCTTGGACCGTCTCGTCGTTCAGGCCGAGATTGAGCACGGTGTCCATCATGCCGGGCATGGAAGCGCGGGCACCGGAGCGCACCGAAACCAAAAGCAGTTTCGACGGATCGCCGAAACGGCGCCCGGTCAGCCGGCCGATATGGTCGAGGGCGACCGCAACGTCCGCCTCCAGCGAGGCCGGATAGGTGTGGCCGTTGGCGTAATAGGCGTTGCAGACCTCGGTGGTGATGGTGAAGCCCGGTGGCACCGGCAGGCCCAGGCTGCACATTTCGGCGAGGTTGGCGCCCTTGCCGCCGAGCAGATTGCGGTCGCCGGCACGGCCTTCCGCGGCGCCGTCGCCAAAGGTGTAGACCCACTTGGTCATGCTTAATCCCCGGTTTGCAGGAGCTGGAAGTACTGGCAAATCGAGCGATATGATGGTGCAGTGCGAAAGGCAAGGCGTCGACCAAGCCGGCGGTCCTCTACAATCGATTAAGCGATACTGATGCCCAGAAAGACCGGTGTCTCGGGCGTACCCGCCACAGCACATAACGAGAACAAACAGACAGAACTGACCGGAAAATTCGATTATGGCAGCGATGGGCGGAACGCCGGGACAGGGCGGGCACTATCCTTAAAGTGATCTCATGGTTCCGGGCTGTAGGCGGTCCAATTGTTCATCCTACCGCTCCGAGAGGCCCAGCAACTCACCTGCCTCGATCATCGAAAGATCGCCGCCATTCCAGCGGCTCAAGCGTCGCGAACATTCTCCGATCCTGTAGCCATGCTGTCCGTTTGATCCCCAGCCTCCAAGGACTGGCAAGAAAACCGGACAGCTCACGTGCTACCTAGTCCGGACAATTTCTGCTTACGACATTTTGTATCTTCGCCGTTGAGCTTTCCCCCCGCTCGTCTTATAAGCCCGCGCGCTGGGGGCACGTTCCCGGCTGATGGGGCGTCGCCAAGTGGTAAGGCATCGGTTTTTGGTACCGACATTCCCAGGTTCGAATCCTGGCGCCCCAGCCAATTTCTCTCGGTCCGCTCCTGACGACTCCGAATGCACGTGCCCGTTGGAGTTCTCCGCTCCATAGGGGCACGACAATTTCCGCGCGAGAGATAGACAGCGTTTAACGTATCGCAAGTTTTTATTACGAATGTGGCGGCTCAATATGTAGCTCAGTTGATTTTGGACAAATCGGATGCGATCGTGAGGGGGAAGCAATAGCCTCGCGTCGCACCATGCGGGAGCCGATGTCGATCTCGGAGCCGAGCCTTGGGTGGCAACGCCCGGCCCGCAAACAACATCGTAGGAGCAGAATGAGATTACACTCAATTGCCGAAAGAGCAGCCTTCTTCGTTACGCTGCTTGCCGTTCTCGTGCTTGCACTTCTGCCAGTTTTCCGTCTCAAGGAGCTCGGCTTCGGCATAGGCTTCCACTATGACAAGCTTAATCACGGTGTCGCTTTCGCGGCGCTGATGCTTGTTGGCAGCCTGGGTTGGCCGGAACGCAAAATGAGTTTGATGGTCTTCCTCGCTCTGGTTGGTGCTGCGATTGAAATCCTTCAGGGTACGACCTTAATAGGGCGAGATCTCGATGGATTTGATTGGGCAGCTGATTGTGTTGGCATCTGGTGCGCGCTGGCAGCGATTAGCTGTGCAAATTCGCTTGTTCGACGAGTGGCTTGAGGGACATCCTCTGAACGGCGCCAATCTGTTCCGGTAGACATATCTCAAGCGCCGAACGGATGTTGGTTGCCGTTGGTTGCCGCGGTGACTTTTTGCAGCGAGATTCGAGTGCTGCGCAAGGCCTGCAGGAAAGGCCTACCCGTCTTCATCGGGCCGGAGTTGCTCGACGCGCCGTCGCGCGCTCGTCTCTTTCGACAGGCGCTACTACCAGGCAGCAAAAAGACCCGTAAGATATAGAAGGCGGCGCAGCCATTGAGGGACGACGTGCCAAGCGCCGGGATGCCTGGGAGAATTCCGACCAAGGAATCCGTCGAGACACAAGAGGCACATGGCCCAACTCTCTGGCGTTCCGAGTCCCTACCATCTCGGCCTCGGCCCAAACCGGCACGTCTGCAGTCCGGGATCGTTCCCATGGTCACCTGGGTGTTGCTGGATTCTGATTGAACCGCATTTCAGTTTGCCGAGTTGCAATCTTAGTGCGGACAACTTGGTCGCGGGCTGCCACTTGCGGTTACCTGTCCACAAGAAAATGGCGTCGCCGGCAGAGAACGTGGTCAGGCAAGACTCCTAGTTTAAGCTCGACTCAATTGGCCGGCAGGAAAATTCATATTGAATAACATGGGGGTGTTACTGCACGCTCTTTGGCATTCAAATTGATATCTTCCCACGCTCCACTAATCAAAGCACCAGTTTTTTTCATTTATCTTCGTCTCATAACAACAACTATCACAATTTTACGTACAACGGATATCTATCCATCAACAAATCCAAAATTATAAACTAACTTTTGGATAGTATTAAACAAATTATTCTGACGTAGCAGTGCATTTAGTGTCTCGTAAAAAATCATAGATAACTTTTGAGCCAATCATTAAAATCCTCCCGCAGTTAAATTTGACTCTTCATCGCTATCGTCGACCTTGTAAAGTATATTTTTCGCCTCAATGTCGAAATCCTGTCACCGATCAACCATTCTATCAGGGCGTGCAGGTATGTGATTTGGCGCTAATATACACCTTCTAGTAGGCAGTCATTCGCGGGGCGCTATCGAATGAGACAAAGGAATATTGGATGGCAACTCTGCACTACGCATCGGGTGGATCCGCCACCGAAATCGCAACCGCCGGCTTCAATCTGGCT
>NZ_JAMYLH010000044.1:0-37137 GCF_040317925.1 Mesorhizobium sp. M1348 | reverse complement strand
TCGTTCGTACCGCCCTCCAGGACGCGGCCTCGGTCGCCGGCCTGCTGGTCACCACCGAAGCCATGATCGCGGAGGCTCCGAAGAAGGAGTCGGCTGGCGGCGGTATGCCTAGCGGCATGGGCGGCGGCGGCATGGGCGGCATGGGTGGCATGGGTGGCATGGGCTTTTAAAGGTCCACGCATCTCGACAATTTCGAAAGGGCGGCAAGCAATGCCGCCCTTTCTTCGTGCCGTTGCGCCGGTTGTCGGCGACCCGCAAGCCGGGGGATACGCCCGCCAAGGGTATGCTTATGTTTGAACGGATTCTGCCTTTTTCCTGGGGCTGGCCTTACTGTTGGGCAGCAGCTGCGCGCACAGCGATGATGGTACAGTGATCATTCCGAGATCGCTTGATGCCAGGCGATTCTTTGACAAAGAGCCGCCATGCCTGCAGCAGCGGCGGATCGAAGCCAGCGTGTTCCCGGTTGCGCCACAGGAGCCGGAGAGACTCGAACCGCGCCGTACGGCAAGTCTCAAGATATCGAACAGACGGGCATCGCCGGCCGCAAGTCCGCCGCTCTCCTCTTCCGAGCCACACAAGCCGCTTGTCTGCAAGAACATCAGCGAGTCCGGCAAGCGGTACCGTGTGGTTTGCGAATAGGACACTTGGTTTGGCCAGCATTCTACCCTTGGAGCGTCGCGGTGCCTTTCCGGATCAGGTTGTCCAGAGCGACGCCTCTCTTCTTTCCCCATGATCCAGTCGTTCTAGCATTCCCAGCTTCACGAAACGGAACGAGTTTTGCCGGCGGCTTCCCGCGAAGCGCTTGGCTACCGATCAGAACAGTCTTTGAAAGAAAAGGCCGCGCTCTGCCGCGATCGCAACCGCATGGGCCAAGCTTTTGGCACCAAGCTTTGCCCGTGCCAGATCAAGATGAAATCGGACCGTGCGAGGGGATAGCGACAGTATCTCTGCGGTCCGTTTGACCTTCTCTCCCCTCGCGTACCATTTCAGGCATTCGATCTCTCTATCGGAGCAGACAGTCGGATGGCGTGGCCTTCCTTGGATTCGACCTATAGCATTGTGAAATTCACCGGCGAGATGCTGGAAGTCGCGAACCTCGGATTTGAGAAACGTCTGCCACACCGCTGCGTTCTCGTTGCTCGTCCGTCAGAATGCCGCGGTCGCCGTCGACACCCCTAACCGGGAACGTGACGCCATGCTTCCCGACACCATGTTCCCTCGCTTCACCGAAGAACGTGCGCACGGGCTTGTCCGATAGGTCGATCTCCTTCCAATCAACCAATTTCACAGCACGCAGCCCATAGCGAAGCACGGGATCGATGTCGAAAAAATCCTTCTCGATGTAGCGTTTCACCCAGTCAGGCGAATAGGTGGTCACATAGAACGGCTTACTCGGTTCCTCGTAAACCGGCCTGACGGTAAGAAAGGCCGCCGTCTCAAGACCGTAACTTTCGACAATTGTGTTCAGAAGGTCCGCCGCGTCCGCAGGAGAGGCAACTGCGTGAATACCCTCCGTCACGTCGTGAAAATTTGAGTCAAATCTCGCCATATCCAGCTTACCTCCTTGCTATCGACGCGCCTCTCCAGCCATTCGCGCGGCTATCGAACTAGGTTGCTCCTCGCTGGATTCCAGCGTCTCACGACCTCTCAAAAGTGACAGGGAAACCGCCAGTATACATAGGTTGCAACCCGCATTATTCCAGATTGGATGACCACAACCCGGCGTGGAGGAAACGCCTTGGATACGATTTTACTTTCGTCGAACGATGTGGGTCGGCAGACTAACCCTACGCGTACCTCGCGCCGTGCATCACATCGGAGTTCCGGAACGGACGACCACGAAATTTGCCGTCTCTGCTCGGAGCTAAAACAATTAGACGCTGATCGGGAAGCTCTTTTTGCTTTCTTCCCCCCGCCTGCGCCGGGCAACGCTGCGCAGAGCAGGCAGTTTTTCACAAAGCTGAACTCGATTACGGCTCGCTATTTAGCGCTCGAACAGCGGCTTTGAAAGGCTCGCAGCGATATCAGGCAGGCCGGCCACGAAGCCGCTGAGTTCGTCCAGCGGATGCCGCTGCGACCGCCACGGCATAGCGCGCATTCAGAGTATCGATTGCCTGATGGCCCCGCGTCAAGTCGACACCGAGGCCCTGCCCGGCACATCGGGCGCGGATCCGGATACGAGCACCCTCCTCCCCTCGCGGGATATGAGTCAGAGACACTTGCACAGCGATTTGCAAGATAGTTTACTGACTCAATGAATCTGAAGCGGAGTGATCCATGGGGAATCAGCAATCAACTTTTGCTTCGTGCACCTATCGCGGCGTCGACGGCTGCGACCTGGGCCAGACCGCGACGCTGGGAAAGCAGGCGTTGCCTTGTGGCGTTGTCGCCATGGCATGGCTCGTAACCGCCACCTTGAAAAAATGGCTTGTCTGCTTGCCGGTCCGGAATGACGCAGCTGTCATCGTCGCGCGTTGTGCAACCAGCGAAATGGCCGACGTCGCCGGCGAAAGGCTGAAAGCAGGCGTAGCCGTCACCCTCCCCGATGATCTCGATCGCCGCATCCCCCCTCTACGCCCAGATCGAGCGTCAGGCTCGCAAAACCCATCGCGGCATTTGGGCCAGCACCTTCCAGATGCCTTGGCTTCACCGGAAATTCTCACCCGCAAACCCATGACCCCCGAGCACGATATGCGTTCTTTTCGTCACATCCTCCACCTCGTAGCATCCGCGGCCTTGCTCGCCGGTTGCGCCGAGCGAGTGCCGGATGCTTCACATTCGGCCGGCCCCGTTTCGGCTACGGACTCCTATTGGAAGCCTGATCGGGTCAGTCGCAGCCGGCAAGAATATGCGCCAGACTGGGGGCGCTTCCCGCCGGTCATTACCCGGCGAGCCGGCTACCCAACCGAAGCTCAGGCGAATAACGCCCTGCGCCGCTCGCATTGGAGCTCCGTGCCTGTGCGCACGCTCATCACCAAGGAAGGCGTCAAGACGATCTCCGTCCCCGCGGAAGCCCCGGACACGATCGCTGCAGGCGTTCGCGTCTTTGCCTGCCGACCCGGAGCGCTCAACGGCTATACTGGCCGCATGCAATTTTACGACGGCCCCGTCGTCGCCTGCGCTTCCGACCTCCTGTCTGCCGATGGTCGCGTGCTCGCCCGAGTACCCCTCAATTTCTACTACTGGCAGAAGGCTTGGCGCGTCCAAGACCCGAGGCCGTCCTACAAGTCTGTCCCGTGGGCTTACCAGGAACTCTCGCCGCCCAAGAGCAAGGGATGGTTCGGCGACCGCTACTAAGCGGCGGCCGTCACACTGCCGCGTGTCGGCTGGCCAGATGCGCACAGAAGCCGACGGCCAAACCAACGGCGCCGGCGTCGGCAGATTGTCCGCGGGCGTATGAGAGATACGCTGCGAGCGGCTTTTACGACGCTCCGGATGTGTCGTCACGCAGCGTGCCAATTCACTACTGCGTCTCTTCGTGCAGATCCCAGTACGAAGATTGCGACGACCGTCTTCGGCGACTTCGAGCGTATTGCGTGTGGTCGCGCCAGCAGTCATGGCGACCTTCACGCATGGAGGCCGCATCGCTCACCTCCGGCCGAAAGATCATGCTTTCCTATGCGAGACCGATCCTGTCGTTCGGCCAAAGCGTTTTGCAAGGCTTTAGTTCAATCTCTTTCCTGGCGAAATCATTGTCAGTGGCATTGCTGACGGTCGTCCACGAAGATCAAACTGCGGATATCGTGCATTCAGCATTCCGGGGGATCGAGCGGCAGGCCGCACAGCCCCCCAACATGGTAGCTACTTCGCGGTCGAAGTCATCTACCGGTCAGGTTCTGCTCTTCTGCTGGGAGCTCGCTTCGCACGAACACGTCCAGCACTTGCGCGATATCGACCCCTGACGGCGATGCGTTGCGCACCATACCCCTCGATACCGCCGAGCGCATGGCTCCAACGACGCAGCATGCCGCGACGAGCGCTGCCACGGCATCGCCGTCGGTCTCGGTCAACAGCTGCTCCGCCAGCGCCCTCGCTCCTCGCGGAATTTGATCGACATCTTCACCACCAAGCGACCACTGACGATTTTCTCCCGTCACGGCGACACCTCCCGGACTGTTCGATTTGACCATTGGCGGCCGAGCTGGCGGAGCGGATCTCCGATTGCCACCGTCAGCACTTGAGACAGCCCGATCGCGCCGGCGATCGAGAGCGTTGCCGTCGCCGGAGCGTCCAGGAATTGGCCAAGCGACCAGTTGAACAGCGCCAGCACCGGCAGATGGATCAGATAGAGGGCATAGGAGATGCCTCCCAAACGGCGCAGCATCCGCCCCGGCCAGTTCACAGAATCATCCCGCAAGGTCGCCCTTGTCACGATCCACCCGCACATCAGCGCCAGCACGGCAGTCGCCACGCCATGCATCGCCGGCGGCAAGATCGCCAACATGAAGGCCGCGATCGACATCCAGAACGCCGCTTCCATGTTGCCGATCACCCGCAGGTGTTCCGCCAGACGGGGCCATGCGCTTGTGCCCATGGTTGCTCCGATCGCCAGCCCGACCGCGATTGCATCGATGCGGAACGTCCAAAGCGTTCCGCCCCAAGGCCGCAGCGTGAAGGTCCCGACCACGAGAACGAGTCCGGCCAACGCGACGAGCGCCCGCCGCGGTAGCAAGAACACCAGGAGCGGAGCCACTAGATAAAATTGCATCTCGGCGGCAATCGACCAGAATGGCCCAAACGCAAAGGCGTTCCCGCATCCTGTGGCGCCCCCGAAACAGCGCGCCCAGTGCGCATTCGAGATGAAGGCGAATGCCGCCTTCGCGTCTGCAGGCTCAACGCCGCTTCCCGGGATGATCAACCCGATCGAGAGGATGGCGCCGACGCACCAGGCCAGCGGCACAATCCGCATAGCACGCCTGACATAGAAGGCGGAGGCCGCCTCGAGCGCACCGCGCTCGAGGCGCAGGCTTCGCAATGAGCGTTCCACCACCATGCCGGAAATCACAAAGAACAGATCGACCCCGACGCTCCACGCCGGCGCAAACAGCAGAACGGCGACCGTCCCGCCTTCTCCGAAGACCGGCCCGACATGCGACAGCACCACCAGCCCGATCGCCAGGCCTCGCAATTCATCCAGCCCCGATAGGCGGGCTTTTTGTTCCATCCAAATATCACGCTCGACAATCATCACAACATTGATTTAATCATAGGGCACACAAGCGAGGCAAGGAATGCATGGACGCCTGACATTTGTCGCAGTCGCGGCTGCCCTTAGATTGGCGCCCCACGCTTCGGCCCAGTCGCTCACGCATGATCCGAACGCCTGGCGGGCCGTCGCCTATGCCGATCTCGAGCTCCCGAACTCGGAAGCCGTGCCCTACGCCTCCCTATGGGCCGACCGACTGAAGAAGAACAACGACGCCTACGTGGCCAAGGGCGATACGCGCTTTGCGGTCGCCAACGCGCCGGCTTCCGAGAGTCACATCGTCGTTCGCAGCCCGACCAAAACCGTCGTCCTCTCGGTCCTGCACACGCTCACCGGCTGCTCGCCGATCCGCACCGACCCTGTCGGCAATGCCATACTGAAACGATGCCCCATGCGCTTGGCGATCTACCAGAACGGCCGATCAACGGTCGCTGACGCTGGCTCCGGCTGTTTCATCGAATATGGCGCGCAACCGAATAACGTCCGCCCCGACCTCGCTCGGAATGGTGCGATGGGTGCATATGATGTTCAGGCCAAAAGCATTCGCGCCGGCATCGTATTCCAAGGTGAAATCGCCCAGGAATGCCAATTCCGGGTCCCTGTCCCGCAACCCTAGAGGAAGCAGCCCACGCCGTTGTGTTTGGGCAACCTCGATATCCCCAAGGAGCGCAATCATGATCGGCACGGAGAACCTGACGTTATTCAGGACACCAGCCAGCCACCGGCCATCGCCAACGGATCAATGCTTCCCTGACGGCGCGCGATGCGCGGCCTTGACCGCGGCTCCTGCCGGCGGCCACGGCGGAATGATGTTCCGGAGATCTGCCATGGCCAGCCGGACAATCTTAGCGACACTAGCCGTCTTGATCTCGCCGGCAATCGCGCAAGCACTTGATCCGCTCAAGGCTCCGCAGGGATCATATGTAGCGTCCACGCACACATGTGCCGATCTCGACCAAGGCGTCGGCGCTCTCGAACTTGCCGAGTTCGACGGCGACGCAATCACCGTCGGCGCAAGCACCTGCAAGATAGCAGGCACCCGTCATGCAGACGATGCGTTCCAAGCCTCATGTACCGAGCGTGGCAGCAGCTCCCCGGTCATCACGCCGATGAAGATTACGCGCCCATCCAGCAACGCGCTCTCCATCAATGGCACCATCTATAATTTCTGCCCGGGGAAGTAAGATGCTGCGTCCCTTCCCAATACTCCTCTCCGCGCTCCTGGTCGTTGGACAAGCGCCTGTTGCGCAAGCGAATTCCTTCGATCAGGATGCAAGTTCTTGCGATCTCCATGACAAAACAACCTTGCGTTCCCTTTGTACGAACGGTGCGGGTCTGCCGAGCTATCCGTCCACGCAAGAGATGACGGAGCGCAGCCCGAACATCGCCAATATGATTGTCGACGCCGCCAACAAGTATGGTGTTGATCCCAAGCTCGCTCTTGCCGTGTCCGCTCACGAAGGCGCGATGTCAGCATGTGCCGGCTCCTTCAGTGGCGTTCTTGGACCGATGCAGCTTACGGGGGCGACCGGCCGGGCCTACGGAATGGATCGGGGCATCTTGTCCGAAAACATTGAAGGCGGCGTACTGACGCTTCGCGATGCCGTCAAATCGTGCGGCGGCACGTCAAGTATTCGCTGCCTCGCCGATCGTTACAACGGCAGCACTGAAAGCCAGCGCCGTAACTGGACGAACGACGTAAACCGCCGCTATGCCGCCCTCAATTCGGCCGGCCAATCCATTCCTCAGGGATGCGGCGCGCAAGCGGTCTGCCAAATGGGACCAGGCGACTTTCCGACGCCCAACGGTGGTGACACAAAACTCGCTTCATCCGCTCCCGGTCCCGCCGGCAGCGACATCAACGTTGCCCCTGGTCAGGTGTGACGCCGTCTCACCATTGAGGGCCATGCCCCCGTCGGCCCGCCGACTTCAATGGGAGAGATTGCGCGACGAGAGCTTTACAAATCCCCGTTTCAGATGGCTTGCCAACTCCTGGCGCACATCATCAGGCCATTGCTCCATCACAACGCAGTTCACTTCGGCCGCAACCAGCGACCAGTACAGCAGATCCGCGTATTGTCCTTCGAACAGAGCCGCCACGATGAACTGTCCGATCACCAAGGTGATCGTCTCGGGCTTGCCTTTCTTCCGCAGAAATTCCGAAACCTCTTCCACCCATGGTTTCGGGTGGCAATCGACAAACGCCGCCACTTCCTTATAGAGCGCATTGTCTCCTGCGACTTGCCAGATATTCGCTTGCATCGTGAACCCTTCAGCAAAATGATGCCTTTGCATCGAGGCTGGCGGATTTCTTGGTGCGAGTCAAAGAAATATACAATAGATTTTCTGCCAATCGTAGCAAATGAATCCACGCTGGTAGTTTAGCATCTTCTACTTTTTCTTGTATCTACTGGTTTGCCCTGCGTCCCTTTTTGGCTGGAGGCAGCCGCTTCTTCTCGGAGGTTGCCCCAGCGGGGCTGGCTGCCTCTTTCAAAGAAGGAACACCACTGAACTCCGTCATCGAGCGCTTCACAGCACGCGTGGCCTCAATATGCCGCGCAATCTCGGTGAAGCTGAAGCCGAAGGTCTCGATGTCCCGCTTCACGCTGTCGTCGTCACCAGTCCGACCAATGAGCGTCCACACCGGAACCTTGAGGTGTCGCGCCAGCCGCTCCAAGGTGACCAATGTCGGGTTCCCCTTCCCCGCCCGCAACTGGTAGAGCGTGCCGCGCGATAGCCCCGTAGCGTCGGCAAAACTCGCATAGTCCGGGTACTCGTTCTCGATTTGGCGAAGTCGCAGCGCGAGCAGGATCGAAAGCCAACCATCGCTGTCTTCTGTCTTGTTTTTAAATATCGGCACAGCTGCCCCCCTGCTTATCGGTCGGAATATGACGGCCATTTTTTTGCAGAATGTCTAGTGCTCAGGGCTTGTAGCCGAAACGATAACTCATTGCCCTATTAAAGTGTGGCGGCATCCTCCCCATACTCCCGCAAAGTGACGGCGTACAGCAATCGTTCCAGATGCAGATAGCATTTGACGATCTGCATGCCCTGTTGAAAATGAATAATTAAATGAATCCGGTTGGATGTCGCGGGCCCTCTTACTAATGATTTTGTCGTGTGCCACCTCATCTGGAGGGACAACCCTGATCCGACCACTTCGTATGACCTTGTTCAGGTCGACCACAGGCGAGACCTCGACGCCAGTGGTTCTGGCGATTACACTCTGAGACGGGGCCGCAAGGCTTGCCCCGGAACCAATCTCTATGCCTGTTCGAGATGGAAATGGCGCCGGGTAATACTCTGAAGCCGATACCGCCAAAAACGGCACCATGCCCCCAGCCTTCGAAAACGCTTGATCCATGAGGGGTCATCCTATCTCCATTGATCATTATAATGACGATCAATCTGTGATATTATAATGATCGACATCGGAATAGGAGAATCGCTGTCATGTTCATGAGGTTCGCGTTCGCAACTTTCGCCGGCGGCGTGCTCGCTTTCTTCGCCCTGCCCGATCAGGAAGCCGGCCTTCGCATGCTCAGCTTTTCCACTGCTTTCTTGATCCTGTCCCTCGCCGCCGTCTGTGCCATCAAATTTCTAACCCACAGTATCGGACGTCATCGTCTTCGCTCGTCGTTACAACTGTCGCGCTGTGATGACGATCTTTCTTTGCATGACGCTGCAAAGTTCGAGCGCTCCGCTTGGTCAACGTCCGGCGTCAACCCCCAGGATCCGAAACTGGCCTGGCAGTACCGCGTCAATGATCAGCGCCTTGGCCGCTTCAAACTCTAACAGGCTCTCCTTGCCAGGATCTGCTCAATCACGCACACAGACGATCCTGCTATTCCGCCAGGTCTGTGATCTCCTGATACGATAGCCCCAAATGATTCGAGGCTTGCGCAAGGCAGCGTCCCGAATTCCCAAAAGGCCCAGACCGAGACGCCCAGGAACGCCGCCAATGTGCCGATCGTCTGAAGGTCGAGTTGCGCGCCTGCTGCGCAGACATCACCATGCTGCGGTTCGCGCGCAAATGGTTCTCGTAATTACCTCATGCAGCGGCTTCTGGTCGTCAACCTCGAGTGATTGCGAATCGCGCTTTCAGCGATGCAGGCTTGGGCTACCTGGCCGAGGCGACCCTGCCGTCAGGACGGCTAAGTCCTGGCCCTTGAAACGCCCCGGCTATTTCGCCGGTGTTGCTGCGCTATTCAATCATTCTATTGATCCGAAAGCGGATTGGCGACATTATCAGGCCCATGACAAAGGTGTCGTGGCCAAGCGCTGCTCAGGTATATCGCGCTTTAGGAGGGTTCCCGGCGCGCGGGAGCTACTTGTGCCGTTGCCCAGTACCAAGTCACGGGCAAGGGAAAGGCGACCGCCATCCCTCCCTCTCTGTTCGTGACGGGGATTATCGTCTTATGCTCTACTGCTTTGCAGGTTGCGATCCCGTCGACATCGAGACCGCCATTGCGGACCTGGATTTGTCGAAGCGCGCGGCCGAGCCTCTGCGTCGTGTTCGTCCGGCGGCGCCCAAAACCACGGCAGCGGACGCGCTCGCGCTCTGGTCGAGAGCGATTGCGCTCGCCGGCACGCACGGCGAAGCTTATCTTGCCTCTCGCCGTCTGCCGGCGACGTTGCCAACTTTGCGCTATCTGCCGGATTATCGGTTGGGAAAGAACCGCTTTCCCGCGCTGGTGGCTGCTCTGCAGGCCCCAAACCGTTTGATCTGTTCGGTGCAGCTCACCCTGTTGCACCCGACACGGCCAGAAAAGGCGGCGCTGGACGAGCCGCGCCGCATCATCGGCCCGAGCCGGGGCTTTGCCTTGCGGCTCGCCCCAGCGGCCCACGTCCTTGGTATTGCCGAAGGCTATGAGACCGGCCATGCCGTAATGCTGCGATACGGCCTGCCCGTCTGGTGCTCACTGGGAGCACCACGTTTGCCATTTCTTCAGCTGCCCGAATGCGTACAGCGGATCGTCGTCTTCGCCGATCCGGACAAGCCCGGCCTCATCGCGGCCGAACGCGTTCGCGAAGCCAACCCTGAGCGCCAGGTCCTCATTCACAGACCGCCCGACGACCGGGATTTCGCGAAGCTGTGGGAGGACGATCCGACGCCCGAGACCCTACCCTTGGATCTTCTGCTGCGCGAAACACTCGGCGCAGACACCTGAGCCCCTCGGCGGCCAGCTTGGCCATCAACTTTGATCACAAATTTGGCACCACTTGTTCTGGCGAAGGGTGCCTTCGAGCATCTAGAACCGGCACCAGGTGCGCGCCTATCTCTACTCGACACCCAAGCCTTGGCTTCAGAAGCGCCGAAGTCTTCCGTCAGAGGGTACTGTCGACCACTCGGTGAAGGCGCTAACCCGCGTGCATGAAGAGCACGCGGTCATGTCCTCGTGCCGGATGATCCGACGAAGCTACGCCACTATGGTGACCTCTCAAGACCGGAACCGCGCGCTTGTGACGTTCTGTAATGTGGCGCACGAATTTTGCCGTTTTATATGATCTTTGGAATCCTATTCGTCGCCAAGGCGTTGAAATAAGATCAAACAGGTAAAATCGTTCGATGGTTTCCTCCCATTTCCACCGGACGGTGTTCCTCTCTGAAGGCTTTAACCTTCTTTTGGTCGGGCCAGATCCGAGCCCGACCATTCTTTCTTCCGGGCTTCCTTGTTCAGCGCTGGCGGAACGCGTTTTTCCTGGTGTCAATCATTCGCGACCAAGGCGGTTCGCACTCGCCGCCTCTGCGCTTTTCGAAGGCTACGCAGGGGAGAGGCGGTGCGCGGCGAACGGCGCACCAATATGAGAGAAGCTTCAAGGTCATAGATATTGGCCAGTTCCTGCCTTCGCTCGGCGCCTCGCTATCTCTTCGACCAAAGCGCGCGTGCGGGAAGGAAAACTGAAACTGCCGGAAAACCCGACGATTGCGGGTCTGGTCATTTGGTACTGTCCCTCTCCTTGAAAATGCGGGCCGGAGCCGCAGCAAGGGGACAGAATAGTTATGTATATAAAATCCATAGCGAAAGAGAATTGCGTATTTGTGGCGGCTTGTAAAATTCCCTTCCTCCGCTTTTGGCGTTTGTGAGTTCTCGTTGAGCGACTGTGCAGCGAGGCGCGCCATCGATGAAACAGTTTACGTCAAGGATCGGATTGTCATCATGCTTCACCATCCCAGGCGGATCACGCCGCGGACGGGCTACATCGCCGCCACAGCCGCTGCTTGCCGCTCTATGGTCGCCTACCTGAAACATCAGCCCATTCGAGTCTGCTGGGTTAACCACTGTCAATCTATGGGAAGCATCGTTGAACCCAACGGGTTGAACGAAACACCGGTTCAATGATTTAATCATAAGGCGAACGATCTAAAGTCGGATGGCACCTTATGAGTGACTTTGCTATTCTGGGTCGCACGGTTGGCCCGCAGCACCCGGAAATTCAGACGCTCTTGCGTCAGGCGCGGGATCAGCAGGCTCGGGTCTTGTGTTTGTGTCGGCATCCCGGTGTGCCGATGTACATCGCCGCCGTCGGCGAGGAATTGATCATCAAGCGCATGCCGAACACCGGCAAGGACCATGCGGTCGACTGTGATCGCTATGAACTGCCCCTTGCGCTGTCGGGAAAGGCGGAGATCTTGGGTCAAGCAATCGTCGAGGATCCTGCATCGGAGGCGGCGCGGCTGAAGCTGGCCTTCGCACTGACACAAGGCAGGGCGCGACAGGGATCATCCGGCGAGGGGGCTTCCCACCATACTGTGAAGGCCGATCCGAAGAAGCTCACGCTGCGAGGCTTGCTCGACTATCTCTGGGAAGAGGCTGAGTTGACATTAATGGCACCCGGCTTTGTGGGAAAAAGAAATTGGGGGTTGGTCCGGAAATTTCTTTGGGGCGCGGCCGATGCGAAGTCGAGCCAGAAGTTCCAGTTGCGCGAGCTGCTGTTTATGCCGGCAATGTACTCCCCTGAGCACAAGGATCGCCTGGCAGCGGATCGGGAGCGGGCTTTCGCGGCGGCAGCCAAGGCGAAGCACAAGAAGATCGTGATCGGCATTGTGAAATCGCTCGATCCTGCCCGGTTTGGCGGCAAGCTGTCGATCAAGCATATGCCCGACGCGCCGCTCTTCATGGATGAGAAAATGTTCAGGGCAGTGCCGAAGCGCTTTGCAGCAGAATTCGACCTGTGGCGACTGCACGAAAATTCGCACCTGATCGCCATCGCAACGGTCATGCAGATGCCGTCCGGCATTCTGGCGATCGACGAAATCGGCTTTATGAACGTGACGGAGAATTGGATTCCGTTTCAGCACAACGACGAAAAGGAATTGATCGAGGTCCTGACCGGGGAGCATCGGCGATTTGTGAAAACGTTGCGCTACAACGTGCTGCCGGCGGTGCCGATGGCGTTCGGTCTTCTGACCGACGTTGACCAACAGGGAACCGCGCTTTTTGTCGTACCGCACGATGCCAAGGAGGCGGTACGGGCGGAATTCGACCATCTGATTTCAAGCTGCGAGCTCGAGACCTGGCGCTGGGACGCAAGCCGCCCCCGACCGGCGCTACCGGGCAAACAGCAGCGGCTTTCGCCTCCGCCCGGCAGGCAGGCTTTGGAATATCGACCGAACAACTGAAAAGCCGAAGCGCGTGCGAGGCTGCAGCTGTAATTGGACCCAGCCAGGACATAAAAATCGTGAACAAGCGAAAGACAAGATGACGGCAATGATTCGATGCGGTTTGGCGAGGGTCCGTGAGCGCGACGAAGCGCGGACGACGGCTGGCGCACCCGTAGGGGCAGGCTTCGCCTGAGCTTGCGTCTGGCGCCGGCATTTGCGCTGGAAGCGATCGTTTATCGGGGCCGTGACCAGGGAGTGCGAAAAGGAGAAAGCGATGCTGAAGAAATTCGACATGGATCCGGGAACGGGCATCGCCATCGCAACAGTCCTGATTTTGGTGCTGTCCGGCGCCCGGCTTCTAAATCAGTGGGACAGTCTATCGTTTTGGCGAGAGCCGGGGCTAATCGCGACTATTGTTCTCGGCTTGATTTCGGCGATTGCGCTTGCCGTCGCGTTCGTGGTCCGGCGATGGCCTCAGCGGGATGTCAGGCATGATCCAGCCGGCCGGGTACCCGTTATCGATTTGCCGGCGGATTCGAAGACTGACCAGCCGCGTTAGATGCGTTGCGGATGCTTTGGAGGATGGTGGCATTCGGATCAGGAACGTTGGCGAACTGCCACAGGCCAAGGTGCTGCTTTTTAGCGACCTCCTGCGCGACAATATAGGGAGCATGAACCGGAGTGCCGTTCGGAGTGATGGCCGCAAAAGCCCAACCGGTTGAGATCAGCGCCGTGCCGAGATCGATGCGAGAACCGGCTGCGGATCCTGAGGTAGGCTGTGCAACGCAAACGACGAAGCGCGTTTTGGTCGCGGCCTGCCAGGCGACCGTGTAGCACTGAGGTTTGAGATCCCGGATGAGAGACACGAGCATGGCAAGGCTTGCCTCGCCGCAATCGACATGTCCCCCTGCGCTATTTGTGAAATATGTGCCTCGCAGGCAGGCTTGAACGCCGTAGAGACGGTGGGTCTCACCGGCATAGGTCCAGGTGTCGCCGGTGCTGAACGATGCTGTGGCGGGGATCGGAAACCAGGGATTGGATTTGTCCTCGGCCAGTGCCGGAACACTGGCGAGGACGGCCGCGAGAATGCCGGCGGCGGCGAAGCCAGGTTTCATTATTGATACCTGCTCAGATTGAACCAGAACCGTTGTTTGCCGTCGGTCGTTGTGAGATCGAGATAGTTTGGCTCCGTCCTCTGCTCGCGCCGCGTCACAGCCGATGTTGGATGCGCACCGTAACCCGAGCCTCTCGGGTAAGTGCTCCAAGAGGCATTCGTCGCATTCCGCGCAGCACAGAAAGCGCCGTTGCTGTCTGGCTTGTAGACGGTTTGTGAGCGAGAGCTGTTGTCGCTTCCGCTCGATTCCGTCTCGGGCGAGACGGCGATCGTGCCGTCCGGGCAGGGTTTGAATTTCTCATATCCGATACGACCGGAACTGCCGGCCTCGGGGCACTGAGGCCAAGGCTCCCCATGAGCGACCATACGGAAAGCGCGCTCGACCGGGGGCACACATTCGCCGACGCTCGCCCAACCCTGCGGGTTGAGGATGCACAGCAAAACCTTGCAGCCAAAATCATCAGCACGGGCCGGCGCCGCCGACAGAACCGACAAGGTCGGCAAAAACGCCACAACGGGAAGAACCTTGCTCATTTTCATTGTGTCTGCCTCAATTTCGCGATTGCAGTTCATCGAGTCATTGTATTAATTCGGCATTCCAGAATCGGCAACGGCGCAGGATTATTTTAATGATTCGATCCCGCAAAACGGCACTTGCAGCGGGTGCGATCCTGGTGACGTGCCAAGGAGCGTTTGCGCAGGAAGCTACGCAGAAATTCCAGGGCAGCGTTACGGCACCTGCCGGTCGCATCGTCAATGCGGCCGTCGACGCCAATGGCCGGGTGATGTCGGCCTTTGAGGTTGGGAGCCAGGGCGTGCAGCGGGTCGGTGCGCCGGGCGACGCTGACAGCGCACCCACAACTGTGACGTCGGCCAAGGCTGACAACCCCTGCCCCGGCGTCGCTGCGCTGTCGAAGGAAGAAGGACAGCGGATCGTCGAAGCGGTCGCGCGCCAGCAAGGCTTTGCCCCGCCCCTCGTCCTCGCGGTTGCCCGGGCCGAAAGCCGCTTCAATTCCGGCGCGCTATCGCCCAAAGGAGCCTATGGCCTGATGCAGCTTCTGCCGTCCACGGCAGCGAGCTACGGCGTCAATATCTGCGATCCCGAGGATAATGTGAAAGGTGGAATCGGCTTTTTGCGGGATCTGCATCGCAAATTTCCGAACCCGATATACATGCTCGCCGCCTACAATGCGGGCGAGGTCGCGGTTCTCAAATACAAGGGCGTGCCGCCCTACCCCGAGACGGTTGGCTACGTCGCCATCGTCATCAACGATTTCTACCAATGGCCATCGGTCGGGTCTGAGGCGGTGATGCCCGCAGGGGCGGTAAGCCTTGACCTGGCCGGTGCTCAACAGGCTGCGGCCGGCGCAGCGGATCAACGAAATGATCCGACATCCCGCACCAATTCCCGCAATGGCAGCACAATGTCGTCTCGCGAAGCGACGGCGCCGGTCTGGCAGGGCGGGATGGTACAAAACTTTGACTGAGGAGAAGCTTTGATGACCTTGTGGAAGATGATTGCTGCACGCAGCGCTGGTGTGGCGATGCCGCTCATGCTCTTGGCAACGCAGGCGATGGCCGGGGGCGGAAATCTCCAGCCGGTGCAAAGCACGCTGCAGACGTTGGTGCAGACCCTGACCGGGCCGATCGCGACGGCTTTGGCGGTTCTGTTCTGCATTTTCATGGGCTTCATGGCCTGGGCGGCGCGCCTGTCGTGGTTTGTGGCCGGAAGCTGGGTCTTGGGTATCGTGCTGGTCTTCGGCTCGGCTCAGATCGTCGAATTCTTTCAATCCGCGGTCGGCAGGTGATCGGCATGGCAGACGACCGGATCGATCCTGGCGAGCCCAAATTGTTGATCACTCCGCTGGTCAAGGGCTTGACCCGAGCGCCGACGGTGCTCGGCATTCCCTATGAGCTTGCGGGGTTCATCGGCGTGCTGACGGCGGTCGTGTTTCTCGCAACCCATAATCTGGTCATGCTCTGTATCTGCGTGCCGCTCTATGCTGTTGCCAGGATCGCGATCATGCGCGATCCCATGTTCATCGAGATCATGTTCATCCGTTCGCGAAAGACGCCGCCCCGAAGCGCCAGCTTCTGGGGTGCGCGCAGTTATCGGGTGTGACCATGGCAATCGCGCGGGCTCTTCGTGATGAACTGAGTTTCGGGGCCGTGTCTCGTCGGGAGAATCCGGTTTCGGCCCATATACCCTATTCGCGGCATGTGTCCGACGAGGTGATCAAGACGCAGGACGGCATGTTGATGTCCTTCGTTCACATGAGCGGACTGTGCTTCGAGACGATCGATATCGCCGAGATCAATTCGCGCCTGCTCGGCCGCAACGATCTCATTCGGGGGTTGGCGAATTCCCGCTATGCGATCTACTCGCATATCGTGCGCCGCGAGGTGAAGCCCGCGATCGAGTCGAGCTTCGAAAACAAGTTCTGCCAAGAGCTGGACCAGCGCTATACGGCGGCCCTGCGCACCCAGCGCATGTTTGTGAACGATATCTACCTGACCATCGTGCGGCGCGAGCTGCAAGGCACGGTCGGGACGGCGGATCTCGTGATCCGCAAGCTTTTGGGACGAAGGGCTGCGGACGGTCGATCTTCGAGCGAGGAGCGGGCGCTGATCGAACTCACGGACGTGATGAAAGCCGTCCGAGAGAGCTTGCAGGCGTATGGCGCGCGGGTTCTCAGCGTCGTCAAGCGCAGTGACGTTTGGCATTCCGAGCCGCTAGAATTCCTGGTGCAGCTCGTCAATGGCGGATTTCCACGGCCGATGGCACTGCCGCGCATGAAACTCGCGGAGGCGCTAGCGACGAAGCGGCTGTTCTTCGGCCCGAATGCGCTGGAAATTCGCGGGGCGTTCCCTGGCGAAACGCGATACGGGGCCATCATTTCGGTAGGCGAGTACCCCTCCATCACGGGACCGGGGATGCTCAACCCCATGCTCAAGGTGCCGCACGAATTCATCGTGACGCAATCCTTCGCCATCATCGACAAGCCCCAGGCGCTGACCCAGATGGAGCGGGTCGGGCGCAAGATCGACATGTCGGATGAAGCCGGCTCGATCGTGGCCGATCAACTTGGTGAAGCGCGCGATGAGCTTCTGTCCTCGGAAGCGCTCTATGGTTTGCATCATCTGACGGTGCTGTGCCTTGGGAAAACCATGGACGACGTGGCGCGCTGCGTGACCGACGTCGGCACGGCGCTGACGGAGGTGTCCGCCCTGTGGGTTCGCGAGGACCTGAATTGTGAACCTGCGTTCTGGGCCACCCTGCCTGGCAATTTCGCCTATGTGGCGCGCAAGTCGATGATCTCATCGAAGAACATGGCGGGCTTCTCGGCCTTCCATAACTATCCGAGCGGCCGGACTGGCGGGGTCCATTGGGGAACGCCGATAAGCGTCCTCGAGACGACGTCGCAAACGGCCTACTTCTTCAACTTCCATGTTCGAGACCTCGGCAACTTCACTCTGAACGGTCCCTCGGGCTCGGGCAAGACGGTGCTGCTCGGCTTTCTCGCGGCACAGGCGCAGCGCATCACGCCGCGCCCCAAGCTGGTGATGATCGACAAGGACCGTGGCCTGGATATCTTCGTGCGGTCGCTTGGCGGCCGCTATGAGGTTTTGAAGGCCGGAGAGCCTTCCGGCTTCAATCCGTTGCGCCTGCCCGATACGCCGCGCAACCGGGAATTTCTCTTCCAGCTTTTCAGCTTCATGCTGCGTCGATCCGACGGACACGCTCACTCGACGCGGGAGGAGCAAGTCATCCGCAACGCGATCGCTCAGGTGGCGAGCGCGCCGACCGAAGGTCGAACCATGGAGGAGTTCGCCGAGCTGTTGCGCGGTGCGATGCGCGCCGGCGATGACGATCTCTATTCGCGCTTGCAGCCATGGATGAGGCGCGATCAGCGCGGTTGGTTGTTCAACAACGCGGAAGACTCGTTTTCGATGTCGTCCATTTTCGGCTTCGACATGACGAGCGTGTTGAGCGACGCAACGACCAGCACGGCGGCTTTGCTCTATATCTTCCATCGCATCGAGGAGCTGCTTGACGGGCAACCGGTCATGATCTTCCTCGATGAAGGCTGGAAGCTGCTGGACAATGATATTTTCAGCTACTTCATCAAGGACAAGCTGAAAACCATTCGTAAGCTGAATGGCATCGTTGGCTTCGGCACGCAGTCAGCGGCGGACATTGTGAAGTCATCGATCGCCAACACGCTGATCGAACAGACGCCGACCAATATTTTTTTCCCCAACCCGAAGGCCGACGAGGAATCGCACAGGGCGTTCGGGCTGTCGGAGCGCGAGATCAAATGGATCCGCGAAACCCCGCCCGAAGCCCGCAAATTCCTGATCAAGCATGATCAGGACAGCGTCATTGCGCGCCTCAATCTGGGCGCGATGCCTGATGCGATCAAGATCCTCTCCGGTCGAATTGAGACGGTTCAGGAGCTCGACGCGCTACGCGCGCGTGTCGGCGACGATCCGCAGGTTTGGTTGCCAATCTTTCTTGGGAGGGACCCGGAATGAAGACCATTATGGGCACGACGGCCGCCCTTGTGACGATTTTCGCGGGATCGACGGCCATGGCGGCCGTGCCGGTTTCTGACAGCCCTATTCTGTCGCAGCGGAGCGAGGACAAGGCCGACAAGGTTCAGATCAAGCTCATCCAGGAGGACACCAAGTCCGCCACGCAGGGCGTCAATTGCTCGGTAACGACACCCAAAAAGGCGCAGAACGTGAAGAGCCCGAAGGCTTCGGTCGATCCGGCGAGTGGCCGGGCGTCCTTGGAAGAGGCCAATCCGGACATCAAGGGCTCTTCGGCGTTCGACTCGACCGGGTCGGGATCGGGCGCTATCGGCGGCAATGCCGGCGAAAGGGGCCAGTTGGATATCACCGGTCAGGTTCTCGGCGGCATGAATGGCAGCATGTCAACGGTGGCCCCCAATAGGCAGTCCTTCGAGACCATGGGTCAGGATATCGGGACTGACAAAACGGTCATGGAAACCTTCGACCGCAACAGCGCAATCCGCGCCCAAGGCGGGCTGAGCTTCAACGAGGTGATCCAGGCGACAGGGTTCTTCGCCCAAGCTTTCAACGTGCGCAACATCGGCACTGCCACACTGACAAGTCGGGGATCCTCCGGCCTGGTGGTCCCCACTCCCGCGTCCCCGCCGCCTGGTTCGGGTGGCTCGACAAGCTGTCCCGGGGCTACGAGCGGCGGCGGCACGGCCGGCAACCCGTGCTGCCCGTCGACGGACGGCACATGCACGGCGCCGCGCACGACCGACACGGTTGAAAACGTCTCGCCCGTGCTTTCGCAAATCCAACGGGACGCGAATCGCGCTCCCGTGACAATGACGACCGACGAACTGATGTCGGCCATCAAGCAATATCAGGCTCAATAGGAGAAGAGGGCTATGCGTGGAATTCCGTTAACAGCGGCACTCTTGCTTGGCTTGGGCGGCATCGCCTTTGCGCAGGTGCCTACGATCGACGAGGCCAATCTGGAGCAGGCACGCCAGATTGCGTCGGCCACGAGCGAGATCCTCAACACCGACCGCAACATCATGAACTATACGCAAAAGACGCTGCAGGCCGTCACCGGCGACCGGTCGAGCCAGGCCGGCCAGCTCGCGCAGATGGCTTTGGGCAATGGCGGCTTCTCCATGGGGGAGGCGCCTTCGCTTGGTAGCGTGATCTCGGGCGGCTCGTTGTCGTTCGCCGGCCTCGGCAATGGATCGCAGGGCATCGTTTCGAACATGATCAATGGCTTGCAGCTGGTGAAAACCATTTCGGGCCTGATCAATGGCCAGACGACGCAGATGGATAAGAACTACAGCGCCCTGGTGAACGTCGCGGCCACGGTCACCGGACTGGTCGACTCCTCGCAAAATGGGGTGAAGACCCGTTCCAGCGCTTTTCAGTCGGGCGCTCAACGGATCGGCACGGCGCAGGACATCAAGGGCTCGATCGATCAGAACAGCCAGATCATGGTGCAAACGGGTCTGACCGTGAACGAGCTGATCGGCGCGGTGAACACAGCTACTGCGGCCGCCAATCAGGAAAACATCGATCGTATGAACCTGATCACCCAGGCCTCACGGGGGCTCGAATACAAATCCGGCCAATGACGGTGCGCTTTCTTCTATCAGCGGCCGCCATCATTGGCGCTGTCGCGACCTCCGGGTGCGGCCACAAGCCGCTCAAGGCTCCATGCTCGCGCGACGAGGGACCGATGCAGCCGATGGCGTTCGCGGCGCCTGAACCAAGAACAGAAACGAAGAACCCATTCGAGTGCGGTCCGATGAAGGCACTCTATAGTGATCCATCTCTGTTTCCAGGGGGGACGGCAAAAAAATGAACTTCAATGTCACGACGCTTCTGCAGCAGGTCGACAAGTTCGGCAATAACTATGTATCGCAAGCCTACCAGAACCTCGCGTCGGCCCTGACCGGCGGCGGACAGGGGGGTGTCGCCGGCCTGATGCTGACGCTGTACGTGATATTTTGGGCCATCAGCATCTGGCAGGGAACCTCGACCGGATCGGGAAAAGAGATGGTCTGGCGGCTGTTCCGCGCCTTCGTCATCTACGCTCTGGCGACGAGCTGGGGGGACTTTCAAACATATGCCTATTCGTTCGCGAATGAGACACCTTCCGCGATCGGGAACAGCCTTCTCACGAGCGTTTCGGCCAATGTGACCGGGACATCGGCCGGGCTGAACTCCGTCGACTCCGTGCAGACGGCCCTGCAAAACATCTGGGATTCGCTCGCCAATTCCACCTCCGCCTTTATCAAGAGCCTTGGCGTGTTGAACTTCGGCGGCTACGTACTGGCGGCGATCATCCTTGTCGTCGGCGCGCTGCTCATCGGCTATGCGATCTTCCTCATCATCCTGTCGAAGATCTTTCTTTGGCTTTTGCTGGCGCTCGCCCCAGTGTTCATCATTCTTATGCTGTTCGGCTATACGACCCGGTTCTTTGCCGGCTGGATAACCGCGATCGTGCAGTACATGAGCGTGCAAATTCTGGTCTACGCCTTCTGTGCCTTCTTCATCTCGATTACCCAGACCTATTTCGACGCGGTCAACCGGTCGAATGGTGCTGCGACAACGACCTTGACCGAAGCCGCGCCGCTGATCCTGATCTGCCTCGTCGGCGTGCTGCTGCTGTCGCAAATCACCAACGTTGCCGCCTCGCTCGCGGGCGGAATTGGTATTGGAACGCCTTCGTTTGGGCGCTTCTACGGCGGCGCCTTCGCAGCGATGGGCCAAGCCGGTCAGCGCAGGCTGATGGGACGCTTGGGCTGGAGCACGCGGCAGGAACGCCTAGTGGGTCGCGAGCGGGCACGCGTGAGCCTCGCACAGAGAAGGTATGAGGATTCAGCGGAATATGCACGGCTTTCCCGAAAGCTGACGGATCCCGCATAGGTTTGGGGCACCAATGAGCGATGTGAAGGAAAGCGCTGGGGGACCGGCGAAGGAAACCGAGTCTCCCTTGCCGTACTACGCGGATGCGGCAATCTGGGAAAAAGATATCGCCCGGCGCAATCGCTGGTCGCGATCTCTGGCGTGGTGTGTGGCAAGCGTCGCCTCGGTCATTGCCGTTGCAGCGGTGGGCGCGCTGATCCTCGCGCTGCCGCTCAAGACTTATGAGCCCTACATGGTGGTGGTCGACAAATCCACCGGGTTTGTCGAGGTCAAGCGGCCGCTGGCCGACGGGCCTTTGCAGCAGGACGAGTCGATGGGGATGTTCGATATCGTCCGTTATGTGAAGGCTCGCGAGACCTACGATCCGAAGGCGCTGAAGGACAACTTCGATCTCGCGCAATTGCTGAGCGCCGGCGATGCCTCGAGGGAGCTCGTCGAGCTTTTCAGCCCGGCAAACAAGGTGACGAACCCGGTCGTGCTCTATGGGCGAAACACCGTCGTGGCGGTGACCGTGAAGTCCGTGACATTTCCCAACCAAAGGACCGCCCTGGTCCGGTTCATGACGGAGGAAAAGAGCCAGGCGAACACCGTGCAGCGGCATTGGGTGTCGTTGATCCGGTTCCGCTACACCGGCGTGCCGGCAAAAAACGAGATCCGCTTTCAAAATCCGCTCGGCTTCCAGGTGCTCGAATATCGGCGCGATCAGGAGACGGCGCCGGCACCCACCGCGGAGACACCGCAATGAAGGTCGCCGACATCCTGATGGCAATCGGGCTCGGCGTTTGCGCGGTTCAGCCGGCCCTTGCCGAACAGACCCCTCGGGCGGGATCTCGTGACAGTCGCATTCGCTTCGTCTGGTATCAGAAGGACGATGTGGTGTCGGTGCCGGCCAGCTATGGCGCCTCGACCATGATCGAATTCGGCGATGACGAGAAAATCGAAACCCTCGGCGCTGGCGACGTCCCGGCCTGGAGCATCGAGCCCAACAAGAAGGGCAATGTGCTCTTTGTGAAGCCGATCGAGAAGAATGCGGGCGGGAATCTCAACGTCCTGACCAACAAGCGCAGCTATGTGTTCTTCCTCAACGGCGAGTTTCGGCCGGTTGCGCAACAAGTCTATGCGATCAAGTTCCGCTATCCCGAAGACGTGTCGGACGCGGCGCTGATGGACGAGGCCCAGGCCCGGGCGGCACAGCCGAACCGGCAGGGTTTCAAGGCCGAAAACGCCAACTCGTCCTATGCCTATAAGGGGTCGTCGGCAAATAAGCCGCTCGTGATCTACGACGACGGCGTGAAGACCTGGTTCCGCTTCGATCCGGCAAGGGAAGTGCCGGCGATCTATGTCGTCGACAGCGAGCGCAATGAGACGCTTGTGAATTATCGCCGCGAGGGCGCGTACATCGTCGTCGACAAGGTCAATTACCAATGGACGCTGCGCAATGGCAACGAAGCAACCTGCGTCTTCAATCTGAGACTGAACAATGTGAACGAACCGACCGGGCTTGAACCTTACGAGCCGCAGCGTGTCGGCGGTGGGACTGTTCGGAAAGTGAGGGGGCCTGATGCCATCTCCCAATGAGTACAGAATGCTCGCCGAGGAAGGCACGGCGGTCGCCCCGCCAAAATTCGGGGCGAGCACATTCTTCAAGATCGTGGTGCCGCTAGGTGCGGTGGTCTTCGCCGGCTGGATGATCTATGCGGCGACGCGTGCGCCAGACAAGCCGCTGTTGACGGCGTCGGATGGCGAGGAGTTTCACACCACACAGTTTCCCGCACCGGGGCTCGATACGCCGCGTCCTCAGCTTGATAACGGCACCCTGAAAATCCCGGCGGCTCCCGAGGAGCCGCCGGCGACGGTCGAGGCTCCGCCTCCCCCTCCACCAGCCTTGCAACCGCCTGCAGCTCCACCACAGGTGCAGGATGATTCCGAGGCCCGTCGTCTGGCTGAGGAAGAACGGCGCAGGCAAGAAGAAGAGGAGCGCCGCAAATGGGAGCGCTTGCGCGCCAAGCAGCTCGTCGTCGATAGCGGCGATGCGCCTGGCAGTGCATCAGCGCTCGGCGGCAATGGAGCGGATGCAGCGGCGGCCGTAAATGCGGGCGAGGGCGAGGGCGAGGAGGACCCCAATCGGCGTTTTTTGGCAAGGGCGAGCCAGAGCGGAGCGGATACATCGAAAGCCACGATGAACCCGCGCACGGACGCTCTGGTCGCCCAAGGGACGATGATCAAGGGCGTACTCGAGACCGCGATCCAGAGCGATCTTGCCGGTATGGTTCGGGCCGTCGTGTCGGAGGATGTGTGGTCGTTCGACGGTCGCAGGGTTTTGATCCCCGCTGGCTCCCGCCTTATCGGTGAATATCGCAGTGGTCTCGCAACCGGCCAAACGCGGGTGTTCATAGTGTGGACACGCCTGCTTCGATCGGACGGCATGTCGGTGCAGCTCGGCTCGACCGGCACCGACGAGCTCGGTCGCAGCGGCATGCCGGGCGAGGTCGACAACCATTATTTCGAGCGGTTCGGCTCGGCGATCCTTCTAAGTGTCGTGGGCGGTGCGACGCAATTCATCGCCAACCTTGGCAACGACCAGAATGGGTCGAACACCAACCAGGCCTACACGGACCCGCAGACCGGACAGACGGTGACAATCCAGACGCAGCCCAACCAATACCTGCAGAGCGCGCGCCAGATCGGCGCGCAACAGATTTCGCAAAGCCTCAACCGCATTGCCGAAGAGGCGCTTCGAAATTCAATCAACATCGCGCCCACGATCCATGTCGATCAGGGGTCGCGCATCATGGTGTTCGTCCGCCGGGACCTCGATTTTTCCGAGTTCTATCCGGACCCGGTGCGCGAGGCGTTGACGGAGATACGACGTGAGCGGGCAGCAAAGAACCGTCTTTCTAAATAAGGCGCTGGAGCCGGTGCGGCGCTGGCTCGACGACGATCGCGTGGTCGAAATCTGTGCAAACGGGCCTGGACTTGTGTGGGTCGAAATTGTTGGCTCGACACATATGGAGCCGTTCGACGTCCCCGAGCTCGACCGCGCCGCGATCACTTACCTCATGGAACGTATAGCGGCATCATCCTCGCAATCGATCAGCGAGGAAAATCCCTTGCTTTCGGCCGCCCTCCCCGGCGGCGAACGCTTCCAGGGCGTGCTTGCGCCGGCAACGCCGACAGGAGGCGCCTTCGCGATCCGCAAGCAGGTCGTGAAGGATATGCGCCTTGAGGATTACCGGAAGCGGGGGTCGTTCGATGCGATCTCCGTCCAGGATCCCGGCGAATTGAGCGAGACCGACAGCGCCCTTTGCGAATATCTCGACGCCGGCAAGATCGAGGATTTCCTCCGCCTGGCCGTGCGGGAACGGTATTCGATCTTGCTTTCAGGAGGCACATCGTCGGGCAAAACGACGTTTCTGAACGCGATTTTGCACGAGGTGCCTTCGGATGAGCGAATCCTCACCATTGAGGATACGCGAGAGGTTAAACCACACCAGCCCAACTATCTGCCCCTCGTCGCATCAAAGGGCGACCAGGGCCTGGCGCACGTGACCGTTGAAACGCTGCTGCAAGCCGCCATGCGGTTGCGGCCGGATCGAATCTTCCTGGGCGAGATCCGGGGAGCGGAAGCCTATTCGTTCTTGCGCGCCGTCAACACAGGTCATCCCGGATCGATCACGACGATCCATGCGGACAGCCCGACCGGTGCGTTTGAGCAGCTAGCATTGATGGTCATGCAGGCTGGGCTCGGGCTGAGCAAGGCAGAAATCATCGATTACGTGCGGTCGGTCCTGCCGATTGTGATCCAACAAACGCGCCGGGGCGGCTGGCGCGGAACTTCGGCGATCTGGTTCAACCGCATGACCGAATGGAGAGCCGCCAGAAAGGTTCCCCAGAATGTCTCGCGTATTCGCTTATAGGCTTCTCCTCGGCCTCATCGGCCTCGCCGCCTTCTTTGCCCTTTGGAGCCTGGCCTACGAGCTGGTGGCGACATGGCGGTGGAATCCCGCGCTGCCCTCTGAAGGCGCCTCGCGCTGGGGGCTTCTAAAATACCAGAACGCGCAACGCAGCCTAAGCGGCCTGTTCGTTGCCTGGCAGCATTTCAGCCAGCGCCTGGCCTATCATCCCACGCAGGGCGAGACGATCATCCGGGGCGCGATCGCGGTCGCGGTTGTCGTGGCGATCGGCGTCGGCCTGATCTTTGCAAGCCTGATCAACCGCAAGCCAAAGCACTACGGCAATGCGCGGTTCGGCACGATCATGGACGCCGAAAGGAAAAACCTGCTGGCAAAGCAAGGCTTGATCCTCGGCAAGATGGGTGGGGCGACGATCCGCTCGGACGAGCCCGCGCACGTCTTGGTGGTCGGGCCGACCCGATCCGGCAAGGGCGTCAGCTTTGTCATTCCGAACGGTTATATGTGGCGAGGATCCTCGGTGTGGTTCGATCCGAAGCGGGAGAACTTCGACGCGTTCGGTGCGCACCGGCAGGCTCTCGGCGACAAGGTCTTCTTCTTTTCGCCCGGCGAGCAGGATTCGCATCGCTATAATCCGCTGGATTTCATCCGGCGCGATGCGCGCATGCCGACGGACTGCGCGGTGGTCTCCTCCTTCATCATCCCCGAGGCGACAGGAAGTTCCGAGATCTGGGCGCGCGCCGGCCGGCAGCTGCTTTCGGCCATGATCGGCTATGTGCTGACGTCACCACGCTATGAGGGGCAGCGTCATTTGCGCGCCGTCGCGATGCTTCTTTCGACCGGCGTGGATTTTCTCAGAGTGCTGACGAATATCCGCAATGAGGAGGAAAAATATCTGCCTTCGTGGGTCGTGCACGGGCTCAACCAGTTCATTGCGCTGGAAAAGGAAACGCGAAACTCGGCCTACTTCAACCTGACGGCGGCTCTCAACCCCTGGACCAATGATCTCGTTGCAGCCGCTACGGCGTCGACCGATTTCGATATCTCGAAGTTTCGCAAGGACCCGACGGCTCTCTTCATCGGCTGCTCGGTGGCGCAGCTCGACGTGTTCCGGCCCATCATCAAACTCCTGGTTCAGCAAATCCATGATGTGCTGATGGCTTCCTCACCAGGCCCGGACGAGCCCTATCAGGTCCTGGTGATGATCGACGAGTTTCGGCAGCTCGGCAAAATGGAGTCCATCGTTTCCAAGCTGGCGATCAACGCGGGCTATGGCTTTCGCATGGTCCTGATCCTGCAGGATCTTGCCCAGCTTGACGAAGTCTATGGAAAAGCGACGCGGCACACCACGGTGACCGCGTGTCAGGTGAAGCTTTTCATCCGCATGAACGACGTGGAGACCTCGGAACATGTCTCTGTAATGCTGGGACCGACCACGATCGAGGTGCCCACCCCGATCATCAGGGCTGGTCAAGGTATATTTGGGGCCCGAGACAAGAGTTTAAGTTATCAGGAAAGGCCGTTCCGGACGGCGGCGGAGCTTCGGCAAATGCCGGCGAAGCAGGCCGTGGTTCTGGGCTCGAGCCCCCCTGGTTTCATGGTGCGCAAGATCACCTATTATAAGGACGCTCCCTATAAGGCGACCTATCAGAAATTTCGCCACCGGCGCTTGAAGGTTCCGCCTCTCTCACGATGGCAGGATCTTCCGCTGCGCTCCATGGCGGAGGTCGAAGCGGCGGCTAACAACGCGCCGGCGGCCCCTTTCGAGCTGGGGGAACCTGATACCGTCGAAGCGTCGGCTTCGGGCGATACAGCCTATGCCGATGCGGTGCCGCGTGCGACTGCGGCTGAAAGGGCTGATCCCATCGCGTTAAAGCCGAAAGTAAAGAGCGACAGCGCGGACGCACCACAGGTGCTGCTAAGCTCAGGCCTTTCAACGGGCGGTGAGGCTGAAGCAAAGAGCGAGGTCGCCGCTGAAGTTCCGGAGTTGAAGCCGAAGCGGGCCGATCAGACGGCTGATGATGCGCCGCGGCCGCTTCCCACGCTTGGCCGGCGATCGGCGCCGGCAGCGTCAAAGACGTCCGACCCGAGTGCGTCTGAAGGCAAGGCGAGTGTCTTGCAATTCCAAGTCCGGCCGGGAAACAAGTCCACGTCGATCGCCGCGCTGCTCGCATCGCTCGATCAGGAAGTGGAGGCCGGCGCTCGTTCCCTGTCACCGTCAGTGGATAGCGGAGATGTCGACGGGCTACCGTCAGCCGCTCTTGAGGCGCTGCAGGATCAAATTAGACGTCACGGCGATCGCTAGGACGTGAAATTCAGTTGAATACAAATGAGCGATTTGTGCCTTCGGTGCCTATGTCGAGTGAGAACAAGACGAAGCGTCTCTAATCCGATGGCGGGCGCATCGAACCGTTTCGTTGCGCCTCCCGGTTCTTGGTGGGGACGTGAGTTGATTGCTGGTCCGTAAAACGCGATTGATTTTCACTCTACCCAACATGTATCAAAATCGATACAGTGCACCCCGATGAAGGTGATTGAATGGCTTGGAAGCAGCCGGGCGGATGTTCGAGCGTTTCCTGACGATGCGCGGATAGAGGCCGGCTGGCAGCTCGAACTTGTCCAGCGCGGCGACGATCCCGACGACTGGAAACCTATGCAGATCGTGGGGCCGGCGTCAGGGAAATCAGGGTTCGGGAGGCATCGGGAGCGTTTCGCGTCATCTATCTGGCGACCCTAGAGGACCGCGTTTTGGTGCTTCATGCGTTCCAGAAGAAGGCACAGGCCACATCCAAGAAAGACCTCGATCTGGCGGCTCAACGGCTAAAACGATGGAAGGCAGAACGATGAACGTAGAAATCTATGAGAACGTCTGGGATGCCCTGGCGGACACCGAACAGGAGGCAGCAAACCTTAAAGCGCGCTCGGCGCTGCTCTACGAAATCCGTAAGGCAGTCCAGCGTTGGGGCATTCCCCAGGAGGAAGCCGCCAAGCGGCTCGGCCTGACGCGCCCTCGTATCAATGATCTGCTGCGCGGTAAGCTCGCCAAGTTCTCGCTTGACGCGCTCGTCAACATCGCCGCCTCCGCTCACCTGGATATAGAAATCCGGGTGAAGGAGGTTGCATAATCACGAGATGTCTAATCCTCGTCCTTCCTCGGAGTACATCCGCGTTTGGACGCGAGCGTGTGCCGAACGGAGCCCCTGCAGCGTCCGGCTTAGGGAACAACGAGCCCACGCAGTGCTGCGTGGCGAGGCAACTACTGCTTTTGCGGCTTCTGTGAATCCGGCTCTTCGCCTTCGACTGGAGCGGTGTTGATGCTCCTCGACTGCAGGCGCTGCAGTTCTTCGAGCCGTTCGCCTTTGACGATCTCGGGATCAAGCCGCTCGTTAGGATTCTGTGCCAATGATCGCGCGGCTTCGCTTGCGGCTTGTGCCTCGCGCGCTTCCTTCGCGGCGATGCTTTCGGCGTTGCGCACCATTTCGCGGTCTTGCGCAACCTGCTCAAGCGAGGTCGGATCAGCCGATCCGGCTCGTTCGTCGCGGATCTCCTGCTCGATGGCGCGATTACGGATCTCGCGAGCGCGATCGGCCTCAAGCCGCTCAGCGGCCTCGATTTCCTGGGCGCGATGGATCAAAGCTTCGGCGCGCGCTCCGGCAATCCGATGGGCCTGGTCTTCGCTGACATGCGTGACGCCGCCTTCCTGCAGGGATTTGAGATCCGTCCGGATCGCCAGCAGTTCCATGGTGGGCGCTGCGCGCCGTAAGAACTCCGCTTTCGTCTGGCCGTTCATCATGGCCGCTGTCTTGTTAACGGTCTCGTTGATCTGTTTTAGGTTTTCCCGCATCTGGTCCGCGGTGGCATCTGAACTCATTTGAACACCCTTTCCATCTCGAATAGCGACCACAACAGTACCGGATCGGGAAGCTTGCGTCATCCGAACAATGAATTGACTCGCTATCGCGTTATCCGGCCGGGAAGCAGCAACCGAGTGCCAGTCCCGAAGGCTTGCCTGGGTGGCCTGCAGCTGGCGCGCCGAAATCGGAATCTTTATCGGGTTGGCCCTCGCGTGGTCGATCCGCTGGCGGGCTTTCTCGATGACGTGCGGGTTTGCACGGGCGTAGGCGCGGTCACGCGCCTCCCTGCCCGGCCGCGGCTTTTCGGCCGTGGCCACAATCGCCTTGTCGCGCGGGCCATAGCTTTGTGATGACGCTCGATAGGCCGCGGAGGTCGCGACGATTTTCATGCCCTGTGCTTGTGCGTGCTGGGCATAGAGCGCGCGCCATTCGCGAAGCTGGGCCGGACCTGGTCGCAAGCGCTCACCGTCCTCACCCTTCACCGCAACGATGGCGTGGACATGAATATGACCGCCCTCCTCGGCCATGTCGGCATGCATGCCGAAGGCGAATTTGTGATTGGGGAACTGCTCATGCAGGAACCCACGTGCGGCCCTTACCAGAGCTTGCCTGTCCTCGCCCGCCTTGGCCGACAGGATCATGTGCATGGTGTCGCGAGGCTTGTAGGAATTCAGGGTCTTGTCGCAGGACTGCGCGGTCTGCCGAATCGCCTCCTCAGACGCGATCGCGGCGCCGTCGGCGCCGATCGCCGGTCCGTCATGGCTAAGGCGCGCGAGCTGGAACACGACACCGGCTTTGCCGTGGCTGGGCTCCCCAATTGGCTTCACCGAAACGGTATCCTCCTTGACCCCAAGCGCCTCGGAGATCCGCGAGGCGATCATGGCCCGGGTCGGTGCCGAGAACTGGCGATCCTGCTGGCGTCGATCCGAAAAGTGAAACCGATGCTTCACCTTGTCGTCCCCGTTCTCACCCCGCACGACGCTGTGTCCGGCCATGGTCGCGACGACGCGCGCGACGCTCGATCCGTCCTGCAGTGTGTCGATACGATAGGCGAAACCGTGGCCGGCGAAACCTGCCTGAACTGCCTGTGAAAGGCGCTCGGCATTCTCCTGCCCTCCCAGCGAAAGCCGAAACGTCGCCACATCCTCGCTCTCCCGCCGCTTGTCGAAACCCTTGCCCCACTGTTTCATTTCCTCGGCAACAGCTTCCTGCGTTGCCAGGATACGCGCGTCATGCGTCTCGAGCGCGACGCCCTCCTTCTGGATATATTGACCGATGGCGGCTGCCCTTGTGACGCCATGCCCGTAGGAAATCACCTTCAGAACGGCCGGCTGATACCCGGCCGCCAGCTTGTCGGCAGCGGCCCTCGGCGCAGGTCCGCCGGCAAGCTTCCGTCGCTTCGCTGGCAGGCCGAGGTTTAGGCGCCCGGCTTTACCGCGCGGCGGCTCCAGTTCCCCGGGAGACGAGCGCGGCACGGCGGGTTCCGGTGGCTGGCTTGCCCCGAGACCGCCCTCCCCCTTCCGGCCGCGAACCGTCTTGAACAACGCATCATCGCCATTTCCAGCAAAGGACAACAGGGCCCAACGCCGGCGCTTGCGGTTCTCTTCTTCAAAAGCCGCGCTCGCGCGAATCCGATCGGCTATGGCCTGTATAGAAGACTGGTCTAGGTTCACGCGCCCTCACCATCCAGCAGATGCGCCGCCTTCCGAAGTTTCAGGCCATGGGCGATCGTCATCGCCGTCAATTCGGCGTCGACAGCTTTCACCCTCTCATCCAGCGCTTCCCATATCGGCAACGCCGCCTCCATGGGGGCAGCGTGGCCGGAATGAATGGCATGGAGAAGCTGGCTGAGGTTTCGGCCGACCATCCGAACTTCTGAGGCCAACGCCGCGACAGTGCGTGAATTCTCAGCTGACAGAGCGGGACCGACATCCAGGCTGGCCCGGATAATGCGCCGCAACGTCTCCGCTCGGTCAAGCTGGAACACCTTGCAGGCCTCATCCAGGAGCGCGCCCGCCTCCGGCCCAATATCGATCCGAGAGCGCTTTCGGGTGTCCTTGTGGGCGGCGCTGGTGTCCAAAAATTCCTCGCTATGGCGGATGGGCCTCACGTCGAAGACGGTCCAGGTCGAAGCGAAGCGACGACCTGCTCAGCCAATTTGGACCCAAATTGCGTATCTTGTCAATTCAATATGAAACATTATACTGACTCACTGACACATTAATGCAGAGCCGATCATGCATCCTGGGACATTGCACCGATGTGCAAATTCATATTATCACACAGGCACTTATGCGCCTCGGCACTTTGTTGCATCGGCGCATAGTCATAATGCAAGAAAGTCACTTTGGCGCCAAATCGCCTATGCGCCTTGACGCCAAGGTACGCAACATTGGGAAAAAACAATGCCGGAACAACGCGCGGTGCAAATCACAGTGGCCTCTCCCAAAGGCGGGGTCGGCAAGACCATGACCACCATCCTGCTCGCGGGCGAATTCGCCGCCGCCGGTCATCGGGTGACGGTGCTCGACACCGATCCGCAACTGTCCGCGGTGGAGTGGAGCAAGAACAGTCGCCGAGCCGGGTACGCGCTTTCAAACATCGACGTCATCCCCATCAGCTCGACCGACGACCTGATCGATCGCCTGGCGCAATCCGACGCCGAGGACCTGCTGCTGGTCGATGTGCAGGGCACGGCCGTGGCTGCACTCGGCCCGGCCGTCGCCAACGCCGACTTCGTGCTGATTCCGACGAAAGCGCACGTCTTCGATGTCAAGCAATGTCTCGGTCTGATCCGGCACATCCGCTCACTTGGAGGGCGCCACCGCGAAATTCCCCACGCGGTGATGCTCAACATGGTTTCGGGGATCGAACACAACACGATGGCCTTCCGCACAGCGATCCAGCTGCTGCGGCAGGCCAACGCAAGCGTGCTTGAGACCTTTTTGTCGCAACGGCCGACCTTCGCCTCAATCGCAACCGCCGGGACGCTTTACGAAGTCCAGCCTATGAACAAGGCCGTGCAGGACGCTCGCGACCAGACGAATGCCCTGACCGCCGAGATCATCCGCAAACTGAACGGAGCCACCCCGCAATGAACGAGAAAAGCGATCGGACCGCAAACCAATTGCCGCTGCCCGCCTTGAAACCGCGTGCCCGTTCGGATGATCCGTTCTCGCGCAACATGGCTGCCATTGTGGAATCCAGCATCAGCGAAACCGACAACCTGGAGCAGCAGACGAGAACCCAGTCTGCCAGAGCGGCGAAAGCGAAGCTCGAAAGGCCAAAGACAGACGGCGAGACAGCCCGGCTGCACACACGCATTCCGGTCTCGCAGATGATCGAGCTGCAGGTCCATTGCGCGCGCAACAGAACAACCATGCAGGAGGTGGTGCAGGGCTTGATAACGGAATTCCTTGCTCGGCAGCCGAAGTAGCCAGACGCGCTATCAGCGTCGATTTTCGTACGACCGACCGCCCAGGACTCTGGCCCAACGAGGATGGCTACATCTCTTCGGGGAAGGCCATCAAAGACGCTGCTGAGCGACTGACGTTCGGTTCCATCCATCATCAGAGTGAATCGATCCGCGTCCGCTGATTCAAACCATTCATTGGACGCGCGCGTCCGGCTGCGCGATTCTGTCCGCAATGATCGCGCAGCTCTATCGCCTCTGTATCGAACGCCGCGACGCGGATCGGAACATGGCGCGCTTCTATGCACTGTCGATCGAGGAGACCCTGTTCGGCCAGACCTGCCTGGTCCGGCGTTGGGGCCGGATCGGAACCACCGGCCGCACGGTACAGCACTCCTTTGATACCGAGGGCGAAGCCGTCGCCCTTTTCCTCGAGCTGCTGCGCGCCAAACGGATGCGCGGCTATCAGCCGCGATCCGCCCGACGCGCAGAAGCGATCCCGTCTTGATACTAGCCGGTAGAGTGACGGGAGCCAGGTTTTGGAACAAAGTCGCTCGTGTACGCGGCGCTGGGCGCGATGTCGCCAGTCGTGAAGTCAGTGATCTCGACGCTGCCGCATGCTCGCACTTTCGGGGCCCTGCCGAAGCACTCACCGTTCCCACGGCCCGCGCCAGCGCAGTATAAAAGCAGGGCAACACCTGCCCTTGTGGCTTAACGCTTTGCTTTGCGCCAACCGGCGGCCACCGCCTCTTCGTCGCTGCAGAACCACCGCTCTCCCTTGCTGGTCGATATGACGGTGCGATCGTAATACTCTTGGCCAGGCATGTGATAGATGTGCTCACCACGGGCGTTGATGTTGCCCTTGATGTTGCAGGCACCGGGCGATGCAGCGAGCAGGGGAGCGATCGTCGACCGCTGTTCGTTGTCAGCGCGATGGTCGGCACCCCAGTCCCAGGGCGCTTCAAACGTTCCTGCCCAGATGCCAACCCTTGCTGCCTTGGCCTTCTCCTGCAGCATGGCGTAGGCACCTTGGCTGTATTTTGGCCAATCAAGAGCTTCGCCGTTCTCGACCATCCAGGCGGCGACGCTGGCACCATCGGCCCGCCTGCAATTGCCGACATAGCGGCCGTACCGATCCCATGACACAAACGTGCACTGGGTCGGTCGCGAGGCGGCGAGAAAGGCATCGAGAGCGGCGGCGGACTTCGCGCCACATTGATAGTGGAAGCCGTTGGCGTCGTCGCACTGCTGTGCTGACTCCGGTGCATCGATACCATTGAAGCGAATGCGCTGGCCATGGATCTCGATGGTGTCGCCGTCGATCACAGATGCGACCCCAGAAATTGCTACCGGTCTCGGCTTGATTACGTTCTGCAGATTGATTTCCGGCAGCGATCCGCTGTTATGCATGACAAACTGCGTCACCAGAGCGGAAGCCGCAGCCACGGTCACGAAGACCAGTCTCATCGGCACGCTGGCCCAGCGGCGTACGAGCGAGCGTCCTGCGCCAGTACGCTTGCGCAACGAGCTTGACCGATCATCGTAGCGGGATTTATCCAAGCCCCTTCTCCCCGGCGAAAGAATGCGCCCAAAATACTCACAAAGTCCAGAATCCTATCGGACCCGCTCAACGGCTCGCTTGTTATGAAATCGAAGGCACGTTGCCTATTCTAGGAGCTGTCATGAAACGGCTTCTATTCGCATCCGCCATGTAGGCCTTGTCTGCGGGCCCTGCATTTGCTCAGTCGAGCAGCACTATGTCATCTCTGCGAGCGATTGACGACGTTCTATCGAACGATCATTCCGCATATGAGTTCGAGGCCTACCAGAGGTTCAGATGGACGTGTTTCTTCGCGCCCAAGGGCACGAGTTCAACCGAGCAAGGCCCATAGAGGTCCTTCACCGATCCTGGTGCCGTTCCACCGGATGAACGCCTCGTCAAAAATATAATCGCATTAGCGGAAGTAAATTTCGACTGTTTCGGCTTGCCGCAAATTAGGGTCTCGGTGGCATAACTCGGGCATGACTATCGGGGTGCTGGCAGGAAGACTGATGCGCGGGCGTGGATGGATCAAGGCGTTGCGTCAGGACGATGCCCGACAGGTGCGTGCGCACATTGCCGAACTGGAGCGCAACCTCATTGCGACCACACCTCACGGGCGCAATCGACGTTTCGACGCCGGGAATGAACTTCGTATTGCGAAATCGCGCCTGGAGCGTCTCGAGGAATGTATCGCCGCAATAGCGGAGAAATGTGGGCGTTAGCGGAAGCTCGCTGCTTGCCGAACAGGCCGAAGCCGCAGCGAGGATTCCGGCAGCCCTGCCGGCGACAGGGCTGGGTCAGCCTCAAGCGATGTTTGATTTCATTCTCGGGTCAAGTTCCCGCGGATTGCCGATCAGATCGCAAAAGAGAAACAGTCATTCGTAGAAGACGGCGGATTCACCGTGCCGTTTTGCCGGGAATTCGACGACGAAATCGGCGTTCCGTCCTTACGCTGGGGATAATACCAATGTTCGCTGTTTGTTCTTTTCCAAAAGCGGTCGATAATATATAGTCTGGGTCTACATCAGCCCTCAGTGAGTCAGCCCGCCAATGACTGTCCAGCCCAGGATTCTCAATGAACCGACAATCAGCTGCCCAAGCTGCAAAACGGAGATCAAGCTCAACGAGTCGCTTGCGGCGCCGCTGATTGCCGCGACTCGCGAGGAGTATGATCGGCGTTTGGAGCAGAGCAACGCGTCAATGGCGGCCCGGGAGGAAGAGCTTAAACGTGAGCGGGCGGCGATCGACGCCGCCAAAGAGGACATCGGCAACCAGGTCGCTGAGCAAATCAAGCTTGAGCGTGCCGCAATCGCGGTCGAGGAAGCCCGCAAGGCAAAATTGCTGCTTTCGGTAGATCTGGAGGAAAGGGATAACAAGCTTGCCGAGCTGGAGGTAACGTTGAAGGCGCGCGACGAAAAGCTCGCCGAGGCCCAGCAGCAACAGGCGGAATTCCTGAAACAGCAGCGTGCACTTGACGATGAAAAGCGCGAGATGGCGCTGACAATCGAAAGGAAGATCCAGGAGGGATTGGACGCCGTTCGCGTAAAGGCTAGGTCCGAAGCCGAAGACGGCCTCAAAATGAAGGTTGCCGAAAAAGAAGAACAGATAGCCGGCATGCAGCGCCAGATCGAGGAGCTGAAGCGCCGTGCGGAACAGGGTTCTCAGCAGCTGCAGGGCGAGGTCCTCGAGCTTGAGCTCGAGTCTCTCATTGCCAGCCGGTTCCCGATGGACACCATCGAACCGGTCGCCAAGGGCGAGTTCGGCGGAGATGTCCTACACCGCGTGGTCGGACCCGCCGGCCAGCCATGCGGCGCCATTTTATGGGAATCGAAACGCACCAAGAACTGGAGCCAGGGCTGGCTTGGGAAGCTCAGAGGAGATCAACGAGCCGCGAAAGCGGATATTGCGCTGATGATCTCGGAAGCGTTGCCTCCCGGCGTGGAAACCTTCGATCTTGTGGACGGAGTTTATGTCGCCCATCCCAAGTGTGCGATCCCGATCGCCATCATGCTTCGGCAATCCCTGATCGAGCTGGCGAACTCCCGCCTCGCCCAGGACGGCCAGGCCACAAAAATGGAACAGGTCTACGGCTATCTGACCGGTCCGCGCTTCCGCCACCGTGTCGAGGCGATCGTGGAGAAATTCTCGGATATGCAGGAGGACCTCGCCAAGGAACGCAAGGTCACAACACGCCTGTGGGCCAAGCGCGAGGCGCAGATCCAAGGGGTGATCGAGTCGACTGTCGGCATGTATGGTGACTTGCAGGGCATCGCCGGAAAAGTGATGCAGGAGATTGAGGGGCTGGATGTGCTGGCGCTTGAAGCCTCTTCGCCTGAAACTGAATAGGAGACCTTCAGGTCGGCCAAGGCGATCAGGACTCCTCAAAACGACTGAGCCCAACTGAGACGCCACCAAAAGACGGGATCCGAGTCCCTGCTCCGCAGCCATCGCTTCCTCACGCTTTCTCGTTCCGCCTGCGGCTGGTTGGGAACAGCCGAAGGCCCCGCCTTGCGGCGGAGCCCTCGTCGAGGCGATCAGTCCCGGTTGGGGCGAGACCAGATCAGCTGCAGGCCTTCCTCTCCTTCCACCTCGATCAGGGTAGCGTAGATCGGAGCGGGGAAGCTCGGGTCGTCCAGCTTGACCGAGAGATAGTCGCGGCCCTCGTTGGAGACCTTCTGCCAGGCGGCTCCGAGATCGACGCTACCCGAGTAGACGCGGAAGTGGGGGCCTTTGTCGGAAGGGTTCTCGACGCGGATCAGCTTGGCTTTGACGTTGAGGTTGAGGGTTTTGATGGCTCCGGAAAAGCCGTTGCCGTTTGAGGTGAATGTGCCGATGGTAGCCATTTGTCGTCTCCGTGAGTTTCTCGGGCCGCGACCACCGCGACCTCGATGGCGGTCGATGGACCGGAGGCGA
Organism: Mesorhizobium sp. M1348; assembly: GCF_040317925.1. Classification (NCBI taxonomy): domain Bacteria; kingdom Pseudomonadati; phylum Pseudomonadota; class Alphaproteobacteria; order Hyphomicrobiales; family Phyllobacteriaceae; genus Mesorhizobium; species Mesorhizobium sp. M1348. Next base: position 141 of record NZ_JAMYLH010000044.1, on the reverse strand, counting down.
TCGGCCCGCACCCACCGGGGTGGCCCCCCGGGGGGGCGGCGGGGGGGGGGGGGGAAGGGGGTTCCCGACCGCCCCCCCCCCCCCGGAGCCCCGGCGGGCGGAAAAGGACCCCCGCCACACTAGGTGATTAAAAAAAGAAGC
>NZ_JAMYLH010000043.1:0-37933 GCF_040317925.1 Mesorhizobium sp. M1348 | reverse complement strand
GGCGCCACATCGGCCACCTCGTTGCGACGATCGAACCCGGCGAATGCAAAAACTACTTCGCAAACGCCGGATACGCTTCCGTCAAAACGTGAAAGACTCTAGGGAACGACTGAAACGCGGATCTCGTAGATGTCGACCGACTTGCCCTGCTTGTCGAAGTCGGAATTGATGGCGATGGTGCCGGCAGCGCCCGGACGCTTGTCGGGAAAGCGCACGTCGAACAGATATTCGTTGCGCTCGCGACCGACCGCATAGCGCTTGCGGCCGCAGTCGCCGAGTTCGCCGAAATTGCAGTCGACGGAAATCTGCGTCTCCTGGCCCTCCTCGGAGCGTGCGATGATGTCGAATGTGGCATGCTTGCCGGCGATCCTCTCCAGCACGCCTTGCCCGACGTCGAAGCTGATGGCCGAGCCGGATGCACCCGAGCGGATGCGCAGGAAGGAACCGCTTTCGTCCTGGATAACGTCGGCCTTGGCGTCCGACGGTGCATTGACCTGCGTCGGGTCACCCGGCGAAAACACGTTGATCCAGTCGCGCGCCTGGTCCTGCTCGCCCTGCTTCGGCGGCGAAGCGGTGTCGTCCGGCGTGAAATCATCGCCATCGACCGTTGGCGGGGCTTCCGGTGGCGACGTGTCGAGCTCGGTCGCCGATTTGAAGACGCCGGTCTGGTTGGCGAAATAAAGGCCGATGCCGGCGGCTGCGAGCAGCGTCACACCGAAGAAGATCGCGGTCAAAGGCAGGCGCCGCCGCCTCGCCCGCCGGTCGTCGCGGTCGGGCGTCACTTCCGCGTCGTCGATTTCGGCTTCGGTCGCAGCCGAGGCCCCCATGTCGATCACCGGCGCCTCGGGAACAGGCGCGTCGGGCATGATGTCGGGGACGACCGGCAGGACGCGCGACCGGGGCGCGTCGGATTCGGGCGGCTGCGCCGGACCATCAACGACGATGTCAGGCGACGGCGCGGGCTCGGCTTCAGCTTCGGCTTCAGCCGGAGGCTCCACCGCCGGTGCTGCCTCCAAACCGTCGGTCGGCGCGGCGACGTCGGGAACCGCCGGCAGGAATTCCGATTCGATTTCGGTGATCTTCGCCTGGACCGCCTTGCGGCGCTTGATGGCGACTTCCACGGTGACGTTTGGATTGGCCTGCAGGGCACGGTCGAGTGCCGCGAAAGCCGATCGATAGACCCGCTCGCGAAACGCCCGGTCGTCGGCATTGCCTTTCTCGAAGGCATTGCGGATCGCTTTTTCGATCGCGTCCAAGCGAATTCCCTCTGCAATTTCACTCACATTGTCATGATCGTTAGCCGCAGGCGACCAATCAATCAACAAGCGAGCGGCCGCATTCTGCCTTGCAGAGGGGTACAAAACCGATTTCGGCGGTTTTCGGTAAAGGAATCAACATTTTTCGCTGATTTTCCCGCCAAGCGGCGGGCGGCCTACCGGTGCGGCAGCGCGCGACGGCATGCCGGCTCCACGCAGCGGCTTGCCTGCGCCGGGCCTTGGATGAACACGAATTGCCGTCTCGAATTCGCGGCTGCCATCTTGAATTCACGGCTGGTTGCGTTTATCACCCAGCCCATCTTGGAAGCTTGGCTTCCCGGGCCGCTTTAGCTCAGTTGGTAGAGCACATCATTCGTAATGATGGGGTCAGGTGTTCGAGTCACCTAAGCGGCACCACTATTTCCCAAGGCTTTGCGGGTTTTCTAGGGGTAGAGCGAAAAACGCCCTGCCAACATCCTGCCAACAAATCTCGGCGGCGCTTTTCGCCCCTTGCCTCATGTCACCACAGGCTCGCCTCCGTCTTCTTCAATCCAAACGCGTCATCATCAGGATGCGAGCGACCCAGCGCACGATCCCGTCCGTCGGGATCTGAAGGCAAATGAGCGCAAATGAAAACCAATTGAGACACAACTGAAACACATCTGCGCGCAGGCGAAATGCACATGAAACGCATTTGGGGGGATGGTCGAGCCTCGCCAGAAAACCCAAGGAGCGTCGCCGTGACACCAGACCAGATCAGATTTGTCCAGGACAGTTTTCGCGATGTCGTCCCGATACGCGTGGCCGCCGCCGCTTGTTCTACGACCGCCTGTTCGCGATCGACGCGGATCTTCGCGCGCTATTTCCGGTGCGACATGACCAAGCAAGGCACCAAGCTGATGGCGAGCCGGGGCTTCGTCGTGCACGGATTGGACCGCGCCGACACCATTCTCCCGACAGTGCGCGAGCTCGCCAAGCGTCACGTGACCTACGGCGTCGAGGAGATCGTCGGGCAGGCGCTCATCGAGACGCTGGCGGCCGGCCTCGGCACGGCTTTTACGCCGCCGGTCCGAGCGGCCTGGGAGGCGGCCGACGGGTTGCTCGCGAGTGTGATGATCGCGGCTGCCCGCGAGGATCAGCTCGCAGCGTGACCTGCCGAGGTGCAGCCGAAGGCAACAATCCAGCCGAATAATAAATCATAAACAGAGGAGAACACGATGTTAAGACATACAGCCCTTGCAGCGTTTTGCGTGGTGGCAAGTTCCGAATCTGCCGGCGAACTCACGGCCCTGAAGGGTGGGACCATCGATCTCGGCGGCTTTCACGGCGTCGTTTACTATACGGAGACGGATGACAGCTATCGGGTGGTCACCACGATGGCGGCGGGCGAAGAAAGTTCGCCTGTACGCTTTGTAACAACCCTCACCGAGGGCCAGGCGCTCGTGATCTCGGTCCCGGGCGAGTTGGCGGGTCCCGGCCAGGCACTCGAAATCTCGCGCGCCGAAGGCAAGCTCGTTGTCGCGAAGGTGGAGACCACCCAATAAAGGCTGAACATAGAATGATCGGTAATGGGTCGCGTATACGGGTCACGCAAGCGGCCTTTTTGAGGACACTAAAACCCCGGCCTCTCGCGCCGGGGTTTTCGCTTCAGGGAACAGACAAACAACCCTGCCGCCGTTCGGCTGGCAGACGGCTACAATCGCTTGCGCCTGCCAGCTCGGTGGCGGTCAGGCCACCTTTGCCAAGATCTTGGCCATATCTGCCGTGTCGAATGCCCTCAATGTCTGGGTTCTGACGTTGCCTAGCGATGCGATCGATAAGGCAAGTGCGGTGGCAGCGATATCGTCGTCGGCTTCGGCAATCGCCACGACATCATATTGACCAAGCGTCCACAAAAGCGTGTGAACCTTAATCCCGCTCTTGCTGGCCATCGCCTTGAAGGCGTCGGCACGCTTCTGCGTATCCTTGATGCTCTTGATACCTTGGTCTGTGAAATTCGACAGCAATACGAAGTAAGCCATTGGTTCCTCCCATGATGGGGAGTGTGCGGGCGCTCACGGCGCGTCCGCCGTCTCCCGGAACTATGATAGCACGAGCCGGGTGCGCGAACCACAGGCGGCAACCAATGCCCGAGTGGCCGCCGCACCAGTTTTTCACCGATCAGCTGGAGGAGGCGGGGTCGTTTACTGCAGCGACGCCACGGTCTTGAGCGCGCCGTCGAGCATGTCGCCCTTCTCGTCCTTCAGCGCGGCTTCGCGCAGGCGCCGGATCCAGTCGGCGGCGTCCGGACGGCCCTTGAGCAGGTCGAGCGCCGACAGCACCCGGTCGAATTTCGACTGCGCGCGGGCATGAGTGTCGCTGTAGCCCTTGATCAGCCGGCGGCAGTTGAGGATCTCGACGGCCAGCGCATAGTCTTCCCTGACATGGCCGAGCGCCAGCGCGTACCAGCGTTCGATATGCGCAGTCTCGACCTTGTGGCGCAGCAGCCGGCGGCGCCAGCGGCGCAGGCCGCCGATGAACCACAAAGCGGCAAAGCCGGCGAAGCTGTCGGTACGGATGTGGCGGCCGCGGTTGATGCGGCGGTCGAGGAAGGCGGCGAGCTTCGGCCGGTCCTCGATGTAGCTGCCGAGCCCGGCCGGCAGCGTGCCGCAGAATTCCTCAATGCGCGGATGGAAATATTCGGTCACCTGCAGGACCGAGCCCTCCTTGACGCCGACCTCGCGGCGTACGCGTCGGTCGCGGCTCGAGCGCGTCTTCAGGTCGGCGACGCGGATCATGTCGTCGTAGCACATCGCGTTGGCCAGATGCTTAGCGGCGGCGATCGACAGCGCGTAGTCATGGGCAGCACTGTCCAGGACGACCGCCCGGTCGAGCCTGTCGAGATACTCGCCGCCATAAGCGATGTCCTGGTAGTCGACGACTTTTTTCAGGCCGCGAAGCGCCATGTCGCGCGCGGGTGCAGGCAGCGTGGCAACGCGTGCCGCCAATTGTTGCCAGCCCTTCAACAGGCTTTCCGGACCGCTGACTTCTGTCGCCGCGCCCGAGCCGGTTTCAGCGGCCGCCGGCTGTTCAGTTTTGTCGCCCGAAGGCGCACTCGCGATGCCGCGCGCCCGATTATAGGCGGCGCCGAAGGCGGCGAGGCTGGCCTTCACACCGCGGCCGCCGGCACTGACCGCCTGCTCGTAGCTCTCGCGTGTGAACGGCAAGGCATCGGAGCCGGCCAGCGCGCCGAGCAGGCTGGCCGAGATCATCGAGCCGTTGTCGGCGGCGATCTTCTCCATGTCGAAGGCGATGAAGCGCTTGGCCGCGGCTTCCGCCGTGGCATGCACCTTGGAGGACGAGGCGCGACCGTCGCCAGGCTCGATCTTCTCCGAGACCGCGGCAATGCGGTGCGACGAGGCGATCAGCGTCGTGCGCTCGGGCGTGACGAAGCCGCGGATGATGGCGCGGCCGGCCTCCATCAGTTCGGCGGCGATCAATATATCGACATCGCCCTGCGACGGCGACAGCGCGAAGACCGGCAGGCGTCCGGTGTCGCGGCACATCTCGACGTAATAGATGGTGGCGCCGGTGCGCTGGGCGACGCCGGCGACCGAGGTCGATTGCGCGACGTAGCCGTTGCGCTCGGCAACGTCGGTGATCCAGTCGGCCAGCACGCCGCCGCCCTGGCCGCCGACCGCCAGCACGGCAAGCTTGATGACGCGCTCGTCGTCCGGCGCGCCGGCCTTGGAACGGGTTGATGGGACAGCGTCAAGCATCGGCGAATATCAGGCGCCGGCTTTCACGACGCCGCTGCAAGAGGCCGATCGTAGCGCGGCGAGCGGCTTCAAGGAAACGGTCCCAGCGGCTCGGATTGTGCACGACATCGGCGCGGTAGAAGGACGGGCAGAGCACCGCCGCGTCGGCGACCTCGCCGCAATTGCCGCAGCCGACGCAGCTCTGGTCGATATGCGCCACCGGATCGTCGCGTAACGGATCGTCCAGCGACTTCACCGACAGCGACGGGCAGCCGGAAAGCCGCATACAGGCATGGTCGCCGGTGCAGATATCCTCGTCGACACCGAATTTCGGCTTGACGATGCGCGTCCCGCCCTCGATGGCCTTGTCGACCAAGGGCTTTTCGCGGCGCTGCCGATTGAGCATGCATTCGGACGAGGCGACAATGACTTTCGGGCCCTTTTCGTCCGTCGTCAGCGCCTCGCGCAGCGTGGCTTGCATCTTGGTTACGTCGTAGGTGCGGTCGATGTGGCGCAGCCATTTGACGCCCATGCCCTTCACCGCCTCGGTGATCGGGTGCTTGGTCGACTTGGTCTTGTTGCCGGCGCGGGACGACAGGATGTCCTGCCCTCCCGTCGCGGCCGAATAGAAATTGTCGACGATGACTATGACGCCATCGTTCTTGTTGAACACCGCATTGCCGACCGAGGAGGTCAGGCCGTTGTGCCAGAAGCCGCCGTCGCCGACGAAGGAGATCGAGCGGCGCTTGGCATCGGGCGAATTGAACGCCGAAGCCGAGGCCGGCCCCAGCCCGTAGCCCATGGTGGTGGCGCCGAGCTCGAAAGGCGGCATGATCGAGAACAAATGACAGCCAATGTCGGAGGCGATGTGGTGCTTGCCCAACTCCTGCTCGACCAGCTTGGTGGCGGCGAAGATCGGCCGCTCCGGGCAGCCGACGCAGAAGCCGGGCGGACGGCCCGGGACGACGTTGATCAGGTCGGCGGTGTCGAGCCCGTCGCCGATCTTGTTCGGTGCGCGGACTTCGCTCGGCAGCAGATGCGGGATGGTGGCGCGCAGGAACGATCCGATGCCGTCGAGCATCACCTGGCCGGTGTATTCGCCGGCCATAGGCAGATGTTCCTTGCCGACGAGCTTGGTGCCGCGCCCGGCCTTGTGCAGCATCGCGGCAAAGGCCTGCTCGATGTAGTTGGGCTGGCCTTCCTCGACGACGAGCACGGCGTCCTTGCCTTCGCAGAAAGACAGGAATTCGTCATCGACCAGCGGGTATACGGCGTTGAGCACATAGAGCGGCACGTCGGTGTCGCCATAGGTGTCGGCGAGGCCGAGCCGCTGCAGCGCCCGGATGACCGAATTGTACATGCCGCCCTGCATGACGATGCCGACCGAGCCGTGCTCCGGGCCGAAAAACTCGTTGATCCTGTTGGTGCGGATGAAATCCACCGCCGCCGGCCAGCGTTTCTGCACCTTCTCCCTCTCGTGCAGGAAGGACGCGGGCGGCAGCACGATGCGGCCGGTGTCGCGGCGCGGCGCCTCGAGGGCATCGGCGACCGTCATCGCCGGGCGCTTGTTGTCCTTGGCGATGAAATGGCCATGGACGTGGCAGCAGCGGATGCGGACCTGCAACATGACCGGCGTGTTGGAAACTTCGGACAGCTCGAAGCCGTCCTCCACCGCCTTGACGATCGACGGCAGGTTCGGTCGCGGGTCGAGCAGCCAGACCTGGCTTTTCATGGCAAAGGCGTGGCTGCGCTCCTGCATGATCGAGGAGCCTTCGCCATAATCCTCGCCGACGATGATCAGTGCACCGCCGGTGACGCCGCCAGACGCCAGGTTGGCCAGCGCGTCGGAGGCGACATTGGTGCCGACCGTCGACTTGAAGGTCGCCGCACCGCGGATTGGATAATGCACCGACGCGGCCAGCATGGCGGTGGCGGTCGCTTCGGAGGCGCTCGCCTCGAAATGCACGCCGAGTTCGCCCAGGATATCCTGCGCGTCGGCCAGCACGTCCATCAAATGGCTGATCGGCGCGCCCTGATAGCCGCCGACATAGCCGACGCCGCATTGCAGCAGCGCCTTGGTGATGGCGAGAATGCCTTCGCCGGAAAACTCCTCGCCGGCGCCGAGCCTGAGCTTTTCGACTTCCTTGGCAAAAGACCGTTCGGCCATTTTGGGCTCCTTCCGTTGCCGCCCGTGTGGCGGCGCGTAAGATCGTCAGATGTCGTGCTTGCGAATGTTCTTCAGCATCTTCTGCAGCGTCGCGATCAGCGCCGCGTATTCGGCATCGTCGATGTCGTCGAACATAGTCTCGAAAGCGTCGTGCATGGCTGGCCAGGCGCGCGCGAATTCGGCGCGGCCATCGTCGGTCAGGAACACATGGCGGATCCGGCTGTCGGTGACCCCCTGCTCGCGCCGAACAAACCCTTGTCCCTCCAGCGTGTCGAGTGTCCTGCTCAAGGTCGACTGCTCGATGACAGTATAGACCGAGAGATCGTTGACGGTGGCGCCATCGGTGACCGACAATACGGCTAGCGTCCGCACCTGCGGAATGGTCAGGCCCTGCTTGCGGAAATTGTCGCGCAAGGTGGCGTTGTAGCGGCCCATGATGCGGTTCATCAGATAGGGCGCGAATTGCTGCAGGCCGATCTGGCCCAAAGTCGAGATGCGCTGGCGCTTTTCAACCTTCTGTTCCATCACAGACTCCCCGCCAGGAGAAAGCCGGAGCCGCCGCCCAGCCCGGCGCCGGGATGGGTCGAGGCGCCGATGTGGTAGAGTCCCTTGACTCCGGTGGCGTGATTGCGGCTCGTCTTGAACGGCCGCCACAGGAACGACTGGTCAATAGTCGAGGAGCCGCCATAGGGATCGCCGCCGACCAGATTGATGTTCATCGCTTCCAGGTCGGCCGGCGAATAGGCGCGACGTGCGATGACGCTGTCCTTGAATCCTTCGATATGGCTGGCGAGGATCGCTTCGGCACGGTCGGCATAGGCTTCGCGCAGCGCCTCGGTCCAGTGGCCATCCGCAGGCGTCTCGAGCTTGCCGGCCGCATCACCCTTGATATTGCGAGGCGCCTCGGGAAGTTGAAGCCACAGGATCGCCTTGCCGTCTGGACAGCGCGACGGGTCGAGCGCGTGCGGCTGGCCGACGCAGATGGTCGGCACCTCCGGCAGCATGCCGCGCACGGCCTGGTTGCAGGCCTCCGACACCCCGTCGAGCCCTGGCGTCAGATGCAGCAGTGCGACCTTGTCCAGGCCCTCGCCGCGCCATGCCGGCGGCTTGTCCAAGGCATAGTGGATCTGGAAATTGCCCTTGCCGTAGCGGTATTTTTGCGCTGCCTCGACGTCGGCTTTCGGAGCCGCGTCGCCGAGCAGCCGCTCGTAGAGCTGGGTCGGCGTGACCGAGCAGATAACGCTCTTCTTCGCGTTGATCGTTTCGCCCGAAGCCAGCCGCACACCGGTGGCGCGGCCTCCGCTCTGGACGATGGAGGCAACGTCCCCTTCGGTGCGGATCACACCGCCGCGCTCCTTGATCAGCGCTTCGAACGCGGACAGCAGGTTCTTGGCGCCGCCCTTGACAACCGGCGCGCCGGCGGCTTCGAGTGCAAAGGCGATAACCCTAGCGATCTGGCCCGAAAACGCATCTTCGGGCCCGAGGCCGGCATGCAGCACCCAGGGGGCCCAGAGCGCGCGCATGATTTCCGACTGGTAGGTGCTTTCCAGCCAACCGCGCGCCGGCACCAACGCGCTGCCGAGAAAGGCGGCAAGGCCACGCGGCCCGCGCCGCCACGCTTCGCCCGCCAGCAGCCTGGCCGTTGGGTAGGACCACAGGTTGCCACCGAGCAGCCCGAACAGCAGACCGGCGTTGCGCTCGATCTCGCCGACATCGCTGCCGTGCCGGTCGCCGTCACCCGCGGCGATTGCATTGATCGCCGCTACATTGGCGGTACGGTCGGTGCGCAGGGCGGCATGGCTGCCGTCCGGGCGCAGCACGCCGGTCGGCGTGGAGGTGTTGCAAAACTCCAGGCCGTGCCGCGCCAGATCCTTGCCCAGCGCCGCATAGGCCGGTGAGGTGATGAACAGGACGAAGGTCGTCGCCATCACGTCGTGGATGAAGCCGGGCGCTGTGATTTCTTCGGTGCGCATGCAGCCGCCGATGCGGTCGTTGCGCTCGAGCACCAGCACCTTCGCCCCCTTGCCGCCAAGCATCGCCGCGCAAACCAGCGCGTTGATGCCGCTGCCGACGATGATGTGATCGGGAGCGCTCATCGACGATTGCTCCCGGTGAGCGGAAGGTGGAATTCATTTGCGCGGGCTGGCGTTCCTGCGCGCCCCCCTCTGTCCTGCCGGACATCTCCCCCTCTAGGGGGGAGATTAGCGGCTTCGGCGCTCCGCTCATTCCTACGACGTTGAAGATTGGCGAAGGCAGTATCGACGGCCGATCTCCCCCCTAGAGGGGGAGATGTCCGGCAGGACAGAGGGGGGCGCCGTAGAGCGGCAGCCTTGCCAAGCTGCCACCCTCTACCCATCATCACGATATTGCCTGCGCACATGATCTTCTCCCGAAGACCGCAGCTACCCTATTGCCTTGGCACCAACGCCAACGCGCGGATCGGGCTGCCGGTACCGTGCTCGATCTTGAGCGGCGCCGCGATCAGGATCGCGCCCTTCGGCGGCAGCCGGTCGAGGTTGCAAAGGCTGGCGAGACCGTAGCGGTTGGCCTTGTGCATCAGGCTGTGCGCCGGGAATGGCGGCTCCATGCCGCCGGCCTTGCCGGCATCGGTGCCGATCGTCTCGCTGCCCCAGCCCTTGATGTCCTTGCCGATCAGATACTGGATGGCTTCCGCGGTCGGGCCGGGCGTGTGCGGACCGGTCTCATTGGCGTTGAGGAACTCGGCTTCCGAGCCGTTGCGCTTATACCAGTCGGTGCGCATCACCACCCACTCGCCCGCGTTGATAGCGCCATGTTCGGCTTCCCATGCCTCGATGTGATCGACGGTGAGCAGGAAATCGTGATCGGCTGCCGCTTGCTTCGAACAGTCGATGACGTTGACCGGACCGACGAAGTTCTGCGCCGGAATGGTGTCGGTAGCACCGTCCGGATAATCCTTGCCGGTGATCCAGTGGTTGGGCGCGTCGAAATGCGTGCCCGAATGCTCGCCGAGCTTGAGCCAGTTCCACGCCCACCACGGGCCATTCTTGTCATAGGCGGAGATGGCGTGGATCTCGATCTTCGGCGTGTCCACCGCGAGTTCCGGCGGCAGCTTGATCAGCGGCGTGTCCGGCCCGAGCGGCGCCGTCAGGTCGACCACCTGGATGGCGCCGGAAAGAAGCTGGCCGGCAACTTCGCCGAGGAGTTGTTGTGTGTCCATGGTCTCTGTTCCCTCTTTCTCGATGGTGCTGAAGGCTCTCGCGGCCCTTAATATCCTACTAGACGAAAACATATGCATCTGCAATTATCTTTAAGCATAAAGGAAATGGGACGGGGCGTGAGCGAGTTCGACGCCATATTTGTCGGGGCAGGCCACAACAGTCTGGCATGCGCCGCGCATCTGGCGCTCAAAGGTTGGAAAACTGCGGTTTTCGAACGCAACGCAACGATCGGCGGCGCCGTCCAGACGCGCGAATTCACGCTGCCGGGCTTCCGGCACGATTTCGGTGCGATGAATGTGAGCCTGTTCGCTGGTTCGGGCTTCCACAAGAAATATGCAAATGAATTGAAAACCCACGGGCTGGAATTCGTGCCGGCGGCCGACTGTTTTGCCAGCGCCTTCCCCGACGGTCGCTGGTTCGGCGTCAGCAGCGACCTGGAAAAGACCACTGGACGGATAGCCGCTTTTTCCGAGGCCGACGCACAGACATGGCGTGGTCTGGTTGCGGCATTCCCGACGCAAGCCGAGCATCTGTTCCGGCTGCTGGGCTCGCCGATGAGCGGCCGAGCACTCGTCGGCACCGCCTGGAACCTGTGGCGCAAGCAGGGTTTTGCTGGCGCGCTCGATACCGGGCGGTTGCTGCTTTCCTCACCCCGCGCGTGGCTCGAGGAGACTTTCCAGTCACCGCATGTCAGGGCGACGCTCGCCACCTGGGGCATGCATCTCGACTTTGCCCCCGATATCGCCGGCGGCGCGGTGTTCCCTTACCTCGAATCCATGGCCAACCAGTGCTTCGGCATGGTGCTCGGCAAGGGCGGCGCCGACACCATCATCCGCGCTTTGTCGGGCATGCTCACGGCCGCCGGCGGCAAGATCGTCACTGGGGCTGACGTCGCCGAAATCACGGTGTCCGCCGGCAAGGCGACCGGCGTGCGCCTTGCTTCAGGCGAGACCCACACCGCCACCAAGGCTGTTATCGCCGGTGTCGCGCCAAAGGCGCTGGCGGGCGAACTGTTGCCGAACGGTTCCGGCGACGCCGGTTTCGACACGGCCATGAAAAACTTTCGCCATGCGCCGGGGACGATGATGATCCATCTGGCGCTCGACGATCTGCCGGACTGGCGCGCCGGCGCCGAGCTTCGGCAGTTCGCCTATGTGCACCTTTCGTCGTCGCTCGACGCCATGTCGCGGACCTACCAGCAGGCGATGGCAGGCATGCTGCCGGATGAACCGGTGCTGGTCGTCGGTCAGCCGACGGCGGTGGACGCATCGCGCGCGCCCGACGGCAAGCACGTGCTTTGGGTGCAGGTGCGCATGCTGCCGGCCGAGATTGTGGGCGATGCGGCGGGCACTATCGCGGCGGCTCACTGGGACGAGGTCAAGGAGCACTACGCCGAGCGCGTCCTCGACATTATCGAGCGCTATGCGCCCGGCCTTCGCCGGAGGATCCTCGGCCGCGCCGTGTTCTCGCCCATCGACCTCGAAGGCGAGAACCCGAACCTTGTCGGCGGCGACCAGATCTGCGGCAGCCATCATCTGGCGCAGAATTTCCTGTTCCGGCCGGCGCGCGGTTACGCCGGCTGGAACACGCCGGTCAGCAATCTGCACGTGACCGGGGCGGCAACATGGCCCGGCGCCGGCACCGGGGGCGGCGTCGGGCTTCATGCTCGCGCAACAACTTGGCGGGAGGTAAAGCCGTAATTTTCAACTAGGGTGAAGGAGGACAAGGCGCGGTTGCCCAAGGAGCCTGAGCCCACCGATTGACAACGACACCGCGCATAAAAGCAACAGGGGAACGACCATGACAATCAACAGACGAGAATTGCTCGGATATGGCGCGGCCGCACTTGGCGCCACGGCGCTCGGTCTGCCGCAACAGGCCAAGGCAGCCGGCGAACTGACCATCGCCTACAATGTCAACCTGCCGTCCTGGGACCCGACCACCGGGCCTTCGGCAGTCAACCCGACCATCCAGGGCCTATACCAATCGGTGTTCGACCAGTTCATCCCGCAGAAGCCGGATCTGTCCTTTGCGCCGGGCCTGCTCACCGAATGGGGCTGGAACGAAGATCGCAGCAAGATCATGATGACGGTGCGCGAGGGCGTCACCTGGCATGACGGCTCGCCATTCACGGCCGAAGACGTGGTCTGGTCGCTGCAGCGGGCGGGCGACGAGAAGACCGGCAACCCGATCCAGTTCGTCTGGAAGAACGTCAACAACTTCAAGATCGACGGGAACAAGATCACCGGCGACGTCGTGCAATTCGACCCGGTGTATTTCAAGTGGATGTCGTTCCTCACCGGCTACATCATGCCGAAGGCCTATTACGAGAAGGTCGGCGCCGAGGGTTTTGAGAAAGCCCCGATCGGTACCGGGCCCTATATGGTCGACAAATTCGAGCGCAACGCCTTCCTGCGGCTCAAGGCCAACCCTAACTACTGGGGCGGCAAGCCGGCCTTCGAAAACGTAACCATCAAGTTCGTCACCGATGCGGCGAGCCGCGTCGCCGAGATCGAGTCCGGTTCCTCGCAGGTGACGCTGGAAATCCCTTATGAGGAATATGACCGCCTGATCGCCAAGGACGGACTTGCCGGCTCATGCAAGAACGTTTCCGACATCGGCATGATCTTCTTCAACGACATCGACGTGATGCTGGACAAGAACGTGCGCCAGGCGGCGGTGATGGCGGTCGACAAGAAGCTGCTGGTCGATCGGTTGCTGCGCGGCTACGGCCAGCCGATCGGTACGCTGGAGACGCCGGAATACGCCGCCTACGATGCGTCGATCAAGGTCGAGCACAACCTGGAAAAGGCCAAGGAATTGCTGGCCGCATCCGGCTATTCGCCGGAAAAGCCAGTCAAGTTCACGATACAGACGACCAAGGGCTTCAAGCCCAAGGACTACGAGATGATCCAGGCGATCGTCGGCATGTGGCGCAAGGTCGGCATCGAGGCAACGATCGAGGTCTACGAGATCGCCAAGCACTATGAGTTGCGCGCCGCCGACAAGCTGGCGCCGGCGGCCTTCTACAATTGGGGCAACGCCATCGGTGATCCCACGACGTCGACCGGCTTCGCCATGTACGGCCCAAGTCCGCATTCGGTGTGGGACAGTCAGGATCTGATCGACATGATCAACCCGCTATGGGGCGAGAAGGACGAGGCCAAGCGCATTGCCGGCTGGAAGGCCGTCGACAAATACATCGCCGAACAGGCCTATGTGCTGCCGCTGATCCAGTATGCGCAACCGATCGTGCATGCCAAGGGCGTAAACGTCGTGCAGCATGTGTCCGGCGCGCTTCTGCCGGCGCTGATGAGCCCGGCCTGAGACAGTCTTTGGCTTGCCGCGCGCCGTCCGGAATGACGGCGCGCATTTTCCGCCACGGGCGACCATGCTGCTGCAAAGATTCCTGATCCGTCTTCTGACGATGGCGATCACGCTGTTCGGCGTGGCCGTCGTCGTCTTCATCGTCATCCGCGTCGCGCCGGGCGATCCGATCGCGATGATGCTGCCGCCCGGCGCCACCGATGCCGACATCGCGCGGCTACGCGCGCTTTACGGGCTCGACAAGACCATCGTCCAGCAGTTCTTCATCTGGCTGGCCGGTGTCGTCAGGGGTGATTTCGGCACTTCGATCTCACTGCGACAGGACGTGCTTGGGCTGGTCTTCACTCGCCTCCCGGCGACACTGGAACTCGCCATCGTCGCGCTTGTGATGGCGCTGGCGATCGGCGGCACGACGGCGATCCTCGGCGCGCGCGAGCGCGGCACCGCGGTCGAGGCCGGAATCGACATTGCCAGCGGTGCGGCGCTCTCGATTCCCGATTTCCTGTGGGGCCTGGTACTGATTCTTCTGTTCGGCGTGCTGGTGCCTATCTTCGACATTTCTGGCCGGGTGTCGCCGCAGCTCGACCTGCCCTTCGTCACGCAATTCTATCTGTTCGAAAGCATCGTACGGCTGCGCTTCGACCTGACCAGGGACCTGCTGGCACACATGCTGATGCCGGCGATTGCGCTGGCGCTGCCGCTGGCCGCGATCATCTCGCAGTTGCTGAAACAGTCGCTGAAAGAAGTGCTCGACCTCGACTATGTCGTGCTGGCGCGGGTAAAGGGCTTTTCGGAAACGCAGGTCATCCTGCGCGAGGCGCTAAAGAACGCGGCGCTGCCGACGCTGACGCTGGTCGGCGTGCAGTTCACCTTCCTGATCGGCGGCACGGTCATCGTCGAACGGCTGTTTTCCTATGAAGGCCTCGGCAATATGGCGATCGACGCCGTCATCAATCGCGACCTGCCGCTGATCCAGGGCATCGTGCTGGTGTTCGCGCTGCTGTTCGTGCTGATCAACCTTGCCGTCGACATGATGTACGCCCTGCTCAATCCGAGGCTGCGCCATGGATGAGGCCCGCATTTCAAGACATGGCTCGCGCGCCCGCCTATGGCTGGCCGGCGGCTGGCTGCTGATTGCGCTGCTGGCCGCAATTTTCGCGCCGCTGGTCGCACCGCAGGACCCGCTGGCGCAGGATTTGATGCTGGAGCGCCTGCCGCCGTTCTGGCTGACCGGTGCCGAGCCCGGCTACTGGCTCGGCACCGACAGCCTCGGCCGCGATCTCCTGTCACGGCTGATCTTCGGTGCCCGCATCGCCTTCATCGTCGCTTTCGCGGCAGCCCTTGCCGCCTGCCTGGTCGGCTCGACGCTCGGCCTGATCGCCGGCTATTTCGGCGGCTGGGCCGACCGCATCATCTCGCGCGTTGTCGATGTCTGGATGGCGTTTCCGCCGGTGCTGTTTGCCATCCTTTTGGTTGCCGTGCTTGGCACCGGCTTGAGCTCCGTCATCATTGCCATCGCCGTCATCGACTGGACGCGCTTCTGCCGGGTGATCCGCGCCGAGACCATGGGCCAATCGCGCATGGATTATGTCGAGAACGCCCGCATCGCCGGCTATGGCCGCATCGGCATCATGCTGCGCGAAGTGCTGCCCAATGTGGTGCCGTCGATCGTCGCGCTGCTGTCGCTGGAGATGGGCATTGCCGTCATCGTCGAGGCGATCCTGTCCTTCGTCAATCTGTCGATCTCGACCGACGACCCGACCTGGGGCGGCATCATCGCCGAGGGCCGCCTGTCGATCCATCAGGCCTGGTGGGTGCTGGTGTTCCCGCTGGTCACCCTGATCCTGACGGTGCTGTCGTTCAGCCAGTTCGGCGAAGGTCTCAGGGCACGTTTCGATCCGGTGCTGCGATGAACGCGCCTGCGAAATCCTGCCTCGACATACGCAGCCTTAGCGCGGTGCTGCCTAATGGCTTGCGCGTGCTGCGCTCGGTGTCGCTCGCCGTCGAGCCCGGAGAAGTCCGCGCGCTGGTCGGCGAGAGCGGCGCCGGCAAGACGATGATCGGCAAGGCCGTGCTCGGCGTGCTGCCGCCGAGCGTGCGCATCGTCGAAGGCGATATGCTGCTCGAGGGCGAGGACCTCGGCCGGCTCCAGCCCAGGGCACGGCGCACGCTGATCGGCGCGCGCACCGCGCTGATCCCGCAGGACCCGCTGACGGCGCTCAATCCGTCACGGCGCATCGGCCCGCAGATGACCGACCGCCTGGTGCGCATCCTCGGCTGGAGCGGCGAGAAGGCCGATGCACGCATCCGCCAATTGCTGGACGAGGTGCAGATCCGCGACCCCGAGCGTGTCCTCAAATGCTATCCGCACGAGCTGTCCGGCGGCATGCGCCAGCGCGTGCTGATCGCCGCGGCGTTCGCAGCCGAACCAAGGCTGATCGTCGCCGACGAGCCGACCACGGCGCTCGATGTGACCGTGCAGAAGCAGATCTTGCGGCTGATCGCGCAATTGCAGCGCGAGCATGGCACGGCGATCCTGTTCGTCACCCACGATCTCGGCGTCGTCGCCAAGATCAGCCAGAAAGTTTCCGTGCTCTATGCCGGCAAGGTGGTGGAGGAGGCCGAGACGGCAGCGCTCTTCGCTTCACCGCAGCATCCTTATACGCGGGCACTGATGGCGGCGACGCCGCGCTACACCGATCCATTCGCGTCGCTGAAGCCGGTCGACGATAAGGTACTGGCCGGACTGGCCGCGGAGATCGCCGCCTCCGACCAGGCCTGGAGGCCGCCGCATGGCTGAGCCGCTGTTTTCCGTGCGCGGGTTGAAGGTTGCATTGCCCGATATGACGCGCAAGCCGCTGATCGGCCGCGCGCCGCTGGCCGAGATCCTGAAAGGCCTCGATTTCGACCTGCCAAGGGGATCGGTGACCGGCATCGTCGGCGAATCCGGCTCCGGCAAATCGACGCTTGGCCGCGCGCTGGTGCGGCTTTTGGAGCCGAGCGCCGGCACCGTCACCTTCGACGGCCGCGACATCACGCATCTGCCTGAGGCGGAGCTCCGGCCGCTGCGCCGCAATCTGCAGATGATCTTCCAGGATCCGATGTCGTCGCTCAATCCGCGCCGCACCATCTTCAGCATCATCGCAGCCCCGCTCAAGCAGAACGGGTTTGGCGACAACCTCAGGGACCGTGTCGCGGAGGCGCTGCAGCGCGTCGGCCTGCCGCAGAGCTTTGCCAGCCGCTACCGCCACGAACTGTCGGGCGGCCAGCGCCAGCGCGTCGGCATTGCCCGGGCGCTGGCGCTGTCGCCGAAATTCGTGCTGGCCGACGAAATCGTCTCCGGCCTCGACGTGTCGACGCAGGCGCAGATCCTGACGCTGCTGGAAAAACTCGCCGCGGAAATGGGCCTGACCGTTGCCTTCATCAGCCATGATCTTTCTGTCATTCGGCGGCTGTGCCGGCAAGTGATCGTCATGCGCGAAGGCGCGATCGTCGAAGCCAGCGCTACGGATACTTTGTTCGAGAAGCCGCAGCAGGCTTACACGCGCGACCTCCTCGCCGCCATTCCGCTGCCCGAGATCGATGACGCTTGGTTGCTGCCCGCCGCAAAGGCGCCGGCATGAAACACAGTCCTATTCGCACGCCGAAGAGCGGGCCTCGGGCGTGCGTCGACAAGTCAGCTCACGAAACGGAGGAGAACTGGAATGAAATACGCAGTCAGAAATGCAATGCTTGCGGCCGCTCTGCTCGGCTCGATGGGAGCAGCCTCGGCTGATTCGATACCCGGCATGCGTGGCCACGACCACACCGGCGTCACCGTCCCCGACATGCAGCAGGCCGTCGGTTTCTTTACCGAGGTGGTCGGCTGCAAGAAGGCGATGTCGTTCGGCCCGTTCGCCGACGACAAGGGCACGTTCATGCAGGATCTGCTGGGCGTCGATCCCAAGGCGGTGATCGAGGAGATCACCCTGGTCCGCTGCGGACACGGGTCGAACATCGAGCTGTTCAAATACACAGCGCCGGACCAGAAGGACCTGACGCCGCGCAACAGCGACATAGGCGGCTTCCATATCGCCTTCTATGTCGACGACATCGCCGCCGCAAAAGCCTATCTTGACGGCAAGGGCGTCAAGACGCGAATGGGGCCGCTGCCGGTTACCGAAGGCCCGGCCGCCGGCCAGACCATCCTCTACTTCCAGGCGCCCTGGGGCTTGCAGTTGGAAGCGATCAGCTATCCCAATGGCATGGCCTATGAAAAAGATGCGGAGACGGTGCTGTGGAGCCCGAAGAACCCGGAAAAATAGCCCGGGACGTCCTTGGCCTGCGCAAGCCGACTGCCGGCGAGCTGGGTTTCTGAGGCAGATTGTTTCAATCCTGAAACTTCAAGCTTGAATTAATCCGCCTCAGGCGTAAACTCGACGGACAGAAGCGAAGAGGAGATCGCACGATGAAAGTTGCGGTTCTCGGCGGCGGACCAGCCGGGCTCTACTTTGCCATCTCGCTGAAGCTCCGGGATGCCGCGCATGACGTGACGGTGTTCGAGCGCAACCGTGCCGATGATACGTTCGGCTGGGGCGTCGTGCTGTCGGCCGAAACGCTGGAGAACCTGACCAAGAACGACCCGGTTAGCGCCACCTGGATCCGCAAGCATTTCGCCTATTGGGACGATATCGCCGTCATCCATGACGGCGTGCGCACGGTCTCGACCGGTCACGGCTTTTGCGGCATCGGCCGCAAGCGGCTGCTCACCCTGCTGCAGCGGCGGGCGCGCGAACTCGGCGTCAAGCTGGTGTTCGAGACCGATATCGCCGATCCCAAGCCATATATGGAGACGCACGACCTGGTCGTCGCCGCCGACGGGCTGAACTCGAAAGCGCGGGGCGCCTTCGTCGACGTGTTCAAGCCCGATATCGACATCCGTAAATGCAAGTTCGTCTGGCTCGGCACCCGTCAGAAATTCGACGACGCCTTCACCTTCATCTTCGAAAAGACCGAAAATGGCTGGGTGTGGGCGCATGCCTACCAGTTCGACAGAGATACCGCGACCTTCATCGTCGAATGCAGCGAGCAGACCTGGCAGCGCTTCGGCTTCGGCGCGATGTCGCAGCAGGAATCGATTGCCGTCTGCGAGCGCATCTTTGCCCGCCATCTCGGCGGCCACGCGCTGATGACCAACGCAAATCATATCCGCGGCTCGGCCTGGATCAATTTCCCGCGTGTCTTGTGCGAACGCTGGTCCTACAAGAACCTGGCACTGATGGGCGACGCGGCGGCGAGCGCGCATTTCTCGATCGGCTCCGGCACCAAGCTGGCGCTGGAAAGCGCGGTGGCGCTGGCCGACTATGTCGAGTCCGAGCCGGACCTCGAGGCAGCCTTCCGCAAATATGAGGACGCCCGCCGCACCGAAGTGCTGAAGCTGCAGTCGGCGGCGCGCAATTCGCTCGAATGGTTCGAGGAGGTCGAGCGCTATCTCGGCCTCGATCCGGTGCAGTTCAACTATTCGCTGCTGACGCGTTCGCAGCGCATCAGTCACGAGAATTTGCGGCTGCGCGATGCCGAGTGGCTGGCCGGCGCCGAGGAGTGGTTCCAGCGCCAGGCCGGCGCCGGGGGCAACAATCTGCGTCGCGCGCCGATGTTCGCGCCGTTCCGGCTGCGCGACATGGCACTGCAGAACCGCGTCGTCGTCTCGCCGATGGCACAATACAAAGCGGTCGACGGCTGTCCGACCGACTGGCATTTCGCCCATTACGCCGAACGGGCCAAGGGCGGCGCCGGCCTCCTCTACATCGAGATGACCTGCGTCAGTCCGGAGGGCCGCATCACGCCTGGCTGCCCCGGTTTTTATGCGCCCGAGCATGAGGTCGCCTGGAAGCGACTGGTGGAGTTCGTCCATGCCGAGACCGAGGCCAAGATCTGCGCCCAGATCGGCCATTCCGGTGCCAAGGGGTCGACCAGGGTCGGCTGGCAGGGAACCGACGTGCCACTGCCCTCAGGCAATTGGCCGGTCATGGCAGCGTCTTCCGTGCCGTGGTCGCCGGAGAACCAGGTGCCGAAGGCGATGGACCGCGCCGACATGGATATGGTGCGCGACCAGTTTGTCGCCTCGGCCGAGATGGCGGCGCGCTGCGGCTTCGACATGCTCGAAATCCACGCCGCGCACGGCTATCTCCTGTCCTCCTTCATCACGCCCCTGACCAACCGGCGCACCGACACCTATGGCGGCTCGCTGGAAAACCGCATGCGCTATCCCTTGGAAATCTTTCATGCGGTGCGCGCCGCGTGGCCGGCCGAGAAGCCGATCTCGATGCGCATCTCCGCCAATGACTGGCTGGGCATCGAAGGCGTGACGCCGGCCGATGCCGTAGAGATCGCGCGGCTGCTGCATGAGGCCGGCGTAGACATCTGCGACGTATCGGCCGGCCAGACTTCGGCCGTGGCAAGACCGGTCTATGGCCGCATGTTCCAGACGCCGTTTTCCGATCGCATCCGCAACGAGGTCGGCATGGCGACGATGGCGGTCGGCAATATCTATGAGCCGGACCACGTCAACTCGATCCTGATGGCGGGCCGCGCCGATCTCGTCGCACTGGCTAGGCCGCATCTTGCCGATCCCTATTGGACGCTGCACGCGGCCGTCACGCTTGGCGATCGCGGCGCCAAATGGCCGGATCCCTATCTGCCCGGCCGCGACCAGCTCTTCCGGCTGGCCGAGCGCGAAGCGGCAGCGGGGTTGAAAGTATGAGTGCCGCGGCGACGATTTCGGGGCGGCATGCGCTGGTCACCGGCGGCGGCTCCGGCGTCGGCCGCGCGATCGCGCTGGTGCTGGCCGGGGCCGGCGTCGACGTGACCATCTGCGGCCGGCGCGAAGCGGCGCTTGCCGAGGTCGCCGCTGAGAACAAGCGTATCTTCGCCATTGCCGCCGACGTCACCGACGAGGCATCGATGGCGTCGCTCTACGAGGCGGCGGAAGCGGCACGCGGAGCGTTTGACATCGTCGTTGCCAATGCCGGTATGTCCGGCAGTGCCCCGGCGCAGCGGACCTCGCTGGCAGACTGGCAGCGCACGCTCGACGTCAACTTGACCGGTGCGTTCCTGACGGTGAAGCCGGCGTTGGCCGGCATGGCGGTGCGCAAGACTGGCCGTCTCATCTTCGTCGCTTCCACCGCCGGACTGAAAGGCTATCCCTATGTCGCAGCTTACGTTGCCGCCAAGCATGGCGTCGTCGGCCTGATGCGGGCACTCGCCGTCGAGACCGCCAAGTCCGGCATAACAGTGAATGCGGTGTGCCCAGGGTTTGTCGAAACCGAGATGCTGGAGAGCGCCGTCCAGCGCATCGTCGAAACGACCGGCCGCTCGTCCGAGCAGGCACGGACAAGCCTTGCCGCGACCAACCCGCAAGGCCGCTTCATCCAGCCGGAAGAAATTGCGGCCGCCGTACTTTATCTGTGTGGCGACGACGCCCGGTCGATTACCGGGCAGACGATTTCGATCTCCGGAGGTGAGACATGGTAGCCGGTCCCCTGCCCGCCCCGTCCGGACCCGGCAAGGACCGCCTGCGGCTGTGGATACGCCTGCTGCGCGCCTCGCGCACCATCGAGGCCGAGCTGCGCGAGCGGTTGCGGCAAGAGTTCAACACGACGCTGCCACGCTTCGACGTGATGGCTGCGCTCTACAGGGCGCCGGAAGGCATGCTGATGAGCGACCTGTCGCGCTTCCTGCTGGTGTCCAACGGCAATGTCACCGGCATCATCGACCGGCTGGTCTCGGAAGGGTTGGTGATGCGGGCCCGACGCAATGGCGACCGCCGCACTTCGATGGTGCGGCTGACCGAAGAAGGGTCGAAGACTTTCGCCGTGATCGCCGCCGCGCATGAAAAATGGGTCGGCGAGTTGCTGGGCAATGTGAGCGAGGACGAGGCGCGCCGGTTGACCGGCATGCTGACCTCCTTCCGCAGCAATTGGGAGGGACGGGAATGACGAAGATGGCGGGCCGCAAGCCGAAGCATTTCCTCTGGCAGGTCGAAGGCAAGATCGCAAAAATCCGGCTCGATCGGCCCGAACGCAAGAACCCGTTGACCTTCGACAGCTATGCCGAATTGCGCGACACTTTTCGCGATCTCGTCTATGCCGACGATGTCGATGCGGTGGTGTTCCTTCCCAATGGCGGCAATTTCTGCTCGGGCGGCGATGTCCACGAAATCATCGGCCCACTGGTCAAGATGGACATGAAGGCGCTGCTCGCCTTCACCCGCATGACCGGCGATTTCGTCAAGGCGATGCTGAATTGCGGCAAGCCGATTATCGCGGCGGTCGACGGCGTGGCGGTCGGCGCCGGCGCCATCATCGCCATGGCCTCCGATATCCGTATCGCCACGCCCCAGGCCAAGACAGCATTCCTTTTTACCCGCGTCGGCCTTGCCGGCTGCGACATGGGCGCCTGCGCGATCCTGCCGCGCATCATTGGCCAGGGCCGCGCCGCCGAGCTGCTCTATACTGGTCGCACGATGAGCGCCGAGGAAGGCGAGCGCTGGGGCTTCTACAACCGGCTGGTCGATGCCGCAACGCTCGAGGCCGACGCGCTCGACATGGCCGCGCGCATCGTTTCCGGCCCGACCTTCGCCCATGGCATGACCAAGACGCAGCTGAACCAGGAATGGTCGATGGGGCTTGACCAGGCGATCGAAGCGGAAGCGCAGGCCCAGGCGATGTGCATGCAGACCCGCGATTTCGAGCGGGCGTACACGGCTTTCGTCGCCAAGGAAAAACCGGTGTTCGAGGGGGATTGAGGATGATCGCTTCCATGGGCACGCTGGCGGGACAGAACCCCCCTCTGGCCTGCCGGCCATCTCCCCCTCAAGGGGGGAGATTGGATGTCAGGCCCGCTTTCGCCAATCTCCAACATCGCAGGGAGAGCCGTGGCAGCGAAGCCGCCAATCTCCCCCCTAGAGGGGGAGATGTCCGGCAGGACAGAGGGGGGCGCCGTGGAGCACAAGCCCTGAAGGATAGCGGAGGCAGACACAATGCCTGACCGTTCCTTCCTCTCCTGGCCGTTCTTCGAGAATCGCCACCGCGAGCTGGCGGAGCGGCTGGAGGCATGGTGCAACAAGAACCTGCCGGTTGCGCATGACGATGTCGACGCAGCCTGTCGCGAGCTGGTGGCCAAGCTCGGCAAGGACGGCTGGCTGAAGCCGACGGCGCTCGATACCGACAACCCCTCACCGCTCGACGTGCGTACGCTCTGCCTCACACGCGAGACGCTGGCCCGGCATGACGGGCTGGCCGATTTCGCCTTCGCCATGCAAGGGCTCGGCACTGGTGCGCTCAGCCTGTTCGGCTCGCCCGACCAGCAGAGCTGGCTGGCGAAGACACGGGCTGGCAAGGCGATTTCGGCTTTCGCGCTGTCGGAGCCGCGTTCTGGCTCGGACGTTGCCAATATGGAAATGACGGCCACGCGTGACCGCGACAGCTATCTCTTGTCCGGCGAAAAGACCTGGATCTCCAACGGCGGTATCGCTGACTTTTATGTTGTCTTTGCCCGCACCGGCGAGGCGCCCGGCGCCAAGGGGCTTTCCGCCTTTGTCGTGCCTTCCGAAACCGAGGGGCTGATTGTCGCCGGGCGGCTGGAAGTGATCGCGCCGCACCCGCTCGCCCGGCTATCCTTTGACAACGCACGCGTTCCAGCCTCGGCGCTGGTCGGCAAACCCGGTGACGGTTTTCGCATCGCCATGTCCGTGCTCGATGTGTTCCGTTCGACTGTCGGCGCAGCAGCGCTCGGCTTTGCCCGGCGCGCGCTGGACGAAAGCATCAAAAGAGTGGCCGAGCGCAGGCTGTTCGGTGCACCGATGGCCGAGCTGCAGATGGTGCAGGGCCACATCGCCGACATGGCGCTGGATGTCGATGCCGCCGCGCTGCTGGTCTATCGTGCCGCCTGGACCAAGGACATGGGCGCGGCTCGGGTTACCCGCGAAGCCGCCATGGCCAAGCTGTTCGCTACCGACAAAGCGCAAGAGGTGATCGACAAGGCTGTGCAGCTGCATGGCGGCGACGGCGTCCGCAGGGGCCATATCGTCGAAAGCCTGTATCGCGAGATCCGGGCACTGCGCATCTACGAGGGAGCGTCCGACGTGCAGAAGGTGGTGATTGCGCGGCAAGTATTGGGAGCGGCCTGAGACCGGAGTTGTGTGGAAGAATTGATTGTCTTCGAGTTTTGAGCGACCGGATTTGAGCATTGGGAGGCTTTGATATGCACACCATCCTGCAGCCGGAAGGCTGGGCGAAACCCGTCGGCTACGCCAATGGCGTCGCCGCGCGTGGGCAGCTTGTCTTCGTCGGCGGGCAGGTCGGCTGGAACGGGCAGGGCCGCTTCGAGACCGACGATCTTGTCGGCCAGGTGCGGCAGACGCTGGCCAATATCGTCGCCGTGCTCGCCGAGGCCGGCGCCACGCCTGAGCATATCACCTCGATGACCTGGTACTTTACCGACAAGGCGGAATATTTGGCCAATCTCAGGGGGATCGGCGAGGTCTATCGCGAGGTGATCGGCCGGCATTTTCCGGCGATGGCCGCCATGCAGGTGATGGCGCTGGTCGAGGATCGCGCCAAGGTTGAGATCCAGGCCACGGCGGTTATTCCGGAGTGACGGCATCACGCGGCAATTTTTTAAGCTTAAAACTTTCGCCTTGAAAAGCGCCGTACTTTGGATAGCATCCGATGTCTTACGACTGCCGTGCCGGGAGGGCTTTCCGGCAGTCCCGTCACTTGGCGCATCAAAACCGTGCGGGGCCAAACCCGTCCGATCACAACCAGAGGGAACGAAAATGAACTTCACCCGTCGCAACCTGCTTCTTGTTGCTGCCGCCATCGGCATCGCCGGCGGCCCGGCCTATGCCGAAGGCACGCTGAATGTCGGCGCCTATCCGACCAATCCGCCTTTTGAATACAAGAACGAGAGCGGCACGTTCGAGGGTTTCGAAGTCGACATCATCAACGAAGCGGCAAAGCGTATCGGCATGACCACTGATATCGCCGACCTCGGTTTCCAGGCGTTGTTCGCCGCCACCACCTCGAAGCGTATCGACGTCGCCATCTCGTCGATCACCATCACGCCGGAGCGGCTGAAGTCGCAGTCGTTCACGCAGTCCTACTATGATTCCGACATGGGCATCGCCGCGAAGGCCGACAGTCCAATCAAGGCCGAGGCCGACCTTAAGGGCAAGATCGTCGGCGTGCTGTCCGGCTCGACCGGCGAAGCCTGGGTCAAGGCCCACCAGGAGGCGGACGGGTTCAGTGACGTCAAGGGCTACGACACCCAGCAGAATTTGCTGCTCGATCTCAGCTCCGGCCGCGTCGATGCGGCGGTGAGCGATATTCCGGGCCTGGAATATTCCTTCACCAGGATGAAGGATCTCGCCGTAAAAGAGCGCATCAAGACCGGCGAGCAGTACGGCCTGATGATGACCAAGGACCACCCGCTGCTCGGCAAGCTGAACGACGCGCTGACCGCGATGAAGAAGGACGGCACGCTGGCCGCGATCCACAAGAAGTGGTTCGGCAGCGACGCACCGGCCGATTCCTCGACCGTCAAGGAAATGCCTATGCCGAAGGCCTGAACGGCAGTTCGCGCTTAAATGTCGTGCCGGCTTTCGTGCCGGCACGATTTCGGATTTCGGGCTCGGGCTCGAGCGTCGCGGGACGCCAAACGTTTCGGAAATGCTGCGATGTCGCTGCTGGACACCTTCTTCAACGCCGACGTCATGGTCTCCAGCCTGCCGGCGTTGCTGCGCGGTTTCCTGAACACGCTGCTGCTCGGAATCATGAGCATCGGCATCGGTATTCCCGTCGGCCTCGCGATCAGCCTGGTGCGGCTCTATGCGCCAAAGCCGCTTCGGCTGCTGGCTGTCGGCTACATCGACATTTTCCGGGCGATGCCGGTGCTGGTCGTGCTGATCCTGATCTACTATGCGCTGCCGTTCCTCGGCATTCGCCTGTCATCGTGGACGTCCGCGGTGATGGCCTTCGCCATCATCATGGCGGCCTATTCGGCCGAGGTGTTCCGCTCCGGCATAGAAAGCATTCCGCGCGGCCAGTTCGAGGCGGCGCAGGCGCTCGGCCTGCCGTTCTTGCTGACCTTGCGCAAGGTAGTGCTGCCGCAGGCGATCCGCGTCGTCATTCCACCGATGACCAGCAACTGCGTTTCGATGTTCAAGGACACCTCGCTCGCCTCCACCGTGGCGCTGCCGGAACTGCTGAAGGAAGCGACCAACGCGCAATCACTCTATGCCAACCCCTCACCGCTGATCGGCGCGGCGCTGGTCTATCTCATCTTTCTCTGGCCGATGGTCCGTCTCGTCAGCCTCCTGGAACGCCGCTTCCAGACCGAAAAGACCCGCTGAGGGCGCGAACGATTTCCATCGGCCAATTCTCCGAACATCAACTTCCGTTAGGCACTTCGCAGGAGACGACCTTGAACCAGCATCAGATTTCGAAAACGGGCGATGCCGCAGCTTTCCCAGTCGAGACGATCCGCGCCATGTTTCCCGCCTTGCAGCAAGCCGGAGACTTCGTCTTCATGGACAACGCCGCCGGCGCGCAGATCCCGCAAAGCGTGCTCGATGCGGTCACCAACCATTTGGTCGCGCATAATGTGCAGCGCGGCGGCCGCTATGGCCGCAGCGTCACCGTCGATCAAGCCGTCGCCGGCGCGCGCGAAAGCGTGGCCTTGCTGATCAACGCTACCAACCCGGCGGAGATCTGCTTCGGCATGAACGCCACTTCGTTCATCCGCCTGGTCAGCCTCGGCATCGGCCAGATGCTTTCTGAGCGCCCAAACGGGGAGCGTGACGAGATCGTCATCACCGACATGGATCACGACGCCAATATCGCGACGTGGCTGGCGCTGGCGCCCGCCGGCGCCAAGTTCAAATGGTGGCGGATGCGTGAGGACGGCAATCTGCATGTCGACGATTTGCGCCCGCTGGTCTCCGAGCGCACCCGGCTCGTGGCCTGCACGGTGACGGCGCATTCGATCGGCTCGATTGTCGACGTTGCTTCCGTGGCTGGGATTGCGCATGCGGCAGGCGCTGAAGTGTTCCTCGACTGCGTGCATTACGGGCCGCACGGGCTGATCGATGTGCAGGCTTGGGACTGCGACTATCTGGTCTGCTCCGGCTACAAGAATTTCTCGCCGCATATGGGCTTCCTGTGGGGCCGCTTCGAAACTCTGAAGCGCCTGCCGACCTTCCGCGAAGATTTCATCCCCGACGAGCCGCCTTACAAGATCGAGGCCGGTACCTTCATTTACGAGAACGTCTCCGGCATGGATGCCGCGGTGCGCTACCTCGAATCGATCGGCCGCAATTTTGCTCCAGCCAATAACCGGTCGCGCCGCGACAACATCGTCGCCGGCATGAATGCCATCCGCGACTACGAGCAGGTGCTGGCGCGCGAAATGCTGGCGGTGCTCAAAGATTGCGGCGCGACGATCTACGGCGTGGCCGAAGAGGCACGCCTCAGCGAGCGCGTGCCGACCTTCTGCTTCAACATCGGCACGCTGTCGCCGCAGAGGATCGTCGAGGAGATGGCCGAGATGCAGATCGGCATTCGCGACGGCCACATGTATGCGCCGCGCCTGATGAAGCGGCTCAACCTCAGCATGGACAGCGGCGCCGTGCGCGCCTCGCTGGTGCATTACAATACGATCGAGGAAGTCCAGCGCTTCGGCGAGGCGCTGCGCACCATCATTGCCAGGCTGTCCTGATCGGGCTGACCGGCGGCGCCGGCGCGATCCTCGTGAAGCGCGAAGGCGGTCGCACCCGGGTTCTCCAAGCCGGGACGCAATTGCATGCTTGGGATCAAGTAATCGCCGCCATTCTGCTGCCGATAAGGAATGGGCTGGATTGTCTCGAGCGTCCGCATCCTTTCGCGCAGTCGCTCCGCGACAGGCTCGAAATCGGCCTCCCCAAAACGGTCCACCCTGTAGACCACGAACGGCGGAAGCACGTCGTAGCCCGGATAGTATAGAATTCCGTGATTGATCGGGAACAGCAGGTCGTCGATCGGGCCGTTGACGCCGCGAGCGGAATAATGCTCCTCCCAGCCGCCGGTGGTCACGATCAGCATCGCGCGCTTGCCGGCGAGCGTTCCCTCACCAAAGCGGTCGCCCCACCGCTTATCGCTGTGCTCGCCGACGCCATAGGCGAAGCCGTAGGCGTACACCCGATCGACCCAGCCCTTGAGGATCGCCGGCATGGCGTACCACCACAGCGGGAATTGGAGGATCAGGGTATCGGCCCATAGCAGTTTGTCGATCTCCGCTTTGACGTCATCGGTCAGAGTGCCGCTCGCAAAAGCTTTTTTGGAGGCGCCGGCCGGAATGAAGCGTGCTTCGGGCGGCCACGACGGAAAGTCGGCACGGTCTACCTCGGATTTCCAACCATCGGCATAGAGGTCAGACACCCGCACCTCGTGGCCCTGGGCCTCGAGTTCCCTAATGGCGACGTCACGCAAGGCGCCGTTGAGCGAACGCGGTTCAGGATGCGCAAAAACAAGCAGGACTTTCATGGGTCTACTCCGAAGAAGGACGATAGACACCAAAGGTAGCCAGCCGTGGGCTAATCCACTATATGTAGTGAATGTATAAGATAATGCCGAATAATGGATAGATCGGACGTCACCCTCGAACGCATGCGCACCTTCGTTCGCGTTGCCGAGCGCGGCAGCCTCTCGGCGGTGGCGCGCGAACTCGGAGTTGGGCAGTCGACGGTCACACGGCATTTGCGAGAACTCGAGGAGGCCGTCGGCGTGCCCTTGCTCAGCAGGACCACCCGGCGCGTCACGATGACCGATGAAGGCAGCCGTTACTATGCCGACAGCGTCCAGATCCTGCGCCTCGTTGAGCAGGCCGGCGACGAGGCGCGGGGCACGCGCGGCGCGTCGGCCGGCACGATCCGGATATCCTGCACGGCGGCGCTCGGGGTCTTGCATGTCAGCCGGCTGATCTTCGGCTTTCAGGACCGCCATGCCCATATCGGGATCGATCTCAGCCTCACAGACGAGCGCATAGATCTTGTGCGGGAGGGCGTCGACATCGCGCTTCGCCTCGGTCCGCTCACCGACAGCTCGATGAAGCTGCGGGCGCTCGGCCAGTCCCGGCGTCTGCTGGTGGCGGCGCCGGCCTATCTGGCGGCGCGGGGCAGACCGGCTGCCCCGCAGGATCTGCCTGGCCATGAAGGCATCCGGATGTCGAACATCGCGGGAAGCGACACGCTCACCCTGCAGGGGCCTGGCGGCGAGACCTTTGCGGTGCCCTTTGGCGGGCGATTTCGTGTGGACCATGGGCTTGCCGCGCGCGAAGCCCTTGTCGCCGGACGCGGTATCGCACCCGCGCACCACTGGCTTGTCGACGATCTTCTGGCGGCCGGCCGGCTGGAGGTGGTCATGCCGGACTATTTTCCGCCTCCCGTCCCACTGAGCATGCTGATCGTCCCGGAACGCGCCGGCATTGCCCGGGTGCGGCTGCTGGTCGACTTTCTCGCCGAGCAGATTGCCGGCATTCCGGGGATCGAGAAGCGGTAGCCGGCCGGCAAACCTTGCCGGATCAGGCGGCCTTCTTCTTCGCCAACCTTGCCTTGATGCTGGCAACGTCGGCACGCGGCGTCGCCGCAAACAGCGTCCTGGTGTAGCTGTGCTTGGGGTCGGCGAAGACCTCGTCGCGCGAGCCGTATTCGACGGCTTCGCCGAAATACATCACCATCACGTCGTCGGCGATGTAGCGCACCACCGACAGGTCGTGGCTGATGAAAACATAGGTCAGCTGAAACTCGTCCTGCAGGTCGGCAAGCAGGTTCAGCACCTGGGCCTGCACCGAAAGATCAAGTGCCGAGACCGGCTCGTCCAGCACCAGAAGGCTAGGGTTGAGCATCAGCGCGCGGGCAATGGCGATGCGCTGGCGCTGGCCGCCCGAAAACATATGCGGGTAGCGATTGTAGTGCTCGGGGCCGAGACCGACCTTCTTCAGCATCTTCATGGCAAGATCGCGCCGCTCGTCGGCCGTGCTGTCGGTGTTGATGAGCAGCGGCTCGCCAAGCACGTCGCCGATCTTCTGGCGTGGATTGAGCGAACCATAGGGGTTCTGGAAGACGATCTGCACCTTGCGGCGCATTTCCTTCGACAGGCCGTCCCTGGCGATGTCCACCTTCTTGCCGTCGATGAAAAGCTCGCCGGAGGTCGCCGGATCGATCAGGGTGATGATGCGGGCGAGTGTTGACTTGCCGCAGCCGCTCTCGCCGACGATGGCCAGCGTCTTGCCCTTGTCGACGCTGAACGAAACACCCTTGACCGCATGAACCGTACGAGAGGGGCGGAAAAGCCCGCCGCCGACATGATAGTCGCGCACGATGTTCTTGCCTTCGACTACCGTCACACTCATGCGGCGGTTCCTCCTGCGGATCGAGCTGCGACTACAGACGGGGCCGGCTCGAACAGCATGTCGGACACAGTAGGCAACCGGTCGCCGACGGCGTTTTCCGGCAGCGCCGACAGGAGCGCGCGCGTGTAGTTGCTCTTAGGGGACTCGAACAGCGACAGCACATCGGCCTCTTCCATCTTGCGGCCCTTATACTGGACGATAACGCGGTCGGCGGTCTCGGCGACGACGCCCATATTGTGGGTGATCATGATCAGGCCCATGCCATATTTGGTCTGCAGGCCGACCAGCAGATCGAGGATTTGCTTCTGGATGGTGACGTCGAGGGCCGTGGTTGGCTCGTCGGCGATCAAAAGCTTAGGATTGCAGGCGATGGCAATGGCAATCATGACGCGCTGGCACTGACCACCCGACATCTGGTGCGGGAAGGAGCCCAGCCGTTCCTGGGGGTCGGCGATGCCGACGAGCTGCATTAGTTCGATGGCACGCGCCCGGCGCTGGGCGCGGTCCATGCCCATGTGGAAGCGCAGCACCTCCTCGATCTGGAAGCCGACGGTAAAACACGGGTTGAGGCTGGCGACCGGCTCCTGGAAGATCATGGAGATGTCCTTGCCGACGATCTTGCGCCGCTCGGATGGGCCGAGCTTGAGCAGGTCGATGCCGTCGAAGGCCATGCGGTCCGCCCTCACCGTCGCCGTGTTCGGCAAAAGCCCCATCACCGCCAGCATCGCCACCGATTTTCCCGAACCGGATTCGCCGACGATCGCCAACACCTCGCGCGGTTCGACCGACAGGTCGATGCCTTGTACCGCCATGAATGGTCCGGCGGCGGTGTCGAAGGAAACGGTCAGGTTCTTGATCTCGAGAAGAGGCATTGGATTATGACCTCTTCAGCTTGGGGTCGAAGGCATCGCGCAGGCCGTCGCCGATCAGATTGATGGCAAGCACAGTGATCAGGATGGCAAGGCCGGGGAAGGTCACCACCCAAGGCGCGCGCAGGATGAACTCGCGCGCCGAGGCGAGCATCGTGCCCCATTCCGGCGTCGGCGGCTGCGCACCGACACCAAGGAAGCCGAGCGCCGCGGCCTCGAGAATAGCGTTGGAGAAGGACAGCGTGGCCTGCACGATCAGCGGTGCCAGGCAGTTCGGCAGGATCGTCCTCACCATCAAGCGAAGATGACCGGCGCCGGCCACCTTGGCGGAGATCACATATTCGCGGTTCTTTTCTGCCATCACGGCGGCGCGGGTGAGACGCGCGAAATGTGGCTGCAGCACCAGCGCGATCGCCAGCATGGCGTTGAACAGGCCGGGGCCGAGGATCGCCACCAGCACCAGCGCCAGAAGCAGCGACGGGAAGGCCAGGATGATATCCATGATACGCATGATCAGCGTGTCGACCCAGCCGCGGAAATAGCCGGCGAGCACGCCAAGCACGATGCCGCTGGTGAGCGAGAAGACGACCACCACCAGGCCGATGAACAGCGAGAAACGCGCCCCGAAGATCAACCGTGAAAGCATGTCGCGGCCGACCGCATCGGTGCCGAGCAGGAACATCGATTTGCCACCTTCCTGCCAGGCAGGAGGTGCCAGCAGCGCATCGCGAAACTGCTCGTCGGGCGAATGCGGGGCGACGAACGGCGCAAAGATCGCCACCAGCACCAGCGCCGAAAACACGACAAGGCCGATGACGGCCCCGGTGTTCATCGAGAAGTAGTGCCAGAACTCGGCAAACGCCCTTTGCCTGCCGCCTGTCGGGATGGAGGCAGCGGTGGCTTCGGCGGCGGATTCGTCGGTCATCTCACTGCACCCGGATGCGCGGATTGATGACGGCGTAGAGCACGTCGACGATCAGGTTCACCGCCATGACGATCAGCGCGATGATCAGCAATCCGCTCTGGACGACGACATAGTCGCGCTTGCCGATGGCGTCGATCATCCATTTGCCGATGCCTGGCCAGGAAAAAATGGTTTCGGTCAGAATGGCGCCCGCCATCAACGTGCCGACCTGCAAGCCAATGGTGGTGACCACCGGGATCAGCGCGTTGCGAAAAGCGTGCAGCCCGATGACACGGCGCGGCGCCAAGCCCTTGGCGCGCGCGGTGCGGACATAGTCCTCGCCCAGCACCTCGAGCATCGCCGAGCGCGTCTGGCGCGCTATGACGGCGAGCGGGATCGTCGCCAGGACGATCGACGGCAGGATCAAATGGCTGACGGCGGATCTGAAAGCGCCGCTCCTGCCGGAGATCAGGCTGTCGATCAGCATGAACCCCGTTGTCGGCTTGAAGAAATACTGCAGGCCGATGCGGCCGGAAACCGGCGTCCAGCCGAGATAGCCTGAGAAAAAGATGATCAGCAGCAATCCCCACCAGAAGATCGGCATTGAATAGCCGGTCAGCGCGACACCCATCGTCGCCTGGTCGAACCACGAGCCACGCTTGACCGCAGCGAAAATGCCGGCGGGGATGCCAAGCAGAATGGCGATGATCAACGCCACCGTCGCCAGTTCCAGCGTGGCCGGAAACAGCGCCTGGAATTCGCCGAGCACTGGCCGCTTGGTGGCAATCGATATGCCGAAATCGCCGGTCAGGACCCTGCCGATATATTCCAAATACTGGATGACATAGGGCCGGTTGTAGCCAAACTGCTCGACGAGCTGGGCGTAGCGTGCGGGGCTGACACCGCGCTCGCCGGCCAGGGCCAGGATCGGATCGCCCGGCAGAAGCCGGACGAAAGCGAACGCCGCCAGCGATATGCCGAACACGGTCGGGATGATCAAAGCGAGCTTGTGGAGGAGATAACGGAGCATCTTGCTTCATAGAACGGCGGCGCTGGGAGTCCAGCGCCGCCGTTCAATTTCTCAGAACTTATTCGCTGACGTCGACGCCATCAAACCGATGAATGCCAAGCGGGTCCATAACGAAGCCCGCGACCTTCTTGTTCATCGGCATGAAGACCTTGGAGTGGGCGATGGTCAGCCATGGGGCCTCACGCTTGAACACGGCCTGAGCTTCCTCGTAGATCTTGGTGCGCTCGGCGACGTCGGTCGTCGCCTTGCCCTTTTTCAGCAGGCCTTCGAACTCCTGATTGCACCAGATTGCATAGTTGGACTGGCCGATGGCATCGCAACCGAGCAGGAAAAAGAAGTTGTCCGGATCGCCATTGTCACCGGTCCAGCCCAGCTGGAAGGCGCCGTCGCGATCCTTAGCCTTGCCGCGCTGGCGGTACTCGGTCCATTCGTAGCTGACGATCTCCGCCTTGACGCCGACGGCGGCATAGTCGGCCTGGATCAACTCGGCGACGCGCTGGGCGTTCGGGTTGTAGGGACGGCTGACCGGCATAGCCCAGATCTTCATCGACAGATCCTTGACGCCCGCGTCGGCCAGCATCTTCTTGGCCGCCTCTGGATCATAGGGATCGTCCTTGATGTCCTTGTTGTAGGACCACATGGTCGGCGGGATCGGGTTGATGGCCGGCGCGCCGGCGCCCTGATAGACCGCGTCGATGATCGCCTTCTTGTTCACCGCCATGTTGAGAGCCTTGCGGACCTCGACCTTGTCGAAGGGCGGCTGCGTCGTGTTGTAAGCCATGTAGCCGATATTCAGGCCTTCCTGCTCGTCAACCTTGAGGTTCGTGTCGGCCTGCAGTCCGGCGATGTCGGCCGGCGCCGGGTACGACATGATATCGCACTCGCCGGCCTTGAGCTTCTGCGCGCGCACGGCCGGATCGGGCGTGATGGCGAAGATCAGATCGTCGATCTTCTGGCGGCCGCCATAGTAGCCGTCCCATGCCGCGTAGCGGATGACCGCATCGACCTGATAGTCGACGAACTGGAACGGACCGGTGCCGATCGGTTTCTGGGTGAACTGCTGCCGAGTGCCGGCCTTGTCGAGCTGGTCGGCATATTCCTTGGAGACGATCGAGGCGAAATCCATGCCGAGATCCGGCAGGAAGGCAACCTCAGGCTTGTTCAGCACGAATTTCACGGTCAGATCGTCGACCTTGACGATTTCCTTCAGAAGTTCCGGGAAGCCCATGCCGGCAAAATATTCCCAGCCGGTACCTTCCAGATAGCTAAACCACGGGCTTTCCTTCTTCCACTGGCGTTCGAAAGAAAAGATCACGTCGTCGGCGTTAAGGTCGCGCGTCGGCGTGAAATAGTCGGTCGTCTGGAATTTCACACCCGGGCGAAGCTTGAACGTGTATTCGAGACCGTCGTCGGAAACCGTCCAGCTCTCGGCGAGGCCGGGCGAGATGGTGGTCTTGCCATGCTCGAACTCGACCAGGCGCGAATAGATGGTGCGCGACGAGGCGTCGAAGTCGTTGCCGCCGCTCCATGGTGACGGGTCGAAGCCGGCCGGCGATGCCTCCGAGCAATAGACCAGTTGTTTTGCATTGGCCATGCCGCCCAGGACGCTTGCAGCCAGCAACGCGGCTGCAAAAGTCAGTTTCTTTTTCATTGAGCACTCCCTGATGTTCTTCCAAGCCCCTCTATCAGGCTCGCGAAGCGCGCATATAAGCACCGTTTTTCTAGCTTTGGAACTCCTCGTTTGCCTAACCCACGGGAAGCAGAAAAAAATTCCGGCACGCAGCAAATTGTGGAAAAAACGAGCGGAATCCGCAGATCACGACATTATTAGCGACTTCAATTTTTTGTTGATCGGCGATGCCGCCAATTGGGGGAATCGAGCCGTTCGGTTCAAGAGATGCGCGTCCGAAAAGCAGTCGCGGCCGAGAGGTTTGACGGCAAGTCTTACCGCACTGCCAGGTGGGCGAGGCTTGCACGGCCGCCGCTAGTGGCAATACATAGATAGATGGAGAGCGTGCCGGATTTCCCACGTTCCGGGCATTGCGGCAAACGTGGATACCTTTGTTCGTCAGGGGCGGCGGTGGCGCTCAAGCGTGCCGAAACGATAAGAACGATTGAGGGAGCGACAGGTGGCAAAACCGGCAAAGACAACGACCGCGGCGAAAGCAAAGGCCGCCGAGGCAACATCGAAAGCGGTCAAGCCAAAAGCGGCCGCCGCCAAGCCGAAGGCTACCGCGAAGGCAAGCGCGAAGCCGGCGGCGAAGACCGCGGCGGCAAAGGCTGCCAAACCGGGGGCCGGCAAGACGGCGCCTGCCGCAAGCTCTGCCGCCGCCAAGCCGGCGGCGAAAGCAGTGCCGACAGCGCCCAAACAGGCGGCAGGTCCAGCCAAGAGATTACCGAAGGCGATCACGTCGCTGGCCGCCGGCCTGCCGGAAAAACCGTGGCTCAAGAGTTACCCAAAGATCGTGCCGGCTGAGATCGGCAACCTGCCCTCCAGCTCGATCGGTGACTTTCTCGTCGCCGCCTGCAAGCAGTTTGCCAATCGGCCGGCCTTCGTCTGCATGGGCAAATCGATCACCTATGCCGACCTCGAGCGACAATCGGCGGCCTTCGGCGCCTATCTGCAATCAAAGGGGCTGCAGAAGGGCGCGCGTGTCGCGCTGATGATGCCGAACGTGCTGCAATATCCGGTGGCGATGATGGCAGTGCTTCGCGCCGGCTATGTCGTGGTGAACATCAATCCGCTCTACACGCCGCGCGAGCTGGAGCACCAGCTCAAGGATTCCGGCGCTCAAGCCATTGTCATCCTCGAAAATTTCGCCTGCACCTTGCAGGCGGTGATCGCCAGGACCGCGGTCAAGCATGTCGTGGTCGCCACGATGGGCGACATGCTCGGTGGGCTCAAGGGAACGATCGTCAACTTCGTTGTACGCCGCGTCAAGAAGATGGTGCCCGCATGGTCACTGCCCGGCCATGTCAAATTCAACGCCGCATTGAAGGCCGGCTCCGGCGTGACCTTCAAACCCGCCGAGGTCGTGGCCGACGACATCGCCTTCCTGCAATATACAGGCGGTACGACCGGCATCTCCAAGGGCGCGATGCTTTTGCACAGCAATGTCTTGGCGAACGTCGCGCAGAACGCGCTCTGGGTCGAAGACGCCTACACGGTCAAACCGAAACCGGCGCATATGAACTTCCTCTGCGCGCTGCCGCTCTACCATATCTTTGCGCTCACCGTGAACGCGATGATGGGAATGCAGCAGGGCGCACAGAACGTGCTCATCCCCAATCCGCGCGACATTCCCGGCTTCGTCAAGGAGCTGCAGAAATTCCCGATCCACATCTTCCCGGGCCTCAATACGCTGTTCAATGCGCTGCTCAACAATGAGGATTTTCGCAAGCTCGACTTCAAGCCGCTGATCCTGACGCTGGGTGGCGGCATGGCGGTGCAGAAGGGCATCGCCGAGCGTTGGAAGGCGCTGACCGGCTGCCCGATCAGCGAGGCCTACGGACTCTCAGAAACTTCGCCGGGGGCGACCGCCAACAAATTCAGCGACGGAGTCTACACCGGCACGATCGGCCTGCCGCTGCCCTCGACCGAGATCGCCATCCGCGACGACGACGGCAACAATTTGCCGCTCGGCGAAGTCGGCGAAATCTGCATCCGCGGACCGCAGGTGATGGCCGGCTACTGGAACCGGCCGGACGAGACCGCCAAGGTGATGACCAAGGACGGCTTCTTCAAGTCGGGCGACATGGGCTTCATGGACGAGCGCGGCTACACCAAGATCGTCGACCGTAAGAAGGACATGATTCTGGTTTCCGGCTTCAACGTCTATCCGAACGAACTCGAAGAGGTGGTGGCGCAGCATCCGGGCGTGCTCGAAGTGGCGGCGATCGGCGTGCCGGACGAGCATTCGGGTGAAGTGCCGAAGCTGTTCGTCGTCAAGAAGGACCCGGCACTGACCGCCGAAGCGCTGGTGGCTTATTGCAAGGAGAACCTGACCGGCTACAAGCGCCCCAGATATATCGAGTTCCGCGCCGAACTGCCGAAGACGCCGGTCGGCAAAATCCTGCGGCGGGCGTTGCGGGGCTAGACGCGGCTTGAGCGATTGCATCGTCAGCGCCCACGCCGTGGATACAGGTACGCGTCCGGACCCGGCAGAGTTCATCCGGGCGAACATGCGGATCGCCGCAGTGCCTGCGGTTCCCGAAATCCGGCTTTACACTGCCCATCCCGGAAGCGGGCTCAGGCGGCTTGTCGAGTGGAACCAACACGGCATCGAGGAAGACGGACCTGAACCGGAGCCACCGTACTGGGCCTATGTCTGGGCCGGCGGCGCGGTGCTTGCCCGCTACATAATGGACCGGCCGGAGACCGTGGTCGGGCGTCGCGTGCTCGATCTCGGCGCCGGCTCGGGCCTTGTCGGCATCGCGGCGGCGAAAGCCGGAGCGAGCGAGGTCGTCGCGGCCGAAATCGATCGTAATGGCGTGGCCGCGCTCGGCCTCAATGCGACTGCGAACGGCGTCGCTATCATGATCATTGGCGAAGACATCACCGGCGGTCCGCCGCCACCAGTGGATATCGTGATGGTCGGCGACCTGTTTTACGCCCACGATCTCGCCGGCCGGGTCGTTCCCTTCCTCCAACGCTGCCTTGGAGCCGGCATCGCCGTGCTGATCGGCGATCCTGGCCGCGCCTATCTGCCCCGCTCGCGGCTTCGCCTGCTGGCCGAATACGAGGTGCCGGATGTCGGCGAAGGCAGGAATGCGGCGATGAAACCGAGCGGCGTGTTCTCGTTCGGACCAGCTAGAGTCTTCACGTTTTGACGGAAGCGTATCCGGCGTTTGTGAAGTAGTTTTTGCATTCGCCGGGTTCGATCGTCGCAACGAGGTGGCCGATGTGGCGCCAAGTGTCCTCGACGGTACGCTTCTGAGCTTGTCGCATCCAATGCTTGATCTTGGCGAAGGCCTGCTCGATCGGGTTGAGGTCGGGGGAGTAGGGTGGCAGGTACCAA
>NZ_JAMYLH010000042.1:0-42950 GCF_040317925.1 Mesorhizobium sp. M1348 | reverse complement strand
AGCGGCACCAATAAATAACGCAGTCGACATTCTCATGAATAGCTGAAATGAAAAATACTCTCTCATCGCGGCCTCCTTTGTTTCTATTAATTTTTCTCGGCCAGGATTTGACCATATCACATAAGGATACGATCTGGTAATTTATATGTTCCAGCGCTGCAGGGAAACAACGGCCGATGAAGAGCCAAGAAATTCTAGCCGACACCACCCGTCTCGGCCCGGTTCATCTGCGCGTCGTCGACATTCCAGCCGCCTTACCGGTCTGGCGTGACGTGGTCGGCCTCTCGACCCTGACCAGGGACGGCGGGATCGCCGAACTCGGCGTCGACGGCAAGAGCCTTATTGTGCTGCACGCCGGGGCTACAAACGTCCTGCCGTCAAAGTCCCGCGATTTTTTTCATGTCGCCACCCATGTCACGACACGCAAGGAATTGGCCCGAGTCGCCGCCCGGCTGCGGGCCTCCGGCCTGAGGCACAGCGCCCAGGATCACCTAATCTCGGAATCCCTTTACGTTTCCGACCCTTCCGGCAATGGGATCGAGATCTGCTTCGACACGGCCGGGCGCTTCGCGTCTAGGGAAGCGATGGCTGGCGGCGGTGTTTCGCTTGTCGCCAAGGACGGCACAAGGCATTCCGGGCTGGAACCTCTGGATATCGATCGATTGCTGCAGGAGCTCGACCCGGCGGACCGTGTCAAAGTTCCGCTGGCGGCGGACACCTTCATCGGTCACACTGCGCGTGCGGTCGCCCGAAACGCTGATGGCGTTCTACCTCGGCGTGCTTGGCTTCAGGCCACATATCCAGTCCGCAACGTTTGGCCTGTTCGACTGCGGCACCGAGGAACGTCCGCACATGGTGGCATTCAACATCTGGGCCCGCGACGAGCTGAAGGAGCCACCGCTCGGCGCGGCAGGTCTGGAGCATTTTACCGTCGTGCTTCCCAGCCGGGGAGACATCGCGGCCGTCGCGCGACGTCTCGGCGAGGCGCACGTGCCCTCGCTGCAAACGGAGGGGGCGCTGGACCTCTCCGACCCTGAGGGAAACCGCCTGCGGATGGTGCTCGCAAGCGATTGGTCTGACGGGTGTAGGTCTGAACCGGGGGGCACAATGGCGATGAAGGTAATCGGAACGGGCTTTGGCCGGACAGGAACGGATTCGATGCGCGAGGCGCTGACGATCCTTGGCTTCGGCCCCTGTCACCACATGTTCGAAGTCATGGCCAATGAAGACCAGAAGCGGCTTTGGCGTGCGCTGGCGAAGGGCGCGGCACCAGACTGGAACCAGCTGTTTGCGGGCTACGCGTCCTGCATCGACTGGCCCTCGGCGCACTATTGGCGTGATCTGATTGAGTTCTATCCGGACGCCCGGGTCATCTTGACATACCGATCGCCGGAAAGCTGGTGGAAAAGCTTCGAGAAAACGATCCTGGCAGGCATCAGCCAGAGCAAGGATCAGGAGTCGCTGGGCCTTACCTTGATCTCCAGGCAGGTCTTCGGCGGCCTGCCGCACGATCGCGCCAATGCCATAGCCGTCTACGAAGCCAATGTAAGGGCGGTCATTGCGACAGTGCCGCCGGGTCGGCTGCTGGTCCACAATCTGGGAGATGGGTGGACGCCGCTCTGTCGGCATCTCGGTGTCCCAGTACCGGACCAGTCCTATCCCAATCGCAACAACACCAGGGACTTTCAGTCGGCCCTTGCACAGAACTAGTCTGACCGTATGCAATGGGTCAGGTCACGACGATACTCGCGACGACGGTCAGAACCCGAGTTGGGGTAGCGTCAATTTCTGACCTACAGGCGACCGCCGTCCCATCAATTTTCAACGACGGCTTTGCGCCCCACGTCGGCTGTAGAGATCAGTTTCGTCTAGTGCTGAAAGCAGACGGCAACGGCACCGGTGGCCGGAATTGCACCGGAACGGACGCCTATGCGAGTCGCGCCGCTTACGGTCCGTTCAGGCCAATCCCGCACATAGCATCACTTACGTGCAATTGGCCGCTGCCCTTGCCAAACTCGGCCGGCTGGAAGAAGCGAGGGCAGCTGCCGCGCGGGTGCTCGAACTGCATCCAAGGTTCAGTTATAGCCGCCAGTTTGCGGGCGTGAATTGTGCTCCAGCGCTCGTGGAGTGCCTTGGTGATGCGCTGCGTACTGCTGGACTGCCAGAGTAGTGCCATAGAATCGGTCAGACCGGGAGCCGGGACAACCGTGCTGATGTCGCGGTACCAGCGGTATCGGCGCGACTAGCCGCCTTACCTGGATGGAACCACCATCGCCCTTGGGAGACGGCTGATCCGGTGGAATGACCAAAGGAGGAAAGGGCAAAGGAGGAGTGCGGCAGCGCCGAAATCGAGCGCGATGGTTGCTGTACCGGCCCAAGTCGCAAGTTTGCCGCCGATCGCCGGGGCGGCCAACATGCCGGCATAGTAGACCGTGTAGAACACTCCCATCCCGATCGATCGCGTTCTTTGATCG
Source organism: Mesorhizobium sp. M1348 (assembly GCF_040317925.1). Lineage (NCBI taxonomy): Bacteria > Pseudomonadati > Pseudomonadota > Alphaproteobacteria > Hyphomicrobiales > Phyllobacteriaceae > Mesorhizobium > Mesorhizobium sp. M1348. The sequence continues at coordinate 40,476 of NZ_JAMYLH010000042.1, read as the reverse complement.
AGCACCCGTGCGGGCAAGCTCATAATCGCGCCGGCAGGCAGGCCGCATACGACCCCCATGGTAATGATGAGGGGAAGCACTGGTCCGCTTCGCGACAGAACGAGCATTAGGAGTGCAAAACCGACACAGCCCGCGGTGAGGACCGCGTCGCCGCGTTTGCTGCGATCGGCCAGCAAGCCACCCAGGGGGACCGAAAGGGTGGCCAGCCAAAGCACCAGGCTGGTCGCCGATCCCGCCTCCGGGCTGGACCAGCCGCGCTCGACAAGCATTGAGGGGCCGAAGCTGAAGACCATTGCGAAGCCGACATTGTAGAGACACCAGATCAGGCCGGCAGTGATGAGGGCGAAGGTGGTCCCGGCAGAAATGCCGCGGCGTTCGATCCCACCGGCGGGCGATACCTCCGGGGTGCGATAGATGAAGGTCATCAAGCCGATGCCGACGATGACCAGGACCGAAACGGCAATGCCCACCGAGGTCACCCCGAATGTCATTCCGATTGCCGGCAGCAGCATGAGAGCGATGGCGATGCCCGCTGGCCACGAGTTGATGTAGATGGCCATGGCGGTTGCGATTTCCCGTCCGGCAAACCAATCGGCGACCATCTTGGTCATCAGGACATTCAGGAGGACACCGCCAGTGCCGCTTATCAATCGGCCGCCGATCTGCAGGCTCCAGGACGCCGACGCCGTCATCAGCATTTCACCCTCCAGCATCATCAGGAGCCCAGCGAGAACGGTCGCCTTATCGCCATAGCGCTGGCCGATGGTCGCGCCAGGCAGGGCCAATGCGACTCCCGGTGCAAGATAGAGGCCGATTAGAATGCCGATGTCGGCCAGGCTCGCACCGACGCTATCGCTGATAAGAGGCGCGACGGCGGCGACGCTCTGAAACTGAAACGCCATTGCGGTGCGGGCGACAAACAGAACAGCAAGGATCGTCCAGCGACTGCGCACGGTTCCCCCACGGATTTTCGAATTATCCAGGACTGATATTTTGATTCAATCGGAAGAAATTGGTCGGGTCGTATTGCTTCTTGATGGCGACGAGGCGCGCATAATTGGCGCCGTAGGCATCACGCACGCGGTCGTCACCCTCATCACCGAGATTGTTGGCATAGACTCCGCTGGTTGAGAATGGTCTGACCGCATTCCACAGGTCGCGCGCCCAGCGGATATTTGCCTCGTCATCGGCCGGATCGTCCCAGATGGCGATCGGGAAGCAGTCAAGGGCCGCATCGCGGTTGGCATAGGGCGAGTGCGACGCGGGCACGCGAGCGATCGCGCCGCCGACCTGCTGGAAAACCAGCAGGGAAGTGATTGGGAGCCCTCGCGTAACTGTCGAGCAGCGCCTCGATCGCACCATCGCTGATCTCGCGCATGAACTGCGCTTTCCAGTAATAGCGTCGCCCGCGTGGAAAGAGGCTGTCGCCCGCCGATTGAATCTGGAGGTAAGGAATGGCTTTAAGGCGACTTTCGGTGGGGGATCCGAATTTCATCAGCGGCGCGATGGCTGGTTCGCCCGCTTCGGGCGACCCGACATAGCAAGCCGAGATGCTGAAGGCCCGCTCGCCCGAGGGCAGCGTGACGAGCGCGGCATCGACGCTCACCCCGTCCGGGGCGTCGCGGGAGAATTCATCGTAAAACCGCATGGCCTCGCGCGCGTGACTGTAGGCGTGCAGCACGGTGCCCACGAGAAGCGCCGGGCCGAGCGGGTGCAGCCGGTATTCGAACGCCGTCACAATGCCGAAATTGCCGCCGCCGCCTCGCAAGGCCCAGAACAGGTCGGGATGCTCGCTGGCCCTTGTCCGCAACAGCCGTCCCTCGGCGGTGACGATTTCAGCCGCGATCAAATTGTCGCAGCTCAGTCCGTGCTTTCGCCCGAGCTTGCCGAAGCCACCACCCAGCGTGAGGCCGGCAATACCGGTGTCGCCGTTCACGCCCATGGTCGTCGCGAGGCCGTGCGCCTGTGTGGCTGCGTCGAACTCGCCCGAGGGTCAGGCCGGCTTCGGCCCTGGCGATGCGGCGCTCGGGATCAACGACGATTATCTTCATGCGGCCTAGGGTCAGGACCTATTAATCTGGCATCAACTGCCAAGAGCCATCGCTTTCGGAATAGGCCTCGAACGGCAACTTCCCGCCATTATGAGATTAGACCAAGGTCTCAAAAGCGCCAATTGCAGACATCGGAACCAAAACGTGAGCCTAAACCACGGCAAAAATTAGCTGCATTGGCAGGCCGCGACGACCTTCGAAGCACGCTTCCTAAGGAGGTTTGGCTCTCACCAAATACCCGGGAGAAGCCGCCATCGGACCCGCGCGGCGTAATCCGAATAGCCCGCAAGCTCCGCGCGAAGAATTCGGTCCTCCGTGATGGTGCGGTAGAGCAGAAACGGCAGGGTAAAGAGCACAACGAGCGCAGCCGCAAGCCACGATCCGAGCGCGGGTCCGCTTGCCGCTATGATCAGAAATCCAGCGGTGTAACCAGGGTGGCGGACGAAGGCATAAGGCCCCGTGCTGACGACGTGCTGGCCGCGGTCGGCCTGGATTCGAATGACTGAGGAGAAAAACCGGTTCACACGCATAGCCCATAGTGCAAGGGCGTAGCCGGCCGCGACCGTGAACAGGCAAACGCCCTGAAGCCAATCGGGCACGTTGTCGCTCCAATGGAAACGGCCACGGTCAAGCCCCGCAACGATCCAATGCATGAACAGAACGAGCGAAAAGACCCTCAGCGAGAGCGGCGGCTTCTTGCCACCCGGCCGCATGCGTTCGCGCAGGAGGTCCGGATCGAGCGCCGCGAACGAAACGATCATGACGACAGCGAAGATTGCGAGATAGGCCCAAAAGCCCGGGACAGCGATCGTGCCGGCCGCTGAGAACAATGCGGCGGCCGCGGCGACCACAAACAAACCTGCCTTGAAGTAAGCCGAGACGGGCATCCGCTACCTGCCACCTCAAAGGAGACGCGAAGTACGGTGTCCAGTTTACCCCGATGTCTGGCTTGGGCCAACAGGGGACGGTGGCATTTGCCACTTGCGGCGGCATCGACGGATTGATTCAACGGTTGCGCGAGGAGGCGCTGCCATGAGTGATTTGATGCTGTTGTCTGAGGCGCAGACGCGCCGCATTAAGCCATACTTTCCATTGTCGCACGGTATTCCGCGAGTGGACGACCGCCGGATCATCAGTGGTATTGTCTTCGTTATTCGGAACGGATTGCGCTGGCGCGACGCGCCTAAAGAATATGGTCCCCACAAGACGATTTATAATCGCTTCATCCGATGGAGCAGGCTTGGTGTGTTCAGTCGAATCTTAGCCGAACTCGCAGCCAGACGCGGCAAGCCGGAACAATTGATGATCGATGCTACCCATTGAAAGCACATCGGACGGCAGCCAGCCTGTTAAAAAAGGGGGATGTTCCTACACGTATCGGGCGGACCAAAGGTGGTTTGAATTCGAAACTACACGCGGTGTGCGATAGCCAGGGCCGACCTTTGATCAATGTTGCTAAGCGAAGGCCAGATGAGCGATTTCAGAGGGGCCGCTCTTATGCTCAAAGCCTTGCCACAAGGCCAAAGCAATGCTTGCAGACAAGGGATACGACGCCGACTGGTTTCGAAAGGCGCTGGCTGATCGCAGAATCACCGCCTGCATTCCGTCAAAGGCCAACAGAAAGGTCCCAATCCCGCACGATGTTGTGCTCTACAAGCAACGTCACAAATCGAAAACATGTTCAGAAAACTCAAAGACTGGCGTCGTATTCACACTCGATACGACCGCTGCGCCCACACCTTTTCTCAAGCATATGCATAGCAGCGGCCGTGATCTTCTGGCTCTGATCAGTGAGTCCTGACCCTAAGTCATAGTGCGCTTGTTATTGTGCAGTGCAGCAACGATATTGCTGCCTGTGCGTTGTGCGCAGCGCTGCCGCCATTTTTGGCGGCCGGAACAAAGGATACTAATTTGCGAAAAATCTCCGACACGATCACCTGCTTTGCGGCATTCCGCGCCGGGCAGAGTTTTCAAAGCCACGGCCAAGGCCGCGATCGGTTATCGGATCTGGCGGATTTCGGCTCCAATCCGGGCGCCTTGCGGGCGAGGATCTACGTTCCGGATGCTTTGCCTGAAGCGGCGCCTCTTGTCGTGGTGCTGCATGGCTGCATGCAGACCGCAGCCGGGTACGACCATGGTTCCGGCTGGTCGCAACTGGCCGACCAGGAAGGTTTTGCCCTGCTGTTTCCCGAGCAGCAACGCGCCAACAATCCCAACCTCTGCTTCAACTGGTTCGTGCCCAGCGATACAAAGCGGAACGGCGGAGAGGCCCTTTCGATCCGCCAGATGATTGAGGCGGTTGTCGCTGAAGATGGCCTCGACCGTAAGCGTATCTTTATCACCGGCCTCTCCGCCGGAGGCGCCATGACATCGGTGATGCTGGCTTGCTACCCGGAGGTCTTCGTCGGTGGCGCGATCATCGCCGGCCTGCCGTATGGGAGCGCAAAGACTATCCCGGAAGCCTTCGACCGCATGCGCGGTCATGGCGCGCCCTCGGAAAGGCAATTGCAGAAGGCCCTGCGCGGTGCCTCGCCGCACAAAGGTCCTTGGCCATCTATATCGGTCTGGCACGGCTCCACCGATCAAACCGTAGCATCCTCCAATGCTGATGCCATCGTCGGACAATGGCGAGCCATTCACGGGCTCGATGCACGTTCAGTCCGATCAGAAATTGTGGATGGTTATTCACGGCGTGTCTGGTGCAATGCCCAAGGGCAGGAAATCATTGAGGAATATCGCATCGCCGGAATGGGCCACGGTACGCCGCTTGATACGGCCGGTGACGCGGCGCTGGGCGCTGAGGGACCGTTCATGCTCGACATCGGCATCTCGTCCACCTCGCATATTGCGCGCTTCTGGGGCATAGCGAAGTCAGGTAGGAACCGGGCGGCGAAAACCAGGCCGGTGAAAGCCAACGGCGAGACTCGCTCTGCCCGTCTCTCAACTACTTTGTCGATGCCCGAAATCGAGACTCCCAAAATGCCACACCCTGCGCCACGCGCTGCGAGGGGAAATGGTCTACCTTCTCAGGAGCCCAACTCCGCCGCAGAGATCCGAAAGGTTATAGAGGATGCCCTGCGATCGGCTGGCTTGATGCGGAATGTCTGAACCCAGGCTCCTGGTGACCGACCTGAGGTCTCTGGCGCGCCCGGATGCAGTGCGCTTGAGCGCTGCATTCGGCTTGACGGCAGCCGAGGCCAGGCGGGCCGCGCGCCTCGCGTCGGGGGATGGCATCAATGTGGCGGCAATTGCTCTCGGCATCGGCCGCGAAACCGCGCGCACCGAGCTCAGAGCGGTATTCGGCAAGACCAACACACACCGCCAGGCGGAACTCCCCGCGCTCGTCACCCGCCTTCGGCTGTCCCGCATGATGACCGATTGGTAGGAGCGTAACTCCGATCGGACGCGTCCGCCCTCGATGCTGGCGAGCAGAACGCTCGACAAACGGGTGGCAGCCTACCCCAACTTCCGCATTTGGCGCGCATGGTCGGTTGGTGTGTTCAGACTTCAGATTGCCTGATTAGGCTCGGGAAGGTCCGGCCGGGGTGGGATGTTGCCACTCGTCGATGGGAACTACCATGGAGCGCCACCTGCTGACGTTTGCGCCGAACGCAGCCAATGTCACGAGTCGAGTCCGAAGCGATCTATAGATCGGGGCACAGGGGAACGGCAACTTGGAAGCCAATTTTGTTATTGTTGCGTCTCAGGTCCCCACAAAGCGTCAGGAGATTCCGCCGAATTGTTCGTCCGTTCAAACTTGGAGCATACCGATTTCTTCGTCCCCTGTGCGACGTCCGCCCATCCGGCGAGTCGCTGAACGTCGGCGACGGTCTGCTTCGCCTCTTGCCCGACCGGCCCGTCGCCGATCCGGATGGGTGTCGGGGGGTGCTAGTCGATCTGTGGCCCATGGCCTATCGCTTTAAGAAGGGGCATCACGTCAGAGTGCAGGTTTCCAGCGGCGCCGCGATTTGCGCGAAATCTGGGAACGGGGGAGCCGCTCGGAACGGCGACCACGATGATGCTGGCTGAGCAGAGCATCTTCCGCGACCCGGCTCATCCGTCGGCCGTCATTTTGCCCATGAAGCCAAATCATTCTGTTGACCGTGGCGAACTCGCCCATCAAAGGTCGCACATTGAATCATGATGAGATCTGGTGGAGGTGTCCGGTGAGGTTCCATCGCCAAATGTCAGGTCCCTCTCGTGAAGCCGTCGGCGCTCCAGCGTTCACTGCCTACGCCGTGATGCACGAAGAAGAGGCCGCCCGGGTCGTATTTGTCCTTCACGGCGAGGAGCCTTGCGTAGTTCGCGCCCCAAAAAGATTCCCGCCACGCCTCGTCGAAGAAATCGCTTTCCGACACATAGGAGCCGACGGCCGGCAGTTTACGCGCCTCGGTCATTGCGTTGTCGATCGCGGCTGCATGCCGGCGGGCGGTCGGCACGTCGGGCTCGTGACCGGGAATGCCGGGGTAGGTCGGCGGCCCTTCGGCGCCGCTGATGGCCAGCGCGAAGGCGTCGAGCACCGCCGGGTTCGTCGCCATGTCGTGGGCCGCCTCGATCGCCTCCACAGAGGCGCCGGCCAGGCCCTTGTTGAAGTGCAAGGAGATGCCCCAATGCCGGGTCGCCGCGAACAGAGCATCGGCGAGATGGCCCTGCTGGCCCGGTTGCAGGAGGGAGGACGGAAGCCAGGCGGACTGATAACCGTGCAGGACCTGTCCCGCTTCCCCCAGGTTGCCTGCCCAGAACAGGTTGGCTTTTGGCGCGCCGGGGCGATCGTCGGCAATCACCAATCCGGGAAGTTGCGTGAGAAACGCGGGGTCCCAGAAATTTCGGGCCGGCACCGCCATGATCATCGGCACCGAGTCGAGGCTGAAATCCTGCGGAGCGCCTTCCAGCCAGCTCAAGAACGGCCGCCAGACCGTCTCCGCCTGCAGCTGGTCGAGCCCTTGGAACACCATTGCGATATCGAGAACGTTGCCCGGCCGGAGGCGGATCTGCTCGCCCCAATGCGGATTGAACAGCGCCGCGCCGTAGAATTCCAGGATCTGGCCGATCAGCCGGCGGAAGGCGGCGTCCGATGCCGCCTTGATCGTCGCGAACACCGCACCGAAGAACTCTGGCAGTTCGTGTGTGCGCAGCGTAAGCCGCGTTACCACGCCGAGGCTGCCGCCACCGCCGCCCTTGATTTCCCAGAATAGGTCAGGGTTCGTACAGGCGTTGGCGATCCTCACTTCGCCATCGGCGGTAACGATCTCTGCCTCCAGCAGGCTCGCCGCGGCCATCCCGTAGGCCTTCGAGAAACTGCCGAAGCCGCCGCTCAGGATTAGGCCCGCAACGCCCACCGTCAGGCAGCCGCCGCCCTGGACGTAGCGGCCCGCCTTCGTCGTGACGGCGTCGTAGACGTGACCCCAGATCGCGCCTGCCTCGACGGTGACGGCCGGCTGCGGCGGCTGTTGCCCGGCACATCCCGTGGCGACGAACGCATCATGCAAGGCGACGGCGTTCATTTTGCGTGTCCAGATCACCAGGGAATCGGGGGCACTGGAGGTGCCCTGATAGCTATGCCCGCCGCCCTTCACGACCAGCCGCAAATTGTTCTCGCGGGCGAAATTGACCGCCGCCACGACGTCGCTGGTCGTTCGGGCGGCCACCGCATAGGCGCTCGGCTGAGACGTCCAGCCATCGACCCAGCCGAGGGTCTGCGTCAGCCCGACCTCGTCGCCGAGGTAATAGGGATTCTTCAGTTCCTTGAAGACATCGGCGCAGCGGGGGCTCGACGGCGCTTCCATGCACGCGGCGAGCGGTGAGCGAACCTTTACGAGTTGGCCCTCGACCTCCTGGTTAAGCCGGTCCCAACTTGCCTGGGACGGCCATTCCCATGACGACCCAATTGCCAGGGATGAGATATTCGGACCGGTGCTTTCGGTCATTGCCTTCGATGATGAAGAGGAAGCTATCCGTATTGCCAATGACAGCCCGTACGGGCTGGCCGCATCGCTGTGGACCGACAGCCTTTCGCGCGTGCACCGCGTCGCCGGCCGGCTGCGCGCCGGCACGGTTTCCGTCAACACGGTCGATGCGCTGAGCCCGATGACGCCGTTCGGCGGTGTCAAGCAATCGGGCTTTGGCCGCGACCTGTCGCTGCATGCACTGGACAAGTACACCGCGCTGAAAACGACATGGATCAAATACTGAAGCCGCGGGGGCGCTTGATCGCGGCGCCCAAACCGGCAACATAGAAGCCCATGCCGCTACGCTTCACCCTGAGACAACTCGAATATTTCGTCGCCGTCGGCGAAGCCGGGTCCATTACCAAGGCGGCCGAGCAGGTCAATGTTTCGCCGCCTTCGATCTCGGCGTCGATCGCGCAGCTCGAGGCCGAATTCGGCGTCCAGCTTTTTGTGCGCAAGCATTCGCATGGCCTGTCGCTCACGGCTGGCGGTCGCGTTTTCCTGAAGGAGGCCGCCAGGCTGCTGGTCGACGCCGATGCCCTGCACGACATCGCCGGCGACATCGCCGAGAAGGTGCGTGGGCCGCTGGCGGTCGGATGCCTGCTGACCTTCGCGCAGATCGTCATGCCGACCCTGCGCATGAAGTTCGAGCGCGCCTATCCCGAGGTGCGGTTCCGACAATTCGAACGCAACCAGGGGCAGTTGCTCGAAATGTTGCAGCGAGGCGAAATCGACGCAGCACTCACCTACGATCTCGAACTGTCGCAGGACACGACGTTCGAACCGCTGATGCTGGTGCCGGCCTATGTCATGCTGCCGCAAGGGCACCGCTTCGCCGGCAAGGCTTCCATCACGACGGAAGAACTGGCCGACGAGCCGATGGTGCTGCTCGACCTACCCTATAGCCGCGAATATTTCCTTTCGGCCTTTCATTCGCGAGGAATCCGGCCGAACATTGCCGAGCGCACCGGCGACATCGCGGTAATGCGGTCGATGGTCGCGAACGGCTTCGGCTACGGCATCGCCAACATGCGGCCGCTCAACACGCTGGCGCCCGACGGCAAGCCGCTGGTCTTCGTGCCCCTGGAGGGGGATTTGCGGCCTCTGACCATGGGGGTCGCGTTGCCCAACGCCGAGCACCGCACCCAGACAGTGCAGGCATTCATCGATCATTGCCGCCGTTTCGTCGTCGAACAGGGCGTATTCGGCAGTGGTAGGGTCGTGGAATAGCCACGAACTTTATCAGGCAACCTGAAGCCGGTGATCGGCAAGCCGCCGCAGCAGATTGTCCAGCATGTCGTCGCAGCGGCGCATCTGTTCGACGCTGACGAATTCGTCCGGTCTGTGGCCTTGCGCCATCGATCCCGGCCCGCACACGATGGTCGGCGTGCCGAGGTCGCGGGTGAACAATCCGCCTTCGGTGCCGAAGGCAACCTTGATGGTGTGGTTGGCGCCGGTTAGCGACTTCACGAAGGCCACAGCCTGCGAATTCGTCGGCGTCTCCAGCCCCGGATAGGTGTTGGAGATGTCGATGTCGATGGCCGCCTCCGGCGCGATCGTTGAAGCGGCAGCGGCAATACGCTGCGCCTCCGCGCGCAGGCCCTCAAGGATATCGGCGGCATTGTCGGCCGCGACATTGCGGATCTCGATGTCGAGTTGGCAGAGGTTCGGTACGATGTTGAGCGCCACGCCGGCATTGATCTTGCCGACGTGGACGGTCGTGTAGGGAATGTCGTAGTCGCCGTCGTGCGCGCCGTCGCGCGCCAGCCGATCCTGTTCGCCGCGCAACGCGGAGACGAAGTCGCAGCCCAGATGAATGGCATTGAGCGCCAGCGGCGCCAGCGCCGAATGGCCTTCGCGTCCCCTGCAGATGGCGCGTGCCGCGAGCTTGCCTTTGTGGCCGGTCGCCACCTGCATGTTGGTCGGCTCGCCGACGATGCACAGCAATGGCCGGTGCGGCGCGGACCGCAGCATGTCGATCAGGCTGTGTACGCCGATGCAGCCGACCTCTTCGTCGTAGGAAAGCGCCAGATGCAAGGGCGTCTGCAGACCCATTTTCGCGGCCTTTAGACACGCGGCGAGCGCGCAGGCGACGAAACCCTTCATGTCGGCCGCGCCGCGGCCGTACAGCTTGCCGTCATGCGCGGTCATCTCGAAAGGCGGCAGCGTCCAGTCCTGCCCGTCGATGGGGACGACATCGGTATGGCCGGACAACATCACGCCAGGAGCGTCGGCCGGCCCGATGGTGGCGAAAAGGTTGGCCTTATGGCCATCCGCGCTGCGGATGATCTGGCAAGCAATGCCCTGTGCTGCCAGCAACTCCGTCACGTAACCGACGAGGTCGAGGTTCGAAACGCGGCTCACCGTCGGGAATGCGATCAGCTTTTCAAGGATCTGGATGCTATCCATGCGTCGTGTGTCTCATTGGCCGTGCGCGCTATCTAGCATCGTGTGGCAACGGCGTTGAAGTCGCATTTGGCTCAGCCGGGATTTGCCGGATGCTAATCCAGACGGCGGGGCTGATTAGGCGCGTCCTAATCGGCACAGAAGAAATCTGTAGTTTTCCGGCACGCGCCGCAACTTATGAGTAGGGTCACGGCATCTACCCACCGGGCAGACGAGCTTGCGCCAAGGTTTGAAACCATCACCGCGCATGCCGCGATGCGACGCTGGCAGGAAGGAAGCACCATGCGCGATCCACGCTACGACATTCTGTTCGAGCCGGTGAAGATCGGCCCGGTGACCGCCAAGAACCGCTTCTATCAGGTGCCGCATTGCAATGGCGGCGGCTACCGCGATCCTTCGGCCGCGGCCGAGATGCGCCGCATCAAGTCGGAAGGCGGCTGGGGCGTCATCTTCACCGAGCAGACCGAGATGCACCACACCTCGGAGATCACGCCCTTCATCGAGCTCAGGCTCTGGGACGATGCCGATATCCCGGCACTGGCGAAGATGGCCAAGGCCATGCACCAGCATGGCGCACTGGCCGGCATCCAGCTCGCCTATTCAGGCATCAACGGCCCCAACCTCTACACCAAGGAAGTACCGCGCGGGCCGTCGGCGTTGCCGATCCGGACCTTCACCAACGATCCGGTTCAAGCGCGCGCAATGGACAAACAGGATATCCGCGACCTGCGCCGCTGGCACCGCAATGCCTTCAAACGTGCCAAGCTGGCGGGCTTCGATCTGGTGTGCCTCTACGGCGCGCATGGCTTCGGCATCATCCAGCACTTCCTGTCCACCGCCACCAATCAGCGCAGTGACGAATATGGCGGCTCGCTGGAAAACCGCTCGCGGCTGATGCGCGAGCTGATCGAAGAGGGTCGCGACGCCATCGGCGACACCTGCGGCCTGACGCTGCGGCTGTCACTGGACGAGATGATCGGCGAGCTTGGCTTTGCCAATTCCGAAGTGCGCGACGTGATCGAGATGCATGCCGATCTGCCCGACCTGTGGGATCTGGCGCATGGCGCCTGGGAAGACTGCTCCGGGCCGTCGCGATTCAAGGAGGAGGGCGCACAGGAGAGCCTGGTGTCCGGCATCAAAAAACTGACCTCGAAGCCGGTCGTCGGGGTCGGTCGCTTCACCTCGCCGGATGTGATGGTGAAGATGATCAAGTCCGGTACGCTCGATTTCATCGGCTGCGCACGTCCATCGATTGCCGATCCATTCCTGCCGAAGAAGGTGGAGGAGGGGCGGATCGAGGACATTCGCGAATGCATCGGCTGCAACATCTGCATCACCGGCGACATGACCATGTCGATCTCGCGCTGCGCGCAGAACCCGACCTTCATGGAGGAATGGCGCAAGGGCTGGCATCCCGAACGCATGCAGGCCAAGGGCGACAGCGACAGCGTGCTGATCGTCGGCGCCGGGCCTGCCGGGCTGGAGGCGGCCCGCGCCCTCGGCCTCCGCGGCTATCAGGTGGCCATCGCTGAAGCCGGCACCGGGCTTGGTGGCCGCGTGGCGCGCGAGTGCCTCTTGCCCGGTCTCTCCGCATGGGGCCGAGTTCGCGACTATCGCCAGTATCAGATTAGCCAGATGTCCAATGTCGACGTCTATTTCGAAAGCCGATTGTCGGCCGAGGACATCCTCGCCTTCGGCTTTCAAAACATCGCCATCGCCACTGGCTCGACATGGCGCCGCGATGGCGTGGCGCGCGCGCATGTCGTGCCGATGCCGGTGGACCCAGCCATGCCGCTCTATACCCCGGACGACCTGATGGGCGGAAATGTTCCGACCGGCAAAGTCGTGTTGTTCGACGACGACCACTACTACATGGGTGGCGTTCTGGCAGAGCTTATGACGCGCCGGGGCGCGAGGGTGACGCTGGTGACGCCGTCGGCCTATGTGTCCGACTGGACCCGCAACACGCTGGAGCAGGGCGCCATCCATCGCCGGCTGGCCGAACTCGGCGTCGAGATCGTGCTGAGCCGGACCGTGACGCGCATCGTGGCGGGCGGTGTTGTCACGGCCTGCGCCTATACGGGCAGCCAACGTGACATCGCCGCGGACGCCGTGGTGCTGGTGACGTCGCGCCAACAGGACGATGGCGTCTGGCACGAGTTGAAGGCGCGGCGGGACGAATGGGCCGACAGCGGCATCCGCTCGATCAAGGTCATTGGCGATGCCGAGGCGCCGGGCCCGATCGCCTGGGCAACCTATGCCGGCCACCGCTTCGCCCGCGAGCTGGATGAAGCCGATATCGGCGATGCGCTGCCGTTCCGCCGTGAAGTGACGGCTCTGGCGGCGGGGTAGGCCGATGGCATGGCATGATAGGGCTATGACGTCGCCACAAACCGATAGCGTTTCGCGCTAGCGTGTCGAAATCTGATGTCGGGATCAATCGCAAGACAATACGGAACGATACGGGAAACTTTCTAATTTTGGCCCACGAAAAACGCAATAGAATCAACGTCCTTACCACGTCCTCCGGGCCCACCAAAGCTTTAAGTATTTGATTTTGTTGTATTTTCTGTTTTGTTTCGGTCCCGCGTTTCGGACTCGAACCCTCTTCGGGTCTTTCGAGAATTGGAAGTTCCACAACACGCGGGTGACAAGAGCTTTGCAATCGATACCCGCCTCAAGAGGCCTGAATGACCGAACGGGCCCTTCGACGCGCTTCGCGAACCGGAAAGGTGACTGAGCGGAATCCTCCCAGGCACCAGGAAGACGCGGGTCAACTCGAGGCGGTCAAAGGAGTGATCACGAAATAGGCTCTGAAGATTCTCTTACACAGACGCCCGCGCCTTTCGTCGCTCGGCGGCGCAACGACCGATCGATGTGACGCTTTCGGAATCGGAAGGGTATGACCCGAAGAAAACCGTGGCCGTCAATTGCATGAGCGTGCGTGCAGGCGTTCCTCATCGATCTGGCGCGGTTCGTGGAGACGCGCGGCTGGCTCGTTCGGCAGGATTCCGGCCAGACGGCGCGGCCTGCAGCGTCGGCGACAATTTTATTAAGGCACTAGCGCTAAGAACGATTTCTTGACTAACACTTGGCGCTAGTAAAGACTTCGTTCCCAGGGAGGTCAGCAAGGAACGCTCTTGTTCCTTGCTCGCCTCGATCCGAACGAAGCCGTTCCAATTGGCGTCACGAAATGCCGAAGCGAACCACGGGCCGATACGAGAGCGTAACCGCAGGCGGGGAGAAGATCGATGCGTTCATCCCGTTCGATCTGCCGCCTGCACGTCCGGCGCTCGTAATTGAAGGCAAGCTCGAACTTCGTCTGCGGGAAGCCGAGCAGGCGCTGGCCAGGCTCGATCTGGCAGGCGAGATGGTGCCATCCCTCGATTGGTTCATCTACGCCTTCGTGCGCAAGGAGGCTGTGATCTCATCGCAGATCGAGGGCACGCAGGCTTCGCTCGTGGACCTTCTCGCCTTCGAGGCCGCGGAGGAGCCGGCGCCCAATGCCGATGTGGAAGAGGTTACGAACTATCTCGACGCACTTGCCTATGCGCGCGGCCAGCTTGCCGCTGCGCGTGGCCTGCCGCTTTCCATGCGGCTTCTGAACGAGGCGCACAAGCGGCTGATGCGGGACGTGCGCGGTTCGAACAAGCAGCCCGGAGACGTGCGCCGCAGCCAAAACTGGATCGGGGGAAGCCGGCCAGGCAATGCGGCCTACGTTCCGCCGCCACCCGACAAGCTTCCCCAGCTTCTCAGCGAATTTGAGAAATACATCCACGTCGAGGATCCGCCACCGAAGCTGGTGCGGGCGGGTCTTCTCCACGTGCAGTTCGAGACCATTCATCCCTATCTCGACGGCAACGGGCGGATCGGGCGGCTCCTGATCGCGCTGCTCTTGGAGCACTGGGGCTTGCTGAAGGCGCCGCTCCTCTATCTCAGCCTGTTTTTCAAGCGCCACCGGGAAGAGTACTACCGGCGCCTCAATCTGGTCCGGCTGGAAGGGGACTGGGAGGGCTGGATCGACTTCTTTCTCGATGGGGTCGCCACGATTTCCGATGAAGCCGTCGCCTCGGCGCGGGAACTATTCAATCTCGTATCCGCGGACCGGGTGCGACTGCTCGGAGCCCAGTCCGCCTCCGTCTCGGCAGTGAGACTGTTCGAGCAATTGCCGCGTCATCCGATCGTGAGCGTTGCCTCGGTCATAAAGTTGATCGGCGCAAGCAAGCCGACCGCGACGCGTGCGATCGAGGCGCTGGCCGAAGCCGATATTCTCGTGGAAACCACGGGGAAGAAGCGCGACCGCAGCTTCGCCTATCGCGCCTATCTGAAGTGCCTGCGAACCGGAACGGAATTGGACAGCGGCGACTGATCGCTACCAACCGCGAGATCATGCAGAGCCGACATCCTAGGACCAGCATGTCCCAACTTGTGCAGCGTCCTTTGCGTGGGAGCAGAACCAAACGGAACGATACGGGAAGAGTTCCTATTTTGGCCCACGAAAAAGACAATGAAATCAGATATTTGAAAACGTCCTCCGGGCCCACCAAAGTATTGGATTTTATTGCGAAAAAGTGGCCTCGGCCCAAAATGTTTTGGGCAAATTATGGGCCCAACAAAAAAAAGCGGCCGATAAGCCGCCCTGCACCGGTCCGATTGAAACCATTCATTTGATGACGCATAGCGGTGTCCGCTGCTTTATAGCGTCGCGTTTCGCCTCCCGCTTGTTGATGGCGGGGCGATGTCGACGGCCATCCGCTTCTTGTTGGCCTTCCGTACGTACGCGTCCGTCACCGTCATCGAGGAATGTCCCATCGCTTCCATAATGGCGCGTGCCTGGATGTTGCATTCGGCGAGATACGTGCCGAAGGTGCGGCGCAGACGGTGCAAGGTGTAGCCGTCCGGAATGCCGGCCTGCTTGTTCCAATGTGCCATCATGCCGGTGATGGCGACCGCAGCAGCATTCGGTAGTCGCCGCTGCCTTGGGGGCCTTGGTCCTAAGATAAGATCTACGCCGGAACCGTGCTAGGATGGCCGCCACGCGGCGCGACTTGTCGTGCTTCAAAGCGCTCAGGAACGATTGTAATGCTCAATCCAATCTCCATAATGGCCGACCGGCTCGGCGATTATCTGTCAGAACTCTATCTCCAGTATTTCTCGCATCGCAATCCGGAATATGCGAGTTACATAGGCGGGGCGGCCCGCCTTGTCCTGGAGCGCATCGGCAATTCGAACGCGCTCTATCACAACATCGAGCATACACTGATGGTTACGCTCGCTGGCCAGCAGATCATCCGCGGCCGGCTGCTTTCGGAATCCCTGACTCCCGATGACTGGCTGCATTATACCTGCGCGCTGCTTGTCCACGACATTGGCATGGTGCACGGCGTATGCCAGGGCGACACCGAGGACAGCTTCGTCATTAACGACGCCGGCGACCGCCATACGCCACCGCGGGGCGCCTCCGACGCGGTTCTTGCGCCCTATCATATCGAGCGCGCCAAGATCTATGCGCGCCAGCGTTTTGCTTCCTCGAAGTTCATCAACGAGGAGCGCATTGTCGAGGCGATCGAGATGACGCGCTTTCCGGTGCCGAACGATCCGGCCTACCAGGTCACCAACACCGAGCCGGCGCTGGTCAGGGCCGCGGACCTGATCGGCCAACTCGCTGATCCCTTCTACCACCGCAAGCTGCCGGCGCTGTTTGCCGAGTTCTCTGAGATCGGAATGGTGGAAAAGCTCGGCTGCAAGACCGCCGCCGATCTCGGCGCCATCTTCACCGATTTCTTCACGCTGCAGGTAGAGCCCTATATCGGCGACGCGATCCGCTATCTGGAGCTGACGACCGAAGGCAAGCAGTGGATCGCCAACCTCCACAGCAACCTCTTCCAGTCCGGGCATCGCCCAGCCAGGATCGGGCCGTTCCCCGGCGTGTTGCAGCCGACCTCGGCGAGCCTTTCGGTGTAACTTAAGAGCCCGGGATTGTTTCCTTTTCCACCTGTGCCAAGCCGGCATCCGGCGGCTGTCGACGAAGATGAACGCCGGGTCGAGCTGCCTTGCCACGATCGCGAGAAGGCGAAATGCTCAACATGCCGCATTTGGGGTTCTCGACGGCATTGAGGCTTGCCCGGACCGGAATCCGGACGAAACCCTGATGGCGAACCGGTTGAGATTGGCCGATGAGGTTCGGCTGGCCTGTTAGCTCAGGCCGGAAGGCGAGCTTGGCGCCCGACGCCTGGTACTAGACGAACCGACATGATGATCACCAGCCAGCTTGGCGCTTCTGCCGCGTCGCGTTGCGGCGTCCGATATGTCAGTTTTTCCGTCGCGATCCCATGTCGTCTTTTCTCCGAAGCTGACCTTCGCGGAACCTATTGCAATTGTCCGAATCGGGTTGTGGCGTGTCAGTTCACTTTCCCGGACATCTGAGTTCACCGTTGGTGATGCACATCGCAGCGACAGTAAGCACCTTTGCGCTTGCCTTGAAGGCATCCTATTCTGGAGGGTAGTAGCCGCTCGTGGGCATAGAATGTCGGTACTGCGTTTCTTAAGAATTTACGCGCCGCTCAACGCGCTGCTGGCTGCGACTGGGCTTGTGGCGGTGGCTACGCTCACGACACCGGATATGTCCGGACGAAGCAGACTGGCTCTGGCTGCCGTGCTCGCGGTCATTTGGGGCGTCTATCTCCTGGAACTGGCCGAGACGCTGCTCAAGCGCCGGGCGGGAGACGTTCGGGACAGGACGGCGGCAATCGCCATTGATGTGCTCGCGGTTTTGGTTCCACTAGCCGCATTTCTGCTCGTCGGCACGCCCGACCGGAGCCTCTACTGTGCTGTCTGGCTGCTGAAACCGCTGCGCGACTCGACTTTCTTCCCGCTGCTGGGCAGGATCCTGACCAACGAAGCGCGCAACCTGATCGGCGTCACCACGGTCTTCGGCATCGTTCTATTCGGTGTTTCGCTCGCGGCCTATGTCATCGAGCGCGACGTCCAACCGGAAAAGTTCGGCAGCATCCCCCAGGCAATGTGGTGGGCGGTGGTCACGCTGTCCACTACCGGCTATGGCGACGCTATTCCGCAAAGCTTCGCCGGCCGCGTCCTTGCCGGGGCGGTCATGATGAGTGGCATCGGCATCTTCGCGCTCTGGGCTGGCATTCTTGCCACCGGCTTTTACCAAGAAGTCCGTCGCGAGGATTTCGTCCGTAATTGGCAATTGGTCGCCGCCGTGCCGTTGTTTCAGAAGCTCGGCCCGGCCACACTAGTCGAGATCGTGCGCGCATTACGACCTCGCATCGTGCCGGCGGGCGCTGTGATCTGCCGCAATGGCGAGACCGGTGATCAGATGTTCTTCGTCGTGGAGGGGCGCGTCAGCGTCGCGACGCCGAACCCGGTGGAGCTTGGCCCTGGCGCCTTCTTCGGCGAGATGGCGCTGATCAGCGGCGAGCCGCGCTCGGCGACCGTCAGCGCCATAACAGTGGTCTCACTCCTGTCGCTGCACTCGGCGGATTTCCAGATGCTGTGCAGCAGCAGCCCGGAGATCGCGGAAATCATCCGTAAGACCGCGCTCGAGCGGCGCGGCGCGGCACCTAAGGGTTGACCGTACTAGGTGTTCGTCAGGAGGAGGATGCGACGGCAAGGCTGCCAATTGCCTGCCGATGGTGGCTGGCTGGAACTACATGGTGCGGCTCTATCGGCCACGCGCGGAGGTTCTGGACGGCACGTGGAAGTTCGGTCATTCAGAGGGCCGCAACTGTGCTTGCGCTATCATATCAGAAAAACCTAATGTAAGCCGCGTCTGGCCATTGAGCGCGCCCGCGGCGCACTTGGATTGGCCGCTATCCATCGGGTGGGCATGTGGAGCACGCAAAGGGAGGACAAAATGAGACTGGCTAAGTCATTTGCATTTGCTGCTTCTTTGCTCTGCATTGTCTGCGGCCGCCCAGTCGGCTCGCGAGGACATCGAAGCGGCGTTGACAAAATTCATGGATGCCTTCAACAGCGGAAACGCGGCAGCGGTGGGTCAGATGTATACCGACGATGCCGCCCTGCTGCCGCCCGACGGCAAGCGCATCGATGGCCGCAAGCGCGTGGAAGAATTCTGGCAGGGCGCAATCAAGGCCGGGATGAAGAATCTCACCCTAAAGGCGCTGGAAGTGGAAGGGAGCGGGAATCTCGCCTACGAAGTTGGCGCATTTACGCTCGGTGTGCCGAGCAAAGCGGCGACCCCTCCACCGTCGCAGGCAAGTACATTGTCATCTGGAAAAAAGGCGACGATGGGACATGGCGTCTGCATCGGGACATCTGGAACTTGGGTGCGGCCCGATAGGGATGCCGTGACCCCTGAGACCGGGGAGGGCGAAGTGTCCGACGAACCAATTACCGTTCTGATGGTCAATGAGTATCCTCACTACATTGATGCACAAGTATGGGCTGCTGAGCTAAAAAGCCGTGTGCCGCAGCTGGAGTTCAGGCTCTGGCCAGACGCCGGGGACAAAAGTGACATAGATGTTGTGCTGATCGACAAGGGCGCCAGTCCTGGCTTTTTTGACGCCATGACGGGGCTAAGCGCCGTCGTCTATTTGGGGGCCGGTGTCGAGGGTATTGATCTTCAGAGCATTCCCAAGAGTGTTCCGCTCATCAGGCTCGCAACCTGGGACCGCATACGCAGCAGGATCACGTTCGTCATGTCCGGCGCTTTGCCGCGTTCCTTGGCCGCGCTCCCGACACCGCGGCGCCCGACGACATCCGGCGCTTCCAGCTGTATCAGCACGAGAACGGCGTGGGCCCTGCGACGATCAACGGCGCGGTGTCGGCGCTGCGGTTCCTGTTCACCGTGACGCTGAAGCGGCGCGATCTGGCACGCGCGCCGGTGGTCACCCGATATCCGCGCAAGCCGTGGCCACCACTAGATCCAGATGGTCAGATCCGTCGCTCTCCTCAATAAGCCGGTATTCCTTATCGACGTTGGCTGACTCGTTCTCCATCAATGCGATTTGCGCGTCGCTAAGACCGGATAGCTTTTTCGGCTGCGACGTATCGGCAAGCTGCGACTGCGGCGTCGCGCCAACCCGGGATTTTGCGTAGTTGATCGAGAACTTGTTCATCGCGATCATCAATTGCGCCGCCTCGATCTGACGAACCGGGGCCAACTTCCGTAGTTCAATGAAACTATTCGTTGGCACGAAACGGTCATTGAGCATTTCGGCCACTTCCGGGCAGATTCCTTTCAGTGAGAGTCGAATCGGCATTCCGCAATTTCCAGGACAGAAATCTGGCGGTGTTCTGGCCCACGGCCAAGTGGTGCCGTGCGCGTCTGTTGGCAACACCTTAACCCGCTCCGCCAAGTATTTTTGTGTAACGTCGTTCGCGCTGCCAATCAGGCCAGCAAAGTATCCGACCGGCTCTCGGTCATCCGCCAGCGGCCATCGAAGCGCCTCTTGACTGCGCAGGCTGGACGTCAGGAAGCGGACGTTGCCGGTGTTGGATTCGGTCGAGCACGCGGACACAATTCCGTCCGAATGTCGCCATGCAGGAGCGCGCCTCAGGGGACGCTCACATCCCGCCAGCTACGAAGCACACATCGGCTGCAGATAATGGGTGTCAGCAGAACGTCCGCTTCAGCCAAATGCTTCCCGATAGCGTCGGTTCATTCTCAATCGCCACACTTTCAGATTGGTCCAAGAAGGGCGGCTCTCGGCGCAGCCTGCGACTTCCGAGATCTGCGCTCCCGGCGGCTATGGTGCAACCGTGAACTTCCTAAGGCATTTCAATCAGTTCCCCATACGTCGATCAGCATCTTGAGAAATCGCTCTGCCGCCGGCGACAAGGTGCCGCCGCGACGGCGAACCACGCCGATAGTGCGTGATATCTCGGGATTGCGGATGGGGCGGGTAATCAGAAAAGGATGGTCTTCTTGCGGGGTTGCCATTCGTGGCAGCACCGAAATCCCGAGGCCTGCCTCCACCAGCCCGAGGGAGGTGGACAGATGCGTTACCTCGTAGAACCAGCGAAGCTTGATGTTCGATTTGGCCAGTGCCGCGTCGAGCAGCGTTCTGTTGCCACTTGATCGATGAACCGTGATCAGATGATAGGGCTCCAACTCCGCCCACTCCACCCATGGTTTTGCTGCAAGCAGGTGATCCTTGCGCGCTGCAAGCACGAATGGGTCTTCCGCGAGCCGCTCGAAGGTCAGGTCCGGATCGGACGTGCCCATGATGTTTATGCCGAACTCCACCTCCCCGCGTGCCACGGCCTGAAGACCGTCGGTCGCCGGCAAGTCCAGGATGCGAAAGCGGATGTTCGGGTACTCCTCATTGAACTGTCGGATGACGGTGGGCAGGAAGTAGAATGCCGCGGTAGGGAGGCATGCGATCGTCACCAATCCGCCTCGATTGGGTCCAACGTCACGGACAGCAAACAGAGAGCCATCGAACTCCTCCAGCATGCGTCGGACGAGCGGCACGAGCTCTGTACCCAGAGCAGTCGCGGATACACGCCTGGTCGTCCGCTCCAGGAGGGGCGACCCGATAACCTGTTCCAGCTTTTGAATGCGTCGACTCAACGCAGGCTGTGACAGATGCAAGGCGTCGGCCGCGCCATGGAAGCTCTCCAACTCTACGACGCTCAGGAAGGCGCGAAGATCAAGGATTTCGCAATTAATGCTCATCTTGCATCAATCCCCCGATTCTTAGCATTTCACAAATAAAAGCCTTCTTCCGATAATTGGATCAAAGAGCGCTGATTGATACGGCGGTGACATAATTCTGATGGAAGCACAAGCGATGAACGACCTGTTCGCGATCCCTTGCGTCCTGATGAGAGGCGGCACCTCGAAGGGTCCGTTCTTCCTGGCAAGCGATCTTCCCGCGGCTGCCGCGCAGCGTGACGAGATCCTACTGTCCGTCATGGGCTCGGGCCATCCGTTACAGATAGACGGCATCGGTGGCGGCAACCCGGTCACGAGCAAGGTGGCTATCGTCGGACCTGCCAGCATTCCTGGCGCCGACGTGGACTATCTCTTTGCCCAGGTGCGGGTCGATCAACAGATTGTCGACACTTCGCCGAACTGCGGCAATATGCTGGCTGCGGTCGGTCCGTTTGCCATCGAAGCTGGACTTGTCCCGGTTCGTGGAGAAACGACGCTCGTCCGAATCCACAACGTCAACACCAGCAAGCTGATCGAGGCCGAAGTTCCCACTCCAAACGGCAGCGTCTCCTATCTCGGTGAAGCTGCGATTGACGGCGTGCCCGGCCGTGCGGCGCCAATCGCACTGACCTTCATGGACGCAGCGGGGGCCCGTACGGGACAGCTGTTTCCCACAGGCAGACCAGTCGACTTGATCGATGGTGTGGCTGTCACCTGCATCGACTGCGCCATGCCGATGATATTGATCGAGGCAAACTCGATCGGCGCAAGCGGCTTCGAGTCAGCGGCTGAACTGAATGCCGATAGGGAATTGCTAGCGCGGCTGGAAAAGCTGCGCATCGCCGCCGGCGAACTGATGGGCCTTGGAGACGTTTGCAATCAGGTAACGCCGAAGCCGGTGCTCATTTCCCGGCCAACGTCGGGAGGCGATATCAGCGTACGGTATTTTATGCCTCATCAATGTCATCCGTCGCTGGCAACCACGGGCGCCGTAGGGATCGCCACTGCCTGTATCAGCCAGGGCACGGTTGCGTCGCTCCTGATCGGCGTGCGTGCGCCCCCAGTCGTGCTTTCCATAGAGCATCCAAGCGGCCACCTGGACGTCAAGCTGTATGAAAGGGACGGCAAAGTCGTCGCCGGAATCCTTCGCACCGCCCGCCGGCTGTTCGAAGGACATGTATTCGCAAAACCTGTCACGCAACTGGGTTGCGCGGCATAATAACCGTGGCCGCCGGGAGGGCGCCACAAACAGGAGGAGAATATTATGGGCAAGCTCATGCTCGCCCTCGCGGCAACCGTCGCGTTTGTCGGCTCCGCGTTCGCGGAACCGGTCCGCATCAGCGTCGGCTCTTACAATCTCAACAATCTTCCATTTCCGGTCGCCCAGGGGCTCGGCCTTTATGAAAAGGAAGGCCTGGAGGTGACCGTCGAAAACTTCGCATCGGGCGGGTCAAAGACACTTCAGGCGCTTGTTGCCGGCTCGACTGATATCGCCGTCGGCTTCTACGACCATACGATCCAGATGCAGGCGCAGAAGAAGGCCGTCGTGGCCTTCGTGCTACTCGCTCGCAATTCCGGTCTCGTGCTGGCAGGCGGCAGCAAGAGCACGTTCGACCCGGCAAAGCCTGAAACGATCAAAGGTGCGAAAATCGGTATTACTTCGCCGGGCTCGTCTTCCGACTTTTTCGTTCGTTACTATTTGCAACGCCACGGACTGACCGCGGACGACATTTCGCTGATCGGCGTCGGCTCCGGCTCCGCCGCCGTTGCGGCGATCGAACAAGGAAAGGTCGACCTGCTCGTCAACTACGATCCGGCGGCGACCTTCATCGAAGCCAAGGGTGTCGGCAAGATCCTGATCGACGCGCGCAGCGACGAGGGCGCCAAAGCGATCTACGGTGGGATCTACCCGACCTCGGTCCTATATGCCACGCAGAGCTTTATCGAGGCCAATCCGGAAACCATCCAGAAAGTCACCAATGCGACTGTCAAAGCGCTTGCGTGGATGGATAGCCACTCCGCTGAAGAGATCGTCGAAAAGCTGCCGAAGGAGTTTATTTCCGGCGATCGTGACACCTACGTCAAGTTGGTCGAGAACGCGAAAGCGATCTTCTCAAAGGACGGGCGCATCAACGAGGAAGACATCAAGACGCCGCTCGCCGTCCTGAAGAGCTTCAACGAAAAAGTCGCCGCGGCTGAAATCGATCTTGCGAAAACCTACACGAACGAGTTCGTCGGCAAGGTCCCGAACGTCCCCGCCAACTGACAGGAGGAGGTCATGGCATTGGCCATAGTAAAAACCGCCCCCCCGGCGAACAACCGTCATCAAGCAAAGTCGATGGTTTCCCTCGACGCGGTCACCATGGCCTTCGGTGCCTATGTGGCGGTGCAAGATGTAAATCTGAAGGTCTCCGATGGCGAGTTCCTCGCCATCGTTGGCCCAACCGGCTGCGGCAAGAGCACGATACTCAATGCGGTTGCCGGCCTGCTGAAACCAGCGAGTGGCACCGTATCAATCGATGGTCAGCCGGTGCGCGGGATCCAGAACGACATCGGCTATCTCTTCCAGCAGGATGCATTGCTTCCGTGGAAGACCGCGATCGAGAACGTGGAACTCGGCCCCATGTTCAAGGGTGTCGGCGCTGCCGATCGTCGTGGGCAGTCGATGAGATGGCTGGCGAAAGTCGGGCTCAAGGGCTTCGAGCATCGCTATCCGCATCAGCTTTCAGGCGGTCAACGCAAGCGGGTGCAGATGGCACAGGTGCTGATTACTGGTCCCAAGGTTATCCTGATGGACGAGCCTTTCTCGGCGCTGGATATTCATACCCGCCACCTGATGCAGAATGAGCTTTTGCGGCTTTGGCAGGAGGAGCGGCGCGCCGTTGTGATGATCACACACGACCTGGAAGAGGCAATTGCTCTCGGTGATCGGGTCGTGGTGCTTGCCGCCGGACCATGCTCGCACGTGATCGACAGCTTCCCCGTCGACCTTGAACGCCCACGCGACGTCGCCGAAATCAAGCTCGATCCACGCTTCATGGATCTTTATCGCAGTATATGGTCGTCCCTGCGCGGCGAAGTGGAGAAAAGCTATGAACGCCACGACTGAACGCTCTATCCAGGCCGCGCTTTTGGTGGCAATTGTCGGCGGCTGGCAGCTCGGTGTTATGGCAGGGGTGATCGACGTCTTCTTTTTTCCGGCGCCGGTGGACATCTTCAAACAGATTGTATCCTGGGTGATAGACGCCAGCTTTTATAGACATGTAGCGATCACCCTGACGGAAACCGTGCTCGGCTATTTGGTCGGAACGGCACTTGGCGTGGCGGCAGGCGTATGGCTCGGTCTCAGCCGTTCGGCCGCGCGCATTCTGGATCCTTTCATCAAGGGCCTGAATGCAATTCCCCGTGTCGTGCTTGCGCCTATCTTCGTACTTTGGCTCGGCCTCGGTCTCTGGTCCAAGGTGGCGCTCGCGGTCACGCTTGTGTTCTTCGTCACCTTCTTTAACGCCATGCAGGGCGTCCGTGAAGTGAACCCGGTGGTGCTATCGAACGCCCGCATTCTGGGAGCCAAGCGGTCCGACTTGCTTCGCCACGTCTACTTCCCCGCGGCGGCAAGCTGGATTCTGTCGTCGTTGCGCACATCGGTCGGCTTTGCCGTCGTCGGGGCGATTATCGGCGAATATCTTGGCGCTTCGGCCGGGCTAGGCTATCTGATCGCTCAGGCGGAAGGCAATTTTGATGCGGTCGGCGTCTTCGCAGGCATCCTGATCCTGGCGATCTTCGTGCTGATTAT
Source organism: Mesorhizobium sp. M1348 (assembly GCF_040317925.1). Classification (NCBI taxonomy): domain Bacteria; kingdom Pseudomonadati; phylum Pseudomonadota; class Alphaproteobacteria; order Hyphomicrobiales; family Phyllobacteriaceae; genus Mesorhizobium; species Mesorhizobium sp. M1348. The sequence goes on along the minus strand of NZ_JAMYLH010000042.1, from coordinate 15,636 downwards.
CGACAGCATCCTGGACGTCGCTGAGAAGCATCTCATCAAGTGGCGACCGAGTGCTACCGAACGGCCTGCATAACGATCATTAGCGGGGACCGAGAAGCCTGTTCACTGGCGTTCTCCCTTTGGCCAAGAAGGGAGAAGCCCACTCACTGGGAGGTATCGACTTTCCAGCCCTCCAAGTTCCGTTCCCCTCAGAGTTGTTTGGGCGGAGCCTACCAGCATAATGGACGGCGATCGGCCGGGTGACGAGTCGGCGGAACAGTTCCCCGAGCACCGGCACTGGAGGAGGAAGGTCGGGCGCGATGACATCCACCTGCTTCCGTCCGGCGCCATGCGGCTGCCCGGCATGACATGCGGATGGTGCCGCAGCGCCCGTTCCGATGAGTGGGAACATAGGTGCAATGCCAGTGCGCGCACCGAGATGCTTGGGATCCGCCCCGATCGTCGGCATCGTCTACGACCCCCTGCTGGCACAATTCTGCCCTCAGGCGCGAACCGGTTCGCGCCTGAGCGCAGAATACTCATGGTTCAGGGAAGCCTCTATGCGCATAGGAACAACCGCGTCCGGCACGAAGCCGGTCGCGGGTTTGATCTCGGGCGGATGTGATCAGAGCCGCTCAGCCCGGATTTTCAGGATCTGATACAGCATGTTCCGAATTCCCTGCCAAACGGTCAGCCGCTTGGTCATGCCTTCCCCTCCTGTTCATCGCAGATGCCTGGGTTGCGGGTCAGATGATCTGTGCTGCCAACGCCATACCGACCACCGACGTGCCGACCCCTGCCGTGCGGATGGCTCCCGGCCAGCGCCGAAGTGTCAGGGCGGCCAACGCGCCGGTTGCGTGAAGAGCCGAGGTGGCGACCACGAAGCCAACCGCATAAGCGATGCCGCTCGACGTCTCGGGAACTTCGACGCCGTGGGCATTGCCGTGGAAGAGGGCGAAAAGGGCAGTCAGCGAGGCAGCCACAGCGAGCGGAAACGGCTTGGCAAGCATCATCATGGCGCCGAAGACTACCAGCGATAGCGCTATGCCGGTTTCCAGTGAGGGCAGGCCGATGCCGGCGACACCGAGCAGGGCGCCAGCGACCATCGCCGAGACAAAGCACGACGGCACGATGATGGTCCCCCTGCCGCCGGCGCGAGCGGCAATGATGCCGACAGCCATCATGGCAAGCAGGTGGTCCATACCGGCCAGCGGGTGCTGAAGGCCGTGTACAAACCCATGGGCATGAAAACCGCCGCTATGGGCGAACGCCAATGAGGGGATGAGGGTTGTGGCGGCTGCCAGGGCGAGTCTGCCGAAGAATGAAAGCGTTCTATTCATGGTTCTGGACCTGTTTGATAGAGGTGCGATCGGTTCAAGGCCGGTGCTCATTGTCCGGTCCCTGGCATGGTGAATTGTGCGGCGCCGGACCTGTCCGCCAGAAGCCGCGCCTCGCCGAAGTCGAGGGGTCTTTGTCCCCTGCCATCATGGTAGACGAAGGCCAGGCGGCGCCGGCGCGACGTCAGTTTCGCGGGCAGCGGGTGATAGGTGACGCCGGCGCCACCAATCAGCGGCATGACGGCGCCGACATCGACCATGTCCTGCGTCTCGACGCGCAGGAGATGCAGCCGCATGCCGTCGGCGGTTTCGCCGACGAAGGGAATTCCGGCGAGGCGCAGGAAACTGGAGGGGTCGGGCGCCCGCGAAAACCCTTCGAGAAACGCGGTCTCGACGAGATCGAGATCCGTCGCCCGCGCGTCGGCGGGTTCGGGCGCATGATGGTGCGGTAGATGCGGGGTCTGCCATTGCAACGGCTTGCCGGCCGGCCCGTTGTGGCCGACGGGGTGCGGATGGTGATGATAACCGTTCGGCCCGTGATGGTGGCCGTCGCCATGATCATGGTCGTGGTGATGATGATCCTCGTGCATGGTCAAAAGCTCGTCGGCTTGTCGATAATGGATTTGTGCTTGCCGAGATTGCCGTGCGCGACCATCGAGCCGAGCGCCTCGACGACCACCCGCACACCAAACAGCGCCGTGATGTCCGACGTGTCGTAGGGCGGCGACACCTCGACCACTTCCAGTCCGCAGATGCCGGGCGCAGAGACGAGCCCGAGCAGCTTTAGCGCCTCGCGCGGCAGGAACCCGCCCGGCTCCGGCCAGCCCGTGCCCGGCACGAAACCGCAATCGATGCTGTCGACATCGAAGGAGATGTATACGGCGTCGGTGTCCTTCCATGCGAGCTCGAGCGCGATCTCCGCCGCCTTCTCCAGCCCCATCTGTTCGATATCGGAGATCGTCAGCACGTTGGTGCCGCGCTTTCGCGCCTCGGCCACGCCGTAGCGGGGCACCTGCCAGCCGCCGATGCCGAGTTGCACCAGATTGGTGGCCGAGACGTTCGGCAAGTTGGTTGCCCAGTACCAGGGCGTCGTGTGCATGCGTTCGTCGAGATCCTTTTCCTGGATGTCGATGTGGCGATCGAAATGGATGATGCCGATGCGCTTGGAGGTCACGTCGGCAATGCCGCGCACGCACGGAAACCCGATCGAATGGTCGCCGCCCAGCATGATCGGCAGCGCGCCGGACGAGGCGACATGGCTGACGCCCTTGGTGATCTGGTCGAAGCTCTTTTCGAGATTGGCGGGGATGGTGAAGACGTCGCCGGCGTCGCAAAGCGTCATCTGCTCGCGCAGGTCGACACCGAGCTCGTAATTGTAAGGCGTGTAGAGCGCCGAGATGCGGCGAATGCCTTGCGGCCCGAAGCGGGTTCCGGGCCGGTAGGTGGTGCCGCTGTCGAAAGGAATGCCCATGACGGCAGCGTCATACCTGCCGACATCGCGGACGTTCTCGACATAGGGCGCCTTGAGGAAGGTGTTGATGCCGGCGAAATGCGGCAACTCGCCTCGCGCGAATGTCGGGATCGACTTGTCGATGATCGAATCCGATCCGGGCAGGCCCATGTCGAGTGCCCATTTCTGTTCCTTGCGCCAGCCATCCTCGGGCAGCTTTCCTTCCGCCTCGATCGACTTCCAGCCCTGCATGTCGCGGATCTCGAAGTTCGGATGGTGGAAGCGTTGGCGTGGCTCGCGGTCGGTGAGCCCGGCGCGGCGATGCCGGCGTTCTGGACTATCTCTGTGCATGAAAACCTCCTTCACGACGCCGTCGTCGCGATTGCGCTATCCAGTCGGGTCGTCCCGACCATCGCGGCCACTTCGGCCACGTCTCGTGCGGAAGCCCGGTTCTTGCGGTCGAGCTTCAGATCGTAGGTGATCGTCGCGCCATAGGCGGACGGGAACTGGGGGTCGTGGCGCACCTTGTCGAAGACGAGCACGCGGGTGCCGAGCTTGAATGCCTCGCCTATATCGTGAGTGACCATGACGACGGTCATGCCGTGTTCGGTCCATAGCTCGATGAGCAGCTCATGCATCTCGGCACGGATGCCGGGATCGAGCGCGCCGAAGGGCTCGTCGAGAAGCAGGATCTGCGGCCGGCCGAGCAAGGTCTGCGCGATCGCCAGCCGTTGCTGCATGCCACCCGACAGCGAAGCCGGATAGAGGTCGCGCGCATGGGCAAGCCCGACCCGTTCCAGCATGGTTTCGGCCTCTTGCCTGGCGCTTTTGCGCCTGGCGCCGAAGACGCGGCCGAACGGTCCCCCCGAACGGAAGTCCTCGACCAGCAGCAAGTTCTGCAACGCGGTCAGATGCGGAAACACGGAATAGCGCTGGAAGACGATGCCGCGCTGCGGCGTCGGCTCCGGCACGATCGGCTGGTCGCCGACGACGACCACGCCGCCACTTTGCTGTTCCTGGCCAAGCAGGATGCGCAGGAACGTCGATTTTCCACAACCGCTGGCGCCAACCAGCGACAGGAATTCACCCGCTTCGGCGGAGACGTTGACCCGTTCCAGCACGCGGGCGTCGCCGTAGCTCTTCTCCAGCCCATGGACGAGGATCCGGCTCATCTGGTCCGCACCGGATGAGCCCAGGGCGAGATGATGTGAGAGAGCCGCACGAGCAGCCAGTCGGTCATCACCGCAAGCAGCGAGATCCAGGCGACGTAAGGCAGGATGACGTCCATCGACAGATAGCGACGAACGAGGAAGATGCGGTAGCCGAGCCCCTCGGTGGAGGCGATGGCTTCTGCCGCGATCAGGAACAGCCATGCCGGCCCAAGCGCCAGCCGTACGCACGTGATGAGACGCGGCATCACCTGTGGCAGCACCAGCCTGAGCACCATGGTCCAGCTGTTGCCGCCGAGCGTCTGTGCCTTGGCGACGAGCTCCGGCGGCAATTCCATCACCCGGTTGGCAATGTCGCGCACCATGACCGGTGCGACGCCGACGGCGATCAAGGTGATCTTGGCCGTTTCGCCGAGGCCGAGCGCAATGAACAGGATCGGCAGCAGCGCCAGTGGCGGGATGACGCAGACAACTGTGACCAAGGGCAGCAGAAACGCCCTGACGCGCGGGATGAAACCTATGGCGACGCCGAGGCTGAGCGCCACCAGCGTGGCCATGCCGACTCCGGCGAACAGCCTGATCAGGCTGGCATAGGTGTCGGCCCACAGGATCAGGTCGCCGGAGCGCTTGTCCGGCACCGTCGCCAGGTCTGAAAAGGCCGACCACATCTGTGCAGGGGAAGGCAGCAGCTTGTCGCTGGGATTGACCGCCAGCCTTTGCGCCGAAGCGAAGAGATAGGCAATCGCCACGGCGGCAAACGGCAGCGTCCCAAGCAGCAACGCTCCGCCGCGCGAGACCGTCGCGTTGATGAGACGAAGCCGCGCTTTCGGTCTGCTAAGTTGCAGGCGCGCGACTTCGGGACCCACCGCGGCCTGCATGATGCCGGTTCCTCTGGCTAGCATGTCGCGCTCCCGCGTCAGAGCGTTCCGCCCGCTGCCTCTGCCATAAAGGCCGGATCGAAGCGCAGCTTGACGTTGTTGACATCGCCCAGCGTCGAGCCGTCGGGGAAGCTCATGCCGATCACGTCGACGCTTGGCGCATTGGTACCAAGAATGCCGTGGCTGAACAGGAAGTTGCGCACCAGATCCATGGTCTTCGGCAGTTCGGCGCCGTTGGTGAATGCGACCGCCTTGGCCGGCTCGAAGAACATCGCCGTTGATGCAAGCTGAGCGTCGAAACCGGCAAGATCCGTACCCGACGCCTTGGCCATCTCTTCTTTGGCCGCCTTGCCTTCGGGCGTGCCCGAGGTCATCAGCGCCATGGCTTCATACCATGCACCGACAAGCGCCTTGCCCAAGGCCGGATTGTCCTTCAGCATCGCGGTGTTGACGACCATCATGTCTATGATCTCGCCGGGAATCTCAGTCGAATCAAATACCTTGTGGGCGCCCGGTATGGCGGCGATTTCCGAGACCAGCGGATTCCAGGTGACGACGGAAGTGACATCGCTGGTGCCGTAGGCAGCGACCATGTCGGCATCAGAGGTGTTCACCACCGTAATGTCCTTTTCGGCCAACCCCACCGTCTCCAGCGCGCGCGCAAGTAGGTAATGTGAGACGGAAAGCTCGACGAGATTCACCTTCTGGCCGGCAATATCCTTGAGCGCGGCCTTGTTCTTGAGGATGACCGCGTCGTTGCCGTTGGAGAAATCGCCGACGATCAAGGCCGTCGTGTCGACACCGCCGCCGGCCGGGATCGAAAGCGCATCCATGTTGGTCATCGAACAGCCGTCAAAGCCGCCGGCGGTGTACTGGTTGATGCTCTCGACATAGTCGTTGATGCGGGTGATCTCGACATTGATGCCGTATTTGTCGGCCCATTTCTTCATGATGCCGCTGTCGGAAAGATAGCCCCACGGCATCCAGCCGACATAGATCGACCAGCAAATCTTGAAGTCTTTCTTCGGCGCCGCTTCCGCGGCCGATAGGGAGGGAAGGCTGAGTGAAGCGGCTAGAATGATTGCGGCCAGTTTGCGAAGCATTGCATACCCCTGTTTGCGATCCGGATTGCGTCCGAACGTCTGTTTGGGGGGTTCACGGAGCGCGCATCCGGGAGAGGTTCGCGCCAGCAAACCCGTGCAGGGTTCTCCCGGGATTTTGGCCCGCCGTGTTCCGCCGGATGCCTCAATGCATCTCAAGCGGTCGCGTCTCTTGGACCAGCACCGTGATCGACACGGCCGGAACCCTAGACGCTCTGCACGTGAACAGCGAAGCAAGGGGCGTGCCAGTCTGGAAAGGCGTCCTGAGGCGGCCTTTCCCCGGCTTTGCAGGCAATCGCGTTGTGCTGATGCCACAAAAGTCATCGCAACGCCGACAGATTAGGCAAAGAAAATCTAGCGTCACCAATGTGAGCCTTGTGCCCTGGGGACCTCCGCTGATGGCACCATCCTCTATGGTGGCCCACATACACGCCCAGTAGGGACACGTTCGGGGAGGGCGTGAGCGCGCGGCGGATCCGGATGCCAATTGGCGCCGACCCATGTGACGAGTGCGCCCGATCGTGCAAGGGCAATTCGTGAAATAAGCGCGACTGCAATGATGCTAGGCAAGCCCGATCGCGTGTCGGGAGGCAGTTGTGAAAGTTGCGATCATCGGACCAGGCTCGCTCGGGAAGGCCTTGGCGAAACGTCTTGGCCTCGCCGGGCACGAAATTCGCCTCAGCTTCAGTCGTGACGAAGGCAAGTTGCGCGCAATCGCGGCAACCCTCCATGTTGGCTTCGGTGCCCCTGACGAAGTAGCAAGATGGGCCGACGTAATTGCCCTGGCGACGCCATGGCCGGCTCTCGAGTTGGTGATGGGCGCGCTTGGCGATTTGTCGGGCAAGATCGTCTGGGACAATACCAATGCAGTCGCGCCTGACCTTTCCACGATGCTGCTAGGCACTACGACGTCTGTAGGCGAGGAGGTTCAGAGGCGCGCGCGGGGCGCGCTTGTCGTCAAGTGCATTCCGACCTTTGCCGAATTGCTTGACAGGGATGATCCGCGTCTCAACGGCGATCCGGTGATGAGCTATGTCGCCGGCAATGACGCTGATGCCAAGGCGGCGGTTTGCTGGCTTCTCGCCGATCTACCGACAATGCCGGTCGATGTCGGCGATCTCACGGCCTCGCGCCTGATCGAGCCGATGATGCTGCTATTGGTCCAGCTCGCCTATCGGCGCGGGATGGGGCCGACAATTTCCTTCAATCTCATTCGACAGGACGGAACCGGTTCATGACTGATTATCTACCCGCGCGGCGCAAGGCGATTCCAGTAGGACGTCTGCTGATCGATGGCCAATGGCGCGATGCCGTCAGTGGCGAGACTTCGACGACTTTTGATCCGACCACGGAGGCGGCGATCACCAATATTGCGAAGGCGGGCGTCACCGATACGAGCGATGCCGTCGCGGCCGCGCAGCGGGCTTTCGAGCAAGGACCCTGGGCGCGGACGCATCATGAGGAGCGTGCCAAGATCCTGTTTCGCATCGCCGATCTGATGGACGAGCGCGCCGAGGATTTCGCGGTGCGCGAGGCGATGGATATGGGTATGCCCTATCGCGATTTCCGCGATATCATCATGCCGCACTGCTCGGGACTGTTCCGCTTTCACGGCGGGCTCGCCATGAGCGCGATGGACGGCGCCTATCGTACCAGCTACGAACCAAATATCAGGATCCTGACGCGGCGTGAGCCGCTCGGCGTGGTCGCTGCGATCACCCCGTTCAATTTTCCCCTCGCGCTGTCCTGTTCGAAAATCGCGCCGGCACTCGCGGCGGGTAACACGGTCGTTCACAAGCCTGCGACCGACACGCCCCTGACGGCCCTCGCCCTGGCGCAAGTCATCCTCGACGCGGGCGTGCCGCCAGGCGTCTACAATCTCCTCACCGGGCCGGGCGGCACCATCGGCGACGCGCTGGTCAACGATGCCCGCGTCGACAAGATCGCCTTCACCGGGTCGACCGCCGTCGGCCAGGGCATCATGCGCAACGGTGCCGGGACGATGAAACACCTGACCATGGAGCTCGGCGGCAAGAGTCCCAATATCGTTTTTGCCGATGCCGATATCGATGCCGCGATACAGGCAGCCTTCTGGGGCATCTTCTGGAACAAGGGCGAGGTCTGCGTCGCCGGATCGCGCCTGCTGGTCGAACGCGCCTGCTATGACGAGGTTGTCGAGAAGCTGAGCGCCATGGCGAAGTCGGCGACGCTCGGCGATCCGCTGGACCCTGCGACCATGATCGGGCCGATCGCGTCGCGCGGCGAGTATGACAAGGTCTTGAGCTATGTCGAAGAGGGCAAGCACACCGCGCGACTGACCGCGGGCGGCGGCACCCGCCAGGTCAACGGCAAGGGCCTCTTCATCGAGCCGACCATCTTCGCCGATGCGACCAAAGACCTAAGGATATCGCGCGAAGAGATTTTCGGCCCCGTCCTGCCGGTGATTCCATTCGACAGCGAGGAGGACGCGATCCGGATCGCCAACGACACCAGCTACGGGCTCGCCTCGGGCATCCAGACCGGCGATCTCGGCCGCGCCTTGCGGCTCGCCGACCGGATCAAGGCAGGCACGGTCTGGCTGAACTGCTGGCACAAATACCATCCTAATGCGCCGTTCGGCGGCTTCAAGATGAGCGGCTATGGCCGCGAGCAGGGCCGCGAGGCATGGGAAAGCTACACCCAATACAAGACGATTTGGGCGAATCTTGGCGAACCAGTCGAGTTGGCGCGATGAGCGTGCGCGATTCCAACCCACTCGACCCGCGGCATCCCAAACGCGTCGCGATGGTCCTTTCAAACCCGGCTGTTTCAACCACCACAGGCTGGCCGGTCGGGTTTTGGTGGAGCGAGTTAACTCATCCCTGGCTCGCCTTCACCGAGCGCGGATACGAAGTCGCGATCTTCTCGCCTGAGGGCGGCAAATGCGAGGCGGATGCGTTGAGCGATCCGCGCGATCCGTCCGGCTATTCGGATACGGATCTGATCTCGCTCGGTTTCCTGTCGACGCCGAAACTGGCGGCGCTGGTGGAGACGACCCGGCCCATCGCAGAGCTGTCGGTCGACGCGTTCGACGCGATCGTCGTCGCTGGCGGCCAGGCGCCGATGTTCACCTTCGAAGGCGCAACCGAGTTGCAGCGGCTGTTCGTCAACTTTTTCGTGGCCGGCAAGGTCGCGGCCGCCTTGTGTCATGGCGTCGCGCTGCTGCGCTACGCGCGCCTCTCAACCGGCGAGCTGCTGGCCAAAGGGCGCACTGTTACCGGTTTCGCCAATGTCGAGGAAGACTTCGCCGATAATGCCGTCTGGGAGATGGGCGCGCTGCCGCACGGTACGCATCTGATGCCATGGCGGATCGAGGATGAGATGCGTGCGCTCGGCGCGAATTATGTTCAGGCCGGGCTGTGGCGCGATTTTGCCGTGCGCGACGGCAATTTGATCACCGGCCAGCAGAACTTCTCCGGAGCGGCTACCGCCCGTCTTGTCATCGAGGCGCTCGGTGGCTGAGGACCAAAGGCCGCTCCTTCGGTGAAGTTCGAGAGTCAAACTCGCCGTCAGGACGGCGATGCCAAACGACATCGGCCCAATAGGATCCGGGGTCCGTCCAAGAACTCCACGTCAAACAACCACTATCAGCAGCGAGGATGAACCATGGCCGTAGTGACGACACTTGATATTGCCGGCCTGACGGCCGAAGATTATAGCCGCATCCTCGATCGGATCGGCGTGGAGAAACGGCCGGCTGGCGGCATCTACCAGCACATCGCGCATGCCACCGACGATGGCTATCGCATCATCGAGATATGGGACGACAAGGCAGGCCTGGAACTCTTCTTGCAGGACACATTGTTTCCCGCCGCACAGGAACTGCAAATTCAGCGTGAAATGACCATTATGATCCAGACACTGCACAACATCTTTGTGCCCCGGATTGGTGAACTGACTGCGCTGGCAAACGATGCGCCTGGTGGACCATTCAAACGGGCCAAAGTGTAGACGTCAAGGATCGAGGATGCGGCGATCGATCATCGAAGTCCTGCAGGAACTTGCGTCCGGACGCCCGGTACAACGATGGTGACCGCGGCAAGTGCAAAGAGGTTGTTCTTTCCTGCCGGCGACTATCGCCATGCGCCGGCCGGAGTCGTTCAGCTGCGTGTGATTCGCAGCGGTTCATCCTATGCAGAGATCGATCTTGGCCGCGGGCTGCGGCGCGTCTTCACCCGCCCCGGCGACCTGCTGCTCAGCCTTCCTGAGCGTGCCACGCGGTTCAAGATCGAGGAGCCGCGCGAGCTGACGATGATCACCGTTGACTCCGCTCTGGCGTCAAGGCTCCTGGTATCCGCAGGCGGGACCCCCGAGGACCTGGTAATCCTGACCGATCGACCGATACGCGATTCGCTGGTGGCCGAGTTGTGCCGACGCCTCGAAGGCGACCCGCCAGCCAACTCCATCGTCCGCGAATGGACGCTGGGCCTGGTTTTCGCGAACCTGCTCCGTCTCGGGCATGCACGTCAGCGGCAGCAGAAGTCTCCGGTCCTAACCTCGCAGCGGTTCGACCGGGTTCTCGCTGCGATTGACGGCGATCTGGAAAAGGGGGTGTCGATCGACCATCTTGCCGGAATCGCGGGAATGCCACGACGCGCCTTCACCGCCGCCTTTCGCGAGGCGACGCAATTGCCGGTACATCAATTCATTTTACGCCGCCGCGTTGATCGCGCGGTCGAGCTTTTGGAAAATAGCGATCTGCCGCTGGCCGAGATTGCTCAGCACGCGGGTTTCACTCACCAGGCCCATATGAATCGCGTCGTGACCCGATTGAAAGGGCTGTCGCCAGGCCGGCTGCGGTCTCGCAGGCGCGAGGGCTGACTTGTGATCTATTTCAGCATCAGGATTCGAATGGCGGAGACGTGATTTGCTGAAACGTCCGTTGGCTAAAATGCCCGACAGTTTGCGTGCAGAGCTCGAGGCCGCAAATCTGATGCCTGCTTTCAAGCAACGGCCTCCCTATCAGCGTAATGATTACTTGCATTGGATCGAGCGCGCCCGTCACCCGGAAACACGCCGAAAGCGCATAAATCAGATGATTGACGAGCTTACGAAGGGAGGAATCTACATGGGCATGCAACAAGAGCTGGCATCGCCGCGAAGCTAGCAGATCGGTCAACGATCATTTTCCAATCCGTGGCTTATCGAGATCGGGTGCTTTCCGGATTAATCTTCATCGGTTTCCCCGCGCTTTTGCGCAGAGGATGCAGAGAGCCAATAGTGATAATCGAACCTATCCTCCATTTTCGTTTGCGGCAGGTGGCCTTATGATCGTGACATCGCAGACCAACAACGTGCTCGGTAGCACGTCGGGAAGGTGGCGCGTCTGGTCGCTCTCGGACGGTTACATCGAGATGCCGGCAGACCTTCTGCGGGACCCGCAGGACAATCCGGTGCCGCAAGCTGCGCAGGCAGGGGCGCTTCGCCTGTCTGTCAATTGCTTCGCGCTCGCAGGTCCAGGCGTTGACGGCGTTCTGATCGACAGCGGAGGAGGGGGTTGGGGCCCGACAGTGGGGTGTCTTGAGCAGGCCATGGCGGAAGCCAAGATCGACCCGGCTTCGATCACGGTCTTGGCGCTCACCCACGCCCATCAGGATCATGTGCACGGACTTTTGACCCCCGACGGCCGAGTGCTCTTTCCAAACTTGAAGGCGATCGTAATTCCCGAGGCGGCTGTGGAGGGCTTTTTCGCTTACGCGCAACTTGCGCAGTTCCGGCCCCTGCTGAAGCCCGTCCAGAATGGCGACCAGGTGGGTGAGCGATTGAGGGCGGTCGCCCTGCCCGGTCATGCTGCCGGTCATACCGGCTACGCGTTCGACACGGACGAGGACCGTTTCCTATGCTTCGGGGACATCGTTCATGTGCCGGCCTTGCAGTTCGGCAATCCCGCGTTCAGTTGGGGCTATGACGACGATCAGCTGACCGCGCGCACAACCCGCCTAAAGGTTTTCAGTGACGCGGCCGAGGCGGGGACGTGGATCGCCGGCGCGCACCTTGGCTGGCCGGGCATCGGTCGCGTGGTGCGTCAGGGCGAAGCATACGGCTATGAGCCGGCTCGAGCGATGCCGCCGCGTTCAGAGTGATACCGCATCTTTCCTGTCGCGCCATGCCTTGGCTAAACCTCGATCCCTGGCCATGAAGTGCTCTATCACGGAGGAATGGGCCTTATGGGACCGGAGACGTCTTTGCCTGGCTCCAGCGCAGGACTTCAGCATATGTGACCAGCCCCCGATGCACCGCAGCCGAAAGCTCTTACGTCACCTTCACGGGTTTGTCGTCCTCAAGTGCGCCATATGTTCGACTGGTTGATTGTCGCGGAACTATACGGAAAGGTTTCTGATTTTGGCACACGAAAAAAATCAATTAAATCAACGGCAGCGGCACATCGTCCGGCCCACCAAAGTATTCTTGATCCACTGGCGGCCGATCGACGCCTGAGGCTTACCGGATCGGCGTCTCGCCGCGAAACAGCGGCTGGTGCGCCCGCATCAAGGCGGCGATCCGGTCGGCGACTTTCCGTACCGGCGGGGAGTGACGTTCCTCGTGATGGGTGACGATCCATTGGTCGGTTTCGAGTTCGGGGATAGGCTGAGCGACGCGAACCAGCCGCGGATCGCCGTCACCGACGAAGCACGGAAAGACCGAAAGGCCGGCGCCGGCGGCCACCAGTTCACGCACCGAATGGGTGTTGTTGCCGCGTACGGCGATGCGGTCGCCGTGATGGGCTTGCAGCCAGCGTGCCGAGGCAATGTTTGCGCCTTCGCCGGTGACGCCGACGAACAATCCGGCGGCGATGCCGTTGATCAGGTGGCGTCCGGAATAAATGGCGTGGGCGACCTTGCCGCTCTGACGGCCGGCCAGCCACTGCTCGGTCGGGCGCTTGCTGCGGATACCGATGTCGGCGGCACGCCGGCCGATGTCGACCCGGTCGGTGGTGGTGACAAGCTCCACCCTTATGCCGTCATCGACCGTCCAGATCTCGCCGATATGGGCGGAAACGAAGGCCGAGGTCCATGGCCCGGCCGAGATGCGGACAATGCGGTCGGGCAGATTTCCCTCGCGCCAGCGGGTCAGCGACTGCATTGCCGCCTCGACGTCTTCGGCGCGCCGCAGCAGTTCTTCCCCGACCGGGGTCAGCCGATAGCCGGTCTGCTGGCGCACGAACAGAGGTTCGCCGATCTGCTTTTCGAGCGCGGTGACGCGTCGTCCAAGGGTGGCTGCGCTGAGGCGCGTGGTTCCCGTCGCTGCGCTCAAGCCACCCAGCCGCGCAACGTCGAGAAACAACCTGAGATCGTCCCAGCCGATATCCATTTTGCAGAAATGAAAAACTCCTTGCGACCGTGGCTGTAGCGCGAAGCGAGCACCACGCGCAAGTATGGAGGCGTTGGACAATCCTGCCTGGCGGGGCGTGACAAGCGCCTCGGCTGGCCAAGAAGCGAACTCAACCCTTTCGATCGCGCATGCGATTGGCGCAGATGCTTTGCGCTTTCGATCAACCCAGGCGCGCGGGCATTCTGCGGGCCAAAGGAGACGATCATGTTGGATGAACTTCGATACCGTTTCGCCCGCTGGATTGCCTATCGCCAGACGCTTGCGAGCTTGAGGCAGGCCCGGGACAGCACACTGGCGGATGCCGGCATTTCTCGCGAAGAGATCCGCGAGCGTGCCCGCCGCGCCAGCTTGCGTCGTTGAGGAACCGGGCATGCAGATGATGATGCTTTGGGATGGCCGCTCGGTACCGCGCATCGGCATCGGCACCTGGGCGGCGGGTGGCCCCGCGCGCTGGCGTGACACGGCGACAGTCTATGGCGAGGTCGACGATGTCAGGTCGCAAGCCGCGCTGGCGATGGCCTATGAGATCGGGGCGCGGGTGTTCGACACGGCTGCCGCCTATGGCGCCGGCAATGCCGAACTGATCCTCGGGCGGGCGTTGAAGGGTAAGGACGAAGCCGTCATCGTCACCAAGGTCGGCTATTTCGGCGATCCCGAAACGCGCAAGATCGCACCCGAGGATGCCTCTGCCGCGGCGATCCGGACATCGATCGACAATTCGCGGCAGCGCCTGCAGCGCGATTGTATCGACGTCGTGCTGCTACATATCAACGAGTATACGATCGAGCGCGCCGGCGAGGTGTTCGATACGCTCGGCCTGTTGCGCCAGGAGGGCAAGATCGGCGGCTTCGGCTGGAGCACCGATCACCGCGAAAGGCTTGCCGCCTACGCGCCGCGCGAGGGGTTCGTCGCCGTAGAGAACGACTTCAATGTGTTTACCCCGGCGAACGAGCTGATGGCCGTTGCGGCGCGCGAGAACCTCGTCTCGTTCAGCCGGCTGCCGCTGGCAATGGGGCTGCTCACCGGCAAATACACGCCGGCCATGCGGCTGCCCACCAACGATGTGCGCGGCGGGAATGCCGAATGGATGGTGTTTTTCAGGGATGGCGCCGCCAACCCGCACTATCTGTCAAGGCTCTCGGCAATCCGCGACCTGCTCACCTCGGGCGGTCGCACGCTTGCGCAGGGCGCGCTCGGCTGGATACTCGCCAAGTCGGCAATCGCCCTGCCGGTTCCCGGCTTCACGCGGCCCGAGCAGGTCGAGGACAATCTCGGCGCGCTGGAAAAAGGGCCGCTGCCGGCAGCGGTGATGGCCGAGATCGACACCGTGCTGAAAATTGCCGAGACTGCTTAGAGTGTGGCGAATCCGAAATTCGCATTGGCGATAAGCGGCCAACTTCGATCTGTCGGATGTCCGCCGGTATCGCATCTTCCTTGGTCAAGCTTCCGTGGCGCAATTGAACAAAGACGGAGCGGCGGACACGACTCGAGTCGAAGGTCCGCCGCTCCGGTTTTTAGATCAAAGAGTGGTGCTGCCACGGAAGATGGGTGGCGAGCTGCGCTTGAGCTGCGCCGTCGACCGCGTCGCTGTCGAGAGAGAGCGACCCGGTTGAGCTGTCAAAGATGATGTGGTGGGAACCATCATCGGTGGCCGTATCAGCAGGGGAAGCATGCAAAGAAAGCCCACCCGACTTAAGCTCGGTAAGAGCGGCTTGATCGAGGTGGAGCTTGTCCTGGAGCTTGCTGAAGTCGAAGGCATCGTTGCCTCCGTGACCGGACATGATCTCGGCGGCGGCGCCGTTCTTTGCCTGGGCGCCGACATTTTCATCGGGCTGGACGGTTTGCGCGAACCCGTGGCGGATCAGGCTGGTAGCCGTCTTGTCGGATGGGTCGTTGGTCGGGAGAAGCTCCGAGCCCGCCGAAAGAGAATGGCTCAACGCAGCCAACAGGCGGCCAACGCCGCCGTCCTCGCTTACCTTGTCGCCGGCATTATCGTGGTTGGTGTCCGTCGTACTGCCGTCGCCGGCGAGGAGGTGCGAAAGCGCGGTCTTGCTATCACTGCCATCGCTGGTGGTGGCGCCGGAGGCGGCGGTGTCCGTCGAACTGCTATTGCCAGCGAGGAGGTGCGAAAGCGCGGTCTTGCTATCACTGCCATCGCTGGTCGTAGCGCCGGAAGCAGCGGTCGGAGTCGAAGTGCTGTCGCCGGTGGCGTCATGGGAAGGGGCAGTCACAGTCGAACTGCTTTCGCTGGTGGCGGTGTCGGAAGGGGGTGTCGCGGTAGCACTAGCGTCGCTGGTGGCGTGGGAAGGGGCAGTCACAGTCGAAGTGCTATCGCTGGTGGCGGTGTCGGAA
>NZ_JAMYLH010000041.1:0-43853 GCF_040317925.1 Mesorhizobium sp. M1348 | reverse complement strand
GGTCATCCGATGCTGGCCTCCACTCCAGCCAGCATCTTGAATCACAAAACAGATAAATCTGGAATCCCCTTTGATTCCGTCAAAGGGGGAACCGCTCTAGCTGCGAGTCTAGACCGTCTCGCTGACTCGGGCCGCAAGAAAATCGGGCAGATCGGCAACCGAATCCAGAATGATATCGGCGATCTGCGACAGCGATTCACGTGTACCGGTGCCGGACAGCACGCCGATCGCCAGGCCGCAGCCGCCGGCGCGCGCCATTTCCAGATCGTGGCGATTGTCGCCGACGACGGCGATCGCCGCTGGCCTGAGTCCTGTCAGATCCGAGAAGGCAAGGATCGTATCCGGCGCCGGTTTTGGATTGGCCACCGCGTCGTAACCATAGGCGGCTTCGAAAAGCTGCGCGACGCCCAGTGTGACCAGGGTCTTTTCCGCGCCGCTGGTCGAGTCGTTGGTGGCGACGCCAAGCCGGTAGGATTTCCTGTGAAGCAGCCCAAGCGTCTCGACCACACCCGGCAGCGCCACCGCCATTGCCGATCCTTGCGCCGAGGTGATGGCGTTGAAGCGGGCGACGGCAAGCATCTGGTCCTCGTCGGACAGCCGTGGAAACCACAGCTCGACGACGTCCATGTTGGTGCCGGAGGCAAAAATCGAATCCGGCTTGAAGCGCTTGGTGGCGAAGTCGAAGCCCGCCGCCGCAAGCAGCCTGTCTGCTTTCCAGCGATCGCCTTCGGCCGCATCCATCGCCATGAAGTCGGCGATGCCCAGCCATGTCGCGTTGAAATCGACAAGCGTGCCGTCCTTGTCGAACAATATTCCCTTGATGTCCGCCAAGCTTTTCACTCCGGGCCGCGCAAGCGGTGAATGTATTCCACCAGTCCGGCAGTCGAGGCATCCCGCTTTGCGGCATTCTCCTTGCCTTCAACGACGGGCAGCAGGCCGGTCGCCAGTTCCTTGCCGAGCTCGACGCCCCACTGGTCGAAGGAGTTGATGTTGAACAGCGTGCCTTCGACGAAGACGCGGTGCTCGTAGAGTGCAATCAGCCGTCCGAACGTGTGGGGGTCGAGTTTCCTGTAGAGGATCGTCACCGAGGGGCGGTCGCCGGAGAAGACGCGGTGCGGAGCAACCCTGTCGACATCGGCGGGCTTCATGCCTTTCGCCAGCATCTGCGCGCGGGCTTCCTCAAGCGTGCGGCCCTTCATGAAGGCTTCCGACTGCGCCAGGCAATTGGCGAGCAGAAGGTCGTGGTGATGCTTCAGTTCCGGCTCGTGGCCGACGGCAGCGGCGAGGAATTCGACCGGAATGAAATCGGTGCCCTGATGTAGAAGCTGGAAAAAGGCATGCTGGCCATTGGTGCCGGGCTCGCCCCAGACCAGCGGGCCGGTCGGCGTCGTCACAGCGCCGCCGTCCAGGGTGACGCTCTTGCCGTTCGATTCCATGTCGAGCTGCTGCAGATAGGCCGGTAGCCTGGACAGACGCTGATCGTAGGGGATGACGGCGCGAGCGGGGTATTTGCAGACCACCCGGTGCCACCAGCCAATCAGCCCCATCAGCGCCGGCAGGTTCTTCGCCAGCGGCGCGGTGCGGAAATGCTCGTCCAGCTCATGGGCGCCGTCGAGAAAGGCGCGAAAATCCTTCGGGCCGATGGCGATCATCACCGGCAGGCCGATCGCACCCCAGACGGAATAGCGGCCGCCGACCCAGTCCCAGAAGCCGAAGACGCGATCGGGCGCGATGCCGAATTTGGCGACCAGGTCGAGCGCCGTCGAGACGGCGGCGAAATGCTTGCCGACTGCTTCCTTGCCGAGCGCCTTCTCGACCCATCGGCGCGCGGTCTCGGCATTGGTCATCGTCTCGACCGTGGTGAAGGTCTTGGAGGCGATGATGAACAGGGTGGTTTCGGCGGAAAGACCCTTCAGTGTGTCGTGAATATGGGCACCGTCGATATTGGATACGTAATGCGCGCGCGGCCCGTCATGATAGGGCGCCAGCGCCAGCGTCGCCATGGCCGGGCCGAGATCGGAGCCGCCGATGCCGATGTTGACGATGTCGGTGATCTTCTTGCCGGTCGCGCCGGCCGCCTTGCCGGAACGCACCGCGTCCGCGAAGGCACCCATCGCGTCGAGTACGGCAAGGACTTCCACCTTCACGTCCTGACCGTCGAGCACGATGCCCTTGCCGGTCAAGTTGCGCAGCGCCGTGTGCAGCACGGCGCGGCCTTCGGTGACGTTGATCTTCTTGCCAGCAAACATAGCGTCGCGCCGGCCTTCGAGGTCGGCGGCCTCAGCCAGCTTCTCCAGCAACTCCATCGTCCGCGCATCGACCGCGCATTTCGACCAGTCGAGCAGCAGGTCGCCGTCGCTGGCGGAGAATTTCTCGAAGCGCTGCGGATCGGCAGCGAAAGCCTCGCGCATCGAGCCCGATTTGGCCGCACGATGATCGCGCAATGCGTCGAGCTGCTTTTGAAAGGACGATTGATCCACTGCTTTGCTCCGGTCTCTTGAGATGCATCTTATCAGGCCGGATGTTTCCGGCGCGTGTCGTCGCGGCAAACTATCGGGTCGAATTCTATCTGTTTCAATGCGCAGCGATGCCGCAGCGCAGCGTGGGCCGGCGCAAAGGATCACTGGCATAAATCCCAGCGATCAGAAAAATTGATTGGCGCAACACCTTGTGCCACCGGTACATTCGACTGGTCCAGCCAAGTGAAAAAAGCTGGCCATCGAGGAACATCTCCCATGCCACAGCGAAACGACACGGCCATATGGTCCGGCCTGTTCCGGATTTCGGCGGAATCCGGTCAGACCCTGCAAGCGCAGATCCGCCAGGCGATTGTCGCCGCCATCCTCGACCGGCAGATCGCGGCTTCCATGCCGCTTCCGTCCTGCCGGATTCTTGCCGAAAAACTCGGCGTAGCGCGCGGCACCGTGGTGCTGGCCTTCCAGCAGCTGGTCGACCAGGGCTTCCTGGTGGCGCGCGAGCGCCGCGGCCATTTCGTCAATCCCGAAGTGCTGGCGACGCCGGCCAAGCCGCACCAGAAAGCGCCCGACCAGGCCAACGAGATCGACTGGAAGGCGCGCCGGCAGATCGCGGCGAGCGACATGCCACCGCCGGCCAAGCACGACAACTGGATCAAGTCGTCCTACCCCTTCGTCTATGGCCAGTTCGACCCGGCGCTGTTCCCGACCGCCGAATGGCGCGAGTGCAACCGCATGGCGCTGGCGGTGCTCGAAATCCGCAACTGGGCGTCCGACATGGTCGACCGCGACGATCCACTCCTGATCGAGCAGATCCAGGCACGGCTGCTGCCGCGACGCGGCATCTTCGCCAATCCGGACGAGATCATCGTGACGCTGGGCGCGCAGAACGCGCTTTACATGCTGGCGACGCTGTTGATGACAAAGGGCTCGAAGGTGGCGATGGAGGACCCGGGCTATCCCGATGCACGTTCGATCTTCCGGCTGGCCGGCGCCGACATCCAGCCGGTTCCGGTCGACCACTCCGGCATCGTAACCTCGGCCATTCCCAATGATTCCGGCTTCGTCTTCGTCACGCCCAGCCACCATTGCCCCACCATGGTGCCGCTGTCGGCAGAGCGGCGGCAGGATCTTCTGGCGCGCGCCAACCGCTACAACCAGATCATCATCGAGGACGGATATGACAGCCAGCTCCTGGACGAGGCGCCGCAGCAGGCGCTGAAGAGCCTCGATCGGTCCGGCCGCGTCGTCTACGTCGGCTCGATGTCAAAGACGCTGGCTCCCGGCCTCAGGCTCGGCTACATCGTCGCCTCGGCCGGGCTGATCTCCGAGCTTCGGGCGCTACGCCGCTTCATGCTGCGCCATCCGCCGGCGAACAACCAGCGCGCCGTCGCATTGTTCCTGTCGCTCGGCCATCACGAGGCGCTGGTGCGGCGGCTGTCGAGCGCCTTCGATGAGAGGCGCAAGCGTCTGGTCCATGCGATTTCCGCCTTCCTGCCGGAGTGGCGCTCGACCGATTCGGCCGGCGGCACGTCGCTCTGGCTCGAGGGGCCGCGCGGCACCGATTCGCGCGGGCTGGCGGAGGCCGCAGCCTCGCGCAGCGTCATCATCGAGCCTGGCGACCGCTTCTTCGACCGTACCGAAAAACCATCGCGTTTCATGCGCTTGGGCATTTCCTCGATCGCGTTGCAGCACATCGAACCCGGCATCCGCGAACTGGCGACGGCAGCTGGACGCAGGCCGGCAGCGGCCTGATCTCCCTTCCCCGACCGGAGCCTGGCGCACGTAGTGCGGCTCCGGTTCTTTAGCTCCTTGGCATATGCGACGGGACCGGCTGGCACATAGGCTGTGCCAATGCCGGCGGCATAGTCGCTATATAAAGGGGACGAAGCAGGCCGATGGTGGACCAACCGCCGCGCCCGCTCCGCAGCTAAAGTTGGAGTGCCTTCATGCCAATGGCCCATGAGAAGCAGGACGTGTCCGCAGACCAGCGTTCGCGGCGGTCCGGCGGGCGCGAGGCGCGCCGCGCCATGCGGGCGGCACCGCTCGCCGACGACGTCAAGCCGGTGCGTGCTGGCCTCGAAGGCGGAAGCTACAGCCCGCTCAGCGGCAATGATTGCGAACGTATCCATGAGGCCGTGCTTACTCTTCTGGAGACAGTCGGTTTCGCCAACGCCATCCCCTCCTGCATCGAGGCACTCACCAAAGCCGGCGCGACCTTCAGTGAGGACGGCCGCCTGCGGTTTCCTCGCGGCCTTGTGCTCGACACGATCAAGAAAGCGGCACGGCATTTCACCCTGCACGGCCAGGATCCGAAGCATGACATGGTGATCCAGGGCAAGCGCGTGCATTACGGCACGGCTGGTGCTGCGGTGCATCTCGTCGATGTCGAAAAGCGTGAGTATCGCGAGTCGCTGCTGCAGGACATTTACGATGCCGCGCGCCTGGTCGAAGGGCTCGACAACATCCATTTCTTCCAGCGGCCGATGGTGCCGCGCGACATTCCCGACCCGCTCGATATGGATTTCAACACGCTCTACGCCTGCGTCATGGGCACGTCGAAGCATGTCGGCACCTCGTTTACCGTGCGTGAGAACGTCAAGCCGGCGCTCGACATGCTCTATGCGATTGCCGGCGGCGAAGAGAATTTTCGCGCCCGGCCTTTCGTCTCCAATTCGAACTGCTTCGTCGTGCCGCCGATGAAGTTTGCCGAGGACGCCTGTGGCGTTCTCGAAGCCTGCGTCGAGGGCGGCATTCCGATCCTGCTGCTGTCGGCAGGCCAGGCGGGTGCGACGGCACCGGCGGCGATTGCCGGCGCCGTGGTGCAGGCGGTCGCCGAAGTGCTCGTCGGCCTCATCTACGTCAACGCCATCAAGCCAGGCCATCCGGCGATTTTCGGTACTTGGCCGTTTGTCTCGGATCTCCGGACCGGCGCCATGTCGGGCGGTTCGGCCGAGCAGGCGGTGCTGACCGCGGCCTGCGCGCAGATGGCGCAATTTTACGACCTGCCGGGCGGTTCGGCCGCCGGCATGACAGATTCGAAACTGCCTGACATTCAGTCCGGCTACGAAAAGGGCATAACCGACGTGATGGCCGGTCTTGCCGGCCTCAACCTGGTTTACGAATCGGCCGGCATGCACGCCTCGCTGCTCGGCTTTTGCCTTGAGAGCCTGATCATCGACAACGACATGCTCGGCCACTGCCTGCGCTGCGTGCGCGGCATCGAAGTGACGGACGAGTCGCTGTCGATCGACACCATTGCCGATGTCTGCCTGAAGGGCCCGGGCCATTATCTCGGCAACGAGCAGACGCTGCGGCTGATGCAGACCGAATATTTCTATCCGGCCGTCGGCGACCGCTTTTCGCCTAAGGAATGGAATGAGAAAGGTAGGCCTGACATCTTGCAGCGGGCGATCATCGAGAAGAAGCGCGTGCTTGCCGAACGCTTCCCGCGCCACGTGCCGAAGCCGGTCGACGACAAATTGCGCGCCCGCTTCGGCGATATGATCAAGCTGCCGCGCGGCAGAATGGGCGGCTGAGCGTTACCCGCTCACCGCCAGCAACAACACACCGGCCAGCGCCGATCCGGCAAGCGTCGGCAGCATACCGATCTTCAGCTTCAGAATGGCGATCATGGAGGCACAGGAAAGCAGCGCCGCGCGCCAGTCTATCGATGAAAGCACCGGCACGTCCATTTCAAGCCCGACATTGCGCACTTCGCCGAAGATGACGTGCAAGCCAAACCATAGAGCGAGATTCATGATGACGCCGACGACGGCGGCGGTGATCGCACCGAGCGCCGCCGACAGCGCCTTGTTGCCGCGCAGCGCTTCGATGTAAGGCGCGCCAAGGAATATCCACAAGAAACATGGAGTAAACGTCGCCCATAGCGTGAACAGACCCCCAAACAATCCGGCAAGCAGCGGCGCCAGCAAGCCCGGCTGGCGGAACGCGGCAACGAAGCCGACGAACTGCAAGACCAGGATGAGCGGACCCGGCGTGGTTTCGGCAAGTCCGAGGCCGTCGACCATTTCACCGGGTGCCAGCCAGCCGAAGTACTCGACCGCTGCCTGCGCGACATAGGCAAGGGCTGCGTAGGCACCGCCGAAGGTGACGACCGCCATGACACTGAAGAAGCCACCGATTTGCGTCCAAACGCTGGCAGGGCCGGTGACAGCCCAGACCAGCAGAATAGGCCCCAGCCAGATCGGCAGCCAGATCGCCAAAGTGCGCGGCGCGTGCCATCGTGTCGGCCTGACGTGGGTCAGTTCGCCGCGCTCGAACATCAGATCGACCACGCCCTTTATGTCGGGAACATCGCCCTTGCCATGCGAAGCGCCGGAAAAAAAAGCCGGCGCACTACGGTTGCCGATCCAGCCTGCCAGGCCGGCAAGCAGCACGATCAGCGGAAACGGCACGTTCAACGCGTAGATGGCGATGAAGGCGGCGAGTGCGATCGACACCATGACCGGGTTTTTCAGCGCGCGTCTGCCGATCCGGATCACCGCCTCGATGACAATGGCGAGCACGGTCGCCTTGACCCCGAAAAACAGCGCCGCGACGAGTGGTACATCGCCATAGAGCGCATAGAGGCTGCTCAGGACGAACATGACAAGCGCGCCCGGCACGACGAAGAGAATGCCGGCAACAAGGCCGCCGACCGTTTTGTGCAGCAACCAGCCGATATAGATGGCGAGTTGCTGGGCCTCGGGGCCAGGCAGCAGCATGCAGTAGTTCAACGCATGCAGGAAGCGTTGTTCGCCGATCCAGCGCCGTTCCTCGACCAGTTCCTTGTGCATGAGCGCAATCTGCCCGGCCGGGCCGCCAAAGCTGAGCACGCCGATTTTCGCCCAGACCTTCACGGCCTGCCGGAAGCTCGGCACAACCGGCTCCTGGATCTCCGGCGGCTTTTTCGAAAGGACGGCGCTCACGATGGTTTGCCCGCGCCGAGACTGACTGCGCCGGCGGCCGGCCAGTTATGCGTCTCTTCGGTGGCATCGCGGCACCAGCGGAAGAACGCATCGTAAAGCAGCATGCCGGCCTCGAGCTGCTCCAGATCGTCGCGAAACATTCGTGACAGGCCAAGCGAGGCGGCCAGGAACCCGGCCGCCTGTGGAACAAGATCGAGGCTCGCAGTATCGGCAGCGCGTATGATCGTGGCCAGGCGATCGAGCGCTTCGGATTTAAGCCCGAACTCCTCGATCATGGTGTCGAAGGTGCAGCGTTCGCCGCGGTGGCTCCAGAACACGTTCTCGATGTCGAAAGGCACGGCCTGAAAGCGATCGGCGACGGCCGCCACTTCGGCCGGCTCGACGAAGAGAAAGACCGCGTGAGGATCGATGAAGCGCCGGATCAGCCAGGGGCAGGCGATGCGATCGACCTTCGGGCGCGTACGCGTCACCCAAACGGTGCGGCCCTTGGCATCGGCGGGCGGTATCTTGTCGGCGTGAACGAGAAGGCCCTTGGCATCGCGCCATGCTTCAAACCCGCCGTCGAGCGATTCGGCGGCAATGCCCTCCTGCCGCAGCCATGCGGCCACGCCTTGCGAAAGCTTTTTTCCCTGCTGGCAGACGACTGTCACTTGCCTGCCAGCGAAGTCGGCAGCCCAGTTCGAGACAGTCCTGAAATCACGCCGATCCGACCCCGGCAGCAATCGCGGGTCGGCGTTGTAGTCATCATCGATGCGGACGTCGATGATTGCGGGTGCACCCGGCAGCCCAATCAGACGGGACAGTTGCGATACAGTGATAGCGGTTGTTGACGGCATGGCGTCCACCTCCTTGAAAGAGAAGCTTGGACGCGAACGTTGGGCTGACGCCTCACGGGGTCGTCGCGATGCACCCCTTGCGATGATCGTGGATTTGTCACGCCCGCTTGTCAAGCATTTGTCCCTGCTGTCGCAGGGCAATCGCTTTTGACAAATGACCGCATCCAACTCTGTGGCAAGCATTTCTCCCCGTTAGCGGGCTGTTAACGGGGAGAAATGAGGTGACCGCAAAATTGGCGACCTGACGGCTGGCTCGTGCGACGGACCCTGGTCAGTGATTGTCCCTCGGCACGCCGCTTGTATGAGCCACATCCTGGTATTTCACCGCCGGCTTCAGCACCATGCCTTCGGAAAACTGGTCGACCATGCCGCGCTGGATTTCCTGCCAGGGCGTCTGGTGCTTCGGATAGTGATAGCCGCCATTGTTTTGCAGCTCGGCGCGGCGCCGCGTGATCTCGTCGTCGCTGACGAGGATGTCGGCGGTACCCTTGCGCAGGTCGATGCGGACGCGGTCGCCGGTCTTCAGCAGCGCCAGGCCGCCGCCGATGGCGGCTTCCGGCGAGGCGTTGAGGATCGATGGCGAGCCCGACGTGCCCGACTGGCGACCGTCGCCGATACAGGCCAGCGCGTGGATGCCCTTTTTGATCAGATAGGCAGGCGGCTGCATGTTGACGACTTCCGCGCCGCCGGGATAGCCGATCGGGCCGGCGCCACGCATGAACAGGATGGTGTGCTCGTCGATGCCCTGTGCCGGGTCGTCGATGCGGGCGTGATAGTCCTCGGGGCCGTCGAAGACCATGGCGTTGCCCTCGAAGGCTTCGGGGTCCTTTGGGTTCGACAGATAGCGCTCGCGGAATTCGGGCGAGATGCCGCTGGTCTTCATGATCGCCGAATCGAACAAATTGCCCTTGAGATTGATGAAGCCGGCATTGGCTTTCAGCGGCTCGGCAACCGTGCGGATGACGTCGAGGTTCTCGTTGACGGCGCCGCTACAATTGTCGCCGATGGTCTTGCCGTTAGCCGTCATGGCTTCCGGATAGGGCAGCAGGCCGCCCTTCATCAGTTCGGCGACCACGGCCGGCACGCCGCCGGCATGGTGATAGTCCTCGCCGAGATATTCGCCCGTCGGCTGCAGATTGACGATGAGCGGTATGTTGAGGCCGACCTTCTGCCAATCGTCATTGTCGAGCGGCACGCCGAGATGGCGGGCGATGGCGTTGAGGTGGATCGGCGCATTGGTCGAGCCGCCGATCGCCGAGTTGACGACGATGGCGTTCTCGAAGGCCTTACGGGTCATGATGTCGGAGGGCTTCAGATCCTCATGCACCATGTCGACGATGCGCTTTCCGGTCTCGTAGGCGATCTGGCCGCGTTCGCGATAGGGGGCGGGGATAGCGGCCGAGCCCGGCAATTGCATGCCGAGCGCCTCGGCCAGCGAATTCATCGTGGTGGCGGTGCCCATCGTGTTGCAATAGCCGGTCGACGGCGCCGAGGAGGCAACGATATCCATGAACTCGTCATAGCCAATCTCGCCGGCCGACAGGCGCTGGCGCGATTCCCAGACGATGGTGCCGGAGCCGGTGCGCTTGCCCTTGTGCCAGCCGTTGAGCATCGGGCCGACCGAAAGCGCGATAGCCGGAATGTTGACGGTGGCCGCGGCCATCAGCATGGCCGGCGTCGTCTTGTCGCAGCCGATGGTGAGCACCACGCCGTCGAGCGGATAGCCGTAGAGCACCTCTACCAGGCTGAGATAGGCAAGGTTGCGGTCAAGTGCAGCAGTCGGCCGCTTGCCGGTTTCCTGGATCGGGTGGCAAGGGAACTCGAAAGGAATGCCACCCATCGAGACGATGCCTTCGCGCACGCGCTTGGCCAGTTCGATGTGATGGCGGTTGCAGGGCGACAGGTCCGAGCCGGTCTGGGCGATGCCGATCAGCGGCTTCCCGGACATCAGTTCGGCCCGCGTCAGCCCGTAATTCAGGTAGCGTTCCAGATAGAGTGCCGTCATGCCCGGATTGTCGGGATTGTCGAACCACTCCTGCGAGCGAAATTTTTTCTTGTGGGTGGGGGCGCCTGCCATCGTGGTCTCCGTATTTGTATGACAAATCGATATGACAACGCGCGGAAGCAGGCAAGGGGCACGCGCCATCCGAATCCGCACTTTGGTGCGATAGACATAGATCTGCCCCCGCGCTAGACGGGGATTGGGGTTTGCCAGTCCGCTATCCCGGAAAAGTTGGAGCGTGTCGCCGCGGACCTACCTGACCCTTCCGGCCACCCTCCCCCTCAAGGGGCCCACTTGGGGGGATATCCGCATCACTCGAATACGATGCTCGGCACTGCAGCCTCGGCCGCGCCGCGCTCTTCATTGACGCGGTCCCAGACCTTGGCGGCGATGTCGCGATAGATTTTCGCCTCAGCGCCATCCGGCTTAGAGACCACCACCGGCGTGCCGGCATCGGAGCTCTCGCGGATGGACATCTCGAGCGGCACTTCACCAAGGAAGGTGACGCCGAGACGCTCGGCCTCGCGGCGCGCGCCGCCATGGCCGAAGATGTCGTAGCGTTTTCCCGTATCGGGGGCGAGAAAATAGCTCATGTTTTCGACGATACCCAATAGCGGCACGTCGACCTTTCTGAACATGTTGAGGCCTTTGCGCGCATCGATCAGGGCCAGGTCCTGTGGCGTCGAGACGATGACGGCGCCGGCCAGCGGCACCTGTTGGGCCATGGTCAGCTGGGCGTCGCCGGTGCCGGGCGGCATGTCGACGACGAGCACATCGAGCGGTCCCCATTCGACCTCGCGCAGCATCTGCGTCAATGCCGACATCACCATCGGCCCGCGCCAGATCATCGGCGTCTCCTCATCGACGAGGAAGCCCATCGACATGACCTTGAGGCCATAATTCTGCATCGGTTTCAGGATCTTGCCGTCGACGGTCTGCGGTCTGCCACGAATGTTGAGCAGACGCGGCATGGAGGGGCCATAAATATCGGCATCGAGCACGCCGACCCGCAGCCCGTTGGCGGCAAGCCCAAGGGCGATATTGACGGCGGTGGTCGACTTGCCGACGCCGCCCTTGCCGGAAGCAACAGCGATGATCGCCTCGATGCCGGGTACGCCGCGCTTGCCCTGGCTGTGTGAGGCCGGCGCCTGGGGCATGGGACGCGCAGGTGCGGCCGGTGGAGCGGGCCTCTGAGCCGGGCTTTGCGGAACCGGCGCCTCCATGCCGCCTCCCTTCTTTTCCGCCGTCAGCGCGACCACGGCGCCGGCGACACCGGGGATCGCCTTGACGACACGTTCGGCGGCCGCGCGCAGCGGCTCCATCTCCTGGGCACGGGCAGCGGGAACGGTGATTGAGAAGAACACCTTGGCATCGGCAATGAAAATCTCGGACACCAGGCCGAGGTCGACGATATTGCCGGTGAAATCCGGCCCATTGACCGTTTTCAGGCGCTCGATAACGATTTCCTTGGTCACGTTTTCATGGGCGGCGGGCATGAGTTTTTCCTCTACTTTTCCGCTCCAGATAATGCAGTTCCGGAACAGAACCAAGCGATGGACCAACAGTTGCAGCGGCGTACCGGGGAGGCAGCGAGCATATGACGGCATTTCCAGTGGGAGTAGCCGTCGCCAAATCGTCAACGCAGCCTATTTCAATGGACATGGAATGACCGTCAGGGAAGGAGACGAATCATGCTCGCAAACAGCAACGCAACGGCCAATCTCGCTGTGAAGGACCTGGCCAAGGCCAGGGCTTTCTACGAAGGGACGCTCGGCCTCAAAGAGGTGCACAATGAAGGTGGCGAACTGATCGTCTATGAAAGCGGCGATACCGCCATCAACGTGTACCGTTCGAACTTCGCTGGGACCAACAAGGCGACGGCTGTGACCTGGACGGTCGGCGATGAACTCGGCAAGATCGTCGAGGCATTGAAATCGAAGGGCGTGACCTTCGAGCATTACGACATGCCCGGCCTGACGCTGGAGGGCGACGTTCATGTCGGTCAGGGCATGAAGATCGCATGGTTCAAGGATCCGGACGGCAACATCCTGAACCTTGTGGATAGGTAGATACGGCGCATCGCCTGCCGCGCAGTGCTGCGGTGCTGTCACCATGCCAGGCCGACCGCGAGGTAGGTGAGAGCCGCGATCGCCGCGGTTGCCGGCAGGGTGACGATCCATGCCACCACGATGTTGCCGGCAATGCCCCAGCGAACGGCGGAGACGCGGCGGGCGGCGCCGACGCCAATGATGGCGCCGGTGATCGTGTGCGTGGTCGATACCGGAATACCGAGCCAGGTGGCGGCGAACAGGGTGATCGCACCGCCGGTCTCGGCGCAGAAACCCTGCATCGGGTTCAGCCGGGTGATCTTCGAGCCCATTGTGTGGACGATGCGCCAGCCACCGAGCAATGTGCCCAGCGCCAGCGCCGACTGACAGGTGATGACGACCCACAGCGGCACGTAAAAATTCGCGCCGAGCATGCCTTGCGAATAGAGCAGCACGGCTATGATGCCCATCGTCTTCTGCGCGTCGTTGCCGCCATGGCCGAGCGAATAGAGCGAGGCGGAAAAGAACTGCATGACGCGGAACGTGCTGTCGACTGCGAACGGCGTCTGCCGCACGAACAGCCAGGAAACCGCAAGGATCAAGATGAGCGCCAGCAGAAATCCCGCCGCCGGCGATAGCACGATGGCTGCCGTGGTCTTGCCCAATCCGGCCCAGACGATAGCGCCGGTGCCTGCCTTGGCAACGCCGGCGCCGACCAAACCGCCGATCAGTGCGTGTGAGCTGCTGGACGGGATGCCGACGAGCCAGGTGACGATGTTCCAGACGATGGCGCCGACAAGTGCTGCGAAGATCACTGCCGGCGTGACGATGCTGGCGTCGATGATGCCGGTTCCCAGCGTCTCCGCCACGTGGAGACCGAAGAACATGAAGGCGATGAAATTGAAGAAGGCCGCCCAGAACACCGCATAATGCGGCCGCAGCACCCGGGTGGAGACGATGGTGGCGATGGAGTTGGCGGCATCGTGCAGGCCGTTAAGGAAATCGAAGAACAGCGCGACGAAGACAAGGCCGACCAGCACGGGAAAGGCTATTGCGGCTTCCACTATACGTTCTCGATGACGATGCCGCTGATTTCGTTGGCGACGTCCTCGAAGCGATCGACCACCTTTTCCAGCTCGCCGTAGATCTCGCTGCCGATCAGATAGGCCATCGGATCGCTGCGGCCGTGCCGCTTGAACAGGTCCTTCAGGCCCTGCTCGTGCAGGTCGTCGGCCCGGCCTTCCGCGCGCATGACCTCCTCGGCGATGGCGTTGAGGCGCACCGTATGCGCCCCGACCTCGCCGAGCAGCGGGATCGCCTCGGCCACCAACTTGGCGGCCTCGACGACGACGCCCCCCATTTCCTGCATCAGCGGGTCGAATTCCTTCTTTTCGAACAGCCTTACCGTCTTGACGGTCTTGTGCATCATGTCGATGGCATCATCCATCGACTGGATCAGGTCCTTGATGTCGCCGCGGTCGAAGGGCGTGATAAAGGAGCGGCGCACGGCCAGCAGCACTTCCGCGGTGATCTGATCGGCTTCGTCCTCGAGATCGATGATCGTCTGACACCAGCGGTCGATGTCGTTGCCCTGCAAAAGCTGCTGCAGTGCCTCGGCGCCAGCGACCACGGTGCGGGAATGCCGCTCGAACAGGTCGAAGAAGCGATCTTCGCGCGGCAAAAGCTTGCGGAACCAGCCCAGCATGTTCGGTCTCCCGTCGTGTCGGTCCACGACCAGTTCCATCCACATAGCGCTGCATGCCATCGCGGGAAACAGTAAGCCGGCTGAAAGATGTGGATGCGGACGATTTACAGGCGGCTTGCGGCCGAAGGCGATTTCCACGACGTTGCGCGCTACGATCGGACACAGCGTCCGTGACAGGCTCCCGACGGCATGATCGACAAGCTGGAATTCTTCATAGCACTTGCCAGGGAAGAACATTTCGGCCGGGCGGCGGAGGTGTGCGGCGTCACCCAACCGACGCTTTCGGCCGGCATCAAGCAGCTGGAGGGCCAGCTCGGCGTGATGCTGGTGCTGCGCGGCTCGCGCTTCCAGGGGCTGACGCCGGAAGGCAAGCAGGTGCTGGTGTGGGCGCGCCGCATCGTCGGCGATAGCAGGACCATGCGCGAGGAGATGCGGGCGGCACGCCACGGCTTGTCAGGGCGCATCCGTATCGCCGCGATCCCGACGGCGCTGGCCATGGTGGCGCGATTGACGACGCCGTTTCGGGCAAAGCACCCCGGCGTTACCTTCTCGGTGCTGTCGCGGACATCGATCGAGGTGCTGTCGCTGCTCGGCAATTTCGACATTGACGCCGGCATCACCTATCTCGACAACGAGCCGCTCGGACGCGTCACCAGCGTGCCGCTCTACGACGAGCGCTACCAGCTGATCACCGCCGTCGGGAACCCCTATTTCGACCGCGACAAAGTGACATGGGCGGAACTCAGCCAGCTGCCGCTCTGCCTGCTGACGCCGGACATGCAGAACCGCCGCATCATCGACCAGCATCTGGCCGAAGCCGGCGTGCAGGTGCGGCCGACTTTGGAATCCAACTCGATGATCGTGCTGTTTTCGCATATCCGCACCGGCAAATGGTCGTCGATCATGCCGCTTAACCTTGCGGAAACGTTCGGCTTTTCCGAGCCGATCCGGGCTATCCCGATCGTCGAGCCGGATGCCAGCCACACCGTCGGGCTGGTGGCCGCGCCGCGCGAACCGCACACGCCGCTGGTCTCGGCGCTGTTGGACGAGGCAATGGCGCTGGCGGACGATTTCCGCGCCCGCCGCTAGGCTAGACAATGCTGGTGAACGCGATCGATAGAAGATTTCTATCGAGCAACGGATCGGCTTTATTGATTTAGCGGGTTTCCTCTGATTTCTTAAGCACTTAGCGGAAGACCGCCACGACCAGGGAGGGCGCTGCATGACGATGCAGCCTGCAAGTACCGAGATCGCATCGCGCACGGCGGCGATCATCCAGGAGCTGAAAGGCCTCGAAGGCCCGCTGTTGCCGATCCTTCACGGTATACAGGAAGAGTTCGGCTATGTGCCGCAGGACGCGCTGCCCGTGATCGCCGAGGCGCTGAACATCTCCAGGGCCGAGGTGCATGGCGTCGTCACTTTCTATCACGATTATCGCAGCCAGCCGGCCGGCAGGCATGTGCTGAAGCTCTGCCAGGCGGAAGCCTGCCAGTCGATGGGTTCGGATGCGATCGCCGCCAAGCTCAAATCATTGCTGGGCATAGGCTTCCACGAGACACCCCGCGACGGTTCGGTGACGCTGGAGCCGGTCTATTGCCTCGGCCTTTGCGCCTGCTCGCCGTCGGCGATGCTGGACGGTGAGGTGATCGGGCGGCTCGACGACGAAAAGCTCAATGAAATCGTTGCCGAGGTGCGCTCATGATCCCGCGTATCTATATTCCGGGCGATTCCGGCGCGCTGGCGCTCGGCGCGGAAAAGGTCGCCAAGGCGATTCGGGCGGAATTGGCCGAGCGCGGCATCGAGGCCAAGATCGTGCGCAACGGCTCGCGCGGCGCCTATTTCCTCGAGCCGATGGTCGAAGTGGCGACAGCCACTGGCCGCGTCGCCTATGGGCCGGTGAAGCCATCCGACGTCAAAAGCCTGTTCGACTGCGGCTTCCTCACCGGCGGCCACCACAAGCGCTGGCTGGGTACGCCGGACAAGATCCCGTTCCTGGCCAAACAGACGCGGCTGACCTTTGCGCGCTGCGGCGTCACCGATCCGCTGTCGCTCGATCACTACAAGGCGCATGGCGGGCTGAAAGGCCTGCAGAATGCAGTGGCGATGACGCCGTCCGACGTCGTCAAACAGGTGACCGAGTCCGGGCTGCGCGGTCGTGGCGGCGCCGGCTTCCCGACCGGCATCAAGTGGAAGACGGTGCTCGATACGTCGGCCGACCGCAAATACATCGTCTGCAATGCCGATGAAGGCGATTCCGGCACGTTCGCCGACCGCATGATCATGGAAGGCGACCCCTTCGTGCTGATCGAAGGCATGGCGATCGCCGGCATTGCCACCGGCGCGACCAAGGGCTTCATCTATATCCGCTCCGAATACCCGCATGCGGTGGCGGTGATGCAGAAGGCCGTCGAGATCGCCCGCAAGGCCGGCTTGCTCGGCGTCAATGTGCTCGGCTCGGCCAATTCATTCGACATGGAAGTCCGCGTCGGTGCCGGCGCCTATGTCTGCGGCGAGGAGACCGCCCTGCTCGACAGCCTCGAAGGCAAGCGCGGACAGGTGCGGGCCAAGCCGCCGCTGCCGGCGCACAAGGGCCTGTTCGGCAAGCCGACGGTAATCAACAACGTCATCTCGCTGGCCTCGGTGCCGGTGATCATGGACAAGGGCGCCGCCTTCTACAAGGATTTCGGCATGGGCCGTTCGCGCGGCACCATCCCGATCCAGATTGCCGGCAACGTGAAGTATCCCGGTCTCTACGAGGCCGCGTTCGGCATGACGCTGGGTGAAATCGTCGACGACATCGGCGGCGGCACGGCGACGGGGCGTCCGGTCAAGGCGGTACAAGTGGGTGGCCCGCTCGGCGCCTATTTCCCGCGCGCCCTGTTCGACACGCCGTTCGACTACGAGGCGTTTGCCGCCAAGGACGGGCTGATCGGCCATGCCGGCATCGTCGTTTTCGACGACAGCGCCGACATGCTGAAGCAGGCACGCTTTGCCATGGAATTCTGCGCTATCGAAAGCTGCGGCAAGTGCACGCCGTGCCGCGTCGGCTCGACGCGCGGCGTCG
The DNA here is from genome assembly GCF_040317925.1 of Mesorhizobium sp. M1348. Classification (NCBI taxonomy): domain Bacteria; kingdom Pseudomonadati; phylum Pseudomonadota; class Alphaproteobacteria; order Hyphomicrobiales; family Phyllobacteriaceae; genus Mesorhizobium; species Mesorhizobium sp. M1348. The sequence continues at coordinate 26,793 of NZ_JAMYLH010000041.1, read as the reverse complement.
AGGTGCTGGACCGGCTCGCCCAGAACGTCGAACCGGAAAAGCAGATCGCGCTGGTCACCGACCTTTGCAACACGATGAAGTTCGGCTCGCTTTGCGCTCTCGGCGGCTTCACCCCATATCCAGTGATGAGTGCACTCAACCATTTCCCGGACGACTTTCGGCCGACGCCGGTCGCCGAAGCAGCGGAATAGGAGCGGACAGGCATGAACGCGGCATTCGACATCAAATCGCTGGTCCAGGAAATCGACTACGGCACACCCGCCTCGGAAGCCGAACAGCAGGTAACGCTGACCGTCGACGGCAAGTCGGTGACGGTGCCGGCGGGGACCTCTATCATGCGCGCTTCGATGGAAGCGGGCGTCGAAATCCCGAAACTCTGCGCCACCGACATGCTGGATTCGTTCGGCTCCTGCCGGGTCTGCCTCGTCGAGATCGATGGGCGCGGCGGCACGCCGGCCTCGTGCACGACGCCGGTCGGCGAAGGCATGGTCGTGCATACGCAGAGCGACCGGCTAGACGCCATCCGCCGCGGCGTGATGGAACTCTATGTCTCCGACCACCCGGCGGCGTGGGGCGAGAAGGCCGGCACCGGCGCCAGCGAGTTCGACAAGGTCGTCAGGACGGTCGGCCTGACCGAGAACCGCTATGGCGTGGACGGCCGCAACCACGTCAAGCAGGAAAACGGCGTGGCGCCCGGCCATGGCTCGCTGACCATCGACTATATCGCGCGTGATGAATCGAACCCCTATTTCACCTACGATCCGGCGCAGTGCATCGTGTGCTCGCGCTGCGTGCGCGCTTGTGAAGAGGTGCAGGGCACGTTTGCGCTGACCATCGAGGGCCGCGGCTTCGAATCCAGGGTCTCGGCCGGCATGCACGAGGCGTTCGTCGATTCCGAATGCGTGTCGTGCGGGGCCTGCGTGCAGGCCTGCCCGACCGATGCGCTGAGGGAAAAGACCGTGCTGGCGAAGGGCCTGCCCGAGCGCTCGACCGTCACCACCTGTGCCTATTGCGGCGTCGGCTGTTCGTTCAAGGCCGAGGTCAAGGGCGACGACGTCATCCGCATGATGCCCTACAAGGCAGGCAAGGCCAACCACGGCCACTCCTGCGTCAAGGGCCGCTTCGCCTATGGCTATGCGACGCACAAGGACCGGATCCTGAAGCCGATGATCCGCGAGAAGGTCAGCGATCCGTGGCGCGAAGTGTCGTGGGAAGAGGCGCTCACCCATACGGCGAACGAATTCCGCCGCATCCAATACCAGTACGGCCGCACCTCGATCGGCGGCATCACCTCGTCGCGCTGCACCAACGAGGAAACCTACCTCGTCCAGAAGTTGGTCCGGCAGGGCTTCCGCAACAACAATGTCGACACCTGCGCCCGCGTCTGCCATTCGCCGACCGGCTATGGCCTCGGCCAGACCTTCGGCACCTCCGCCGGCACGCAGGATTTCGATTCGATCGAGCAGACGGACGTCATCCTGCTGATCGGCGCCAATCCGACCGATGCGCATCCGGTGTTCGCATCGCGCATGAAAAAGCGCATGCGCCAGGGCGCCAAGCTGATCGTGCTCGATCCGCGCCGCACCGACATCGTGCGCTCGGCCCATGTCGAGGCGCAATTCCATCTGCCGCTGAAGCCGGGCACCAACGTCGCCATGCTGACAGCGCTCGCCCATGTCATCGTCACCGAAGGCCTGTTCGACGAGGCCTTCATCCGCGAGCGCTGCGACTGGGACGAGTTCCAGGATTGGGCATCGTTCGTGGCATTGCCGGAAAACAGCCCGGAGGTCGTCGGCCAGCTCGCCAACGTCGATCCCGACGACATACGCGGTGCAGCCCGGCTCTATGCCCGCGGCGGCAACGGCGCGATCTATTACGGCCTCGGCGTGACCGAGCACAGCCAGGGCTCGACCACCGTCATCGCCATTGCCAACCTCGCCATGGCGACCGGCAATATCGGCCGGCCGGGCGTCGGCGTGAACCCGCTGCGCGGCCAGAACAATGTGCAGGGCTCCTGCGACATGGGCTCGTTCCCCCACGAGCTTCCCGGCTATCGCCACATCTCAGGCGACGCCGTGCGCGCTATCTATGAGAGCCTGTGGGGCGTCAAGCTCGACGACGAGCCCGGCCTGCGCATCCCCAACATGTTGGACGCAGCCGTCGACGGCTCGTTCAAGGGCCTCTATGTGCAGGGCGAGGACATCCTGCAGTCGGACCCCGACACCAAGCATGTCGCCGCGGGTCTCGCCGCGATGGAATGTGTGGTCGTGCACGACCTCTTCCTCAACGAGACGGCCAACTACGCGCATGTCTTCCTGCCCGGCTCGACCTTCCTCGAGAAGGACGGCACCTTCACCAATGCCGAGCGCCGCATCAACATGGTGCGCAAGGTGATGGAGCCGAAATGCGGCTATGCCGACTGGGAGACGACGCAGGAGCTCGCCAAGGCGCTCGGCCTCGGCTGGAACTACACGCATCCGTCTGAGATCATGGACGAGATCGCCAAGACGACGCCGAGTTTCGCCGGCGTTTCCTTCGACCTTCTCGACCGGGTGGGCTCGGTGCAGTGGCCCTGCAACGAGAAGTCGCCGGAAGGCACGCCGATCATGCATATTGGCGGCTTCGTGCGCGGCAAGGGCAAGTTCATCCGCACCGAATACGTGGCGACCGACGAAAGGACCGGACCGCGCTTTCCCCTGCTGCTGACCACCGGCCGCATCCTGTCGCAATACAATGTCGGCGCGCAGACCCGGCGCACCGACAACGTCGTGTGGCATAGCGAGGACCGGCTGGAGATCCATCCGCACGATGCCGAAAATCGCGGCCTGCGCGACGGCGACTGGGTGCGGCTGACCAGCCGCTCCGGCGAGACGACGCTGCGCGCGCTGATCACCGAGCGGGTGTCGCCGGGCGTCGTCTATACGACCTTCCACCATCCCGACACCCAGGCCAACGTCATCACCACCGACTTCTCCGACTGGGCGACCAACTGCCCGGAATACAAGGTGACCGCGGTGCAGGTGGGTGCATCCAACGGCCCGTCGGAATGGCAGCGCGACTATGACGAGCAGGCGAAGCAAAGCCGCCGCATCGCGAAGTTGGAAGCGGCGGAGTAGCGTTTTGGCGTCGTGCCGGAGCACCCCCCTCTGGCCTACCGGCCATCTCCCCCTCAAGGGGGGAGATTGGATGTCATCTCGGCTTTCGCCAATCACCAGCGTCGAAGGGTGCCTTACGTCTGAACTGCCAATCTCCCCTCTTGAGGGGGAGATGGCCGGTAGGCCAGAGGGGGGTGCCGCGTGATGCCCAAACGTCGTGCTGTCACCCAGATCAGCCGCCTCGCGCGCCGCGCCGGCGGCACCGCGGCCGCCAACCGCATGGTGCCGGAAGAGACGCCGGTAGCATTCTCCTTTGCCGGCACCACGCATGCGGTGATGATGGCAAGCCCGGCCGATTTCGAGGATTTCGCGCTCGGCTTCTCGCTGACCGAAGGCATCATTGCCTCGCCAGACGAAATCGAAGCGATCGAGGTCGAGGATCACGGCGCCGGAATCGATATCCAGATCAGGCTGAAGGACAGCGCCAACACCCGCTTCGAGGCGCGTCGCAGACGGCTGGCCGGCCCGGTCGGCTGCGGGCTGTGCGGCATCGAATCGATCGAGGAAGCAATGCGCTCGGTCGATCCGGTCGGCGCGTCAACGCTTACGCTTCAGGCCGACGATATCGTTCGCTCGGTCAAGCTTTTGTCGAAGGTGCAGCCGCTGCACGCCGAGACCGGCGCGGTCCACGCGGCCGGTTTTTACCTCCCCGGCAAGGGCATCGTCATGGCGCGCGAGGATGTCGGCCGTCACAATGCGCTGGACAAGCTGGCCGGCGCCCTGGCCAAAGCCGGTATCGACGGCAGGTCGGGGGCCGTCGTCGTGACGTCGCGCGTTTCGGTCGAGATGGTGCAGAAGACCGCGGCGATCGGTGCTGCCTTCATCATCGCCGTCTCGGCGCCGACGGCACTTGCCATCCGCACCGCGGACGACGCCGGCATGACGCTGGTGGCGCTGGTGCGCGGCGACGATTTCGATATTTTCACCCATCCTGACCGCGTGGTTTCCGGAGTTGCCAAGCATGTCGCATGACGAAGGCCACCTCATGAGCACCAGCGAAAAGCTGGTTCGCATGGCCAACCAGATCGCCGCCTTTTTCCACTCCAAGCCGCGCGAGCAAGGCATTGCCGGCGTCGCCGAGCACATCAACAAGTTCTGGGAGCCGCGGATGCGCCGGCAATTGTTCGAGATGCTGGATAGCGGCGGCGAAGGGTTCAACGAGCTTGTCGTCGCGGCCGCGCCTCACATCAAGCGGCCGGGCGCGCCGGAGGGCGCAGGTTTTAGCGTCGGCGGTGCGAACACCGAGACTACCGCCGCGTCACAGAAGTAGGCGCCGCGGACCTACATTCACACTCTCTATAGTTTCATCTGCCGCAAGCTGCGCGCCTCTGCTATGATCCGGCGATAAGAAATCGTCGGGTCGGGCGGACAACCTCGTGAGGCCGATCGAAACTCGATACGCGCTCAGTGGCGACGTGCGGATCGCCTATCAGGTGGTCGGCCAGGGATCGCTCGATCTGGTCTTCGTGCCGGGTTTCATTTCCAATCTCGACCTGCACTGGGAAGACGAAGGCTACACCCGGCTGTTGGCGTTACTTGCGGAACACCGCAGTCATACATCATCTCTTATGCAAGGTGGCGGCAGCCGGGGCAGCGCAAGCCTCCATGACTACGGAGAGGGAAACCCCTACTCGCTCTCACCCTCCAGCGCCGGCACCGACACGCCAGCAAGCTCCGCCGCCAGCAACCGCGCAGCACCGGCGCGCGCGATCCTCAGCATCAGCGCCTTGCGTGTCGCCGCCGCCATGCGGTGCTCGGGCGCATCGCGCAAAATCTCAGCACCATAGCCGTCCGAGAGAATGAAGCCGCACTCTTCCGGAAAGATTTCCTGGGGCACGCCGGGATGCGTGGCGAAGAAGAAGCGGTCGGAATGCAGCCGGTAGTCCGGCCATTTGCGGTCGACCCTGAAATCCTCGATCGAGGATTTGATCTCGATGATCCAGATGTCGCCCTGGCGGGTCAGCGCCACGAGATCGGCGCGGCGCCCGGTCGCCAGCGACAGTTCGGGCAAGACATGCGCGCCCATCTGCTTGAGCAGCCGCTGCACGCCGCGACGAACCAGCATGGCACGCTCCGACTGGCGGCCGTCGATGAGCGGGTTGAGGGGAAGAGGTGAGATGATCGGCATGGCCGCACCATGCCAGATTTTGTTCACGGTTTGAACCCGGTTTTCAGTGCGATTATCTGGCTGACAAACCTAATCTGCAAAATACTGTGGAGCGGGCGCTACAAGGCCCGCCCTTCCACAAGGCGGGCCGCTCGCGTTATGAATGCGGTTCTTACTGGTGAGGGGAGCTATGTTTTCGCGAGGCGTCGCGGTTGATCTAATATTCACCGCTGCAGGCCCGAAAGTGGTCGCAGCATAATCAAAAAGGTGGCGAAGCATGGTTACTGAGATTGCAAGTTTGACGATCGACCAGACTAGGCTCAATAGGATGCTCACGCGGGGCGTCGTATTTTCCGTTATTTGGCTCGCCGGTTTCGGGTCTTCTTATGCACTCTACCAGGGGCTTCTGGCGCGACGGATGATAAAAATGAATCCCATGCTTCGGGGAAATGGCCGCGCCTGGTGGTGCATCATTGTGGGAGGGCTTGGGGCCGCAGCCTTATGTGCGATAGTTGGCGCCGGCATTTTCAACGCCATGACACAACCCTAGGTCACACGGTAACACCGCCTGCCGATCCGGTGTTGGGTCATATTGATATGTAGGTCCCATTCAATGAGCGCTTCCGGCGTCATCCTCCCATCGTTGGCCGTCATTCCCGGCCGCAAGTTTGAAGCTTGCTGATTCATATCAAAATGCTCCTGTCCTGTCGCCGGGCCGCACCAGATATGGCAACTCAGATTTGCCATTGTCATCGAACAGGCCTCAGCTAACCGGCATCATGCCCTCCAGAGCAATAATTCTCGTCTTTGCGCAGCGTTCGCGGATGGCCTTGAGCCGGCCGTATTCTGGAGAATCGTACCATGCCAGGAGGGAAGCCATGTCGGGGAATTCGACAATGACGAGGCGATGAGGCTCCCAATCGCCTTCCAGAACTTTGGTGGCTCCGCCGCGAGCGATGTACCTCCCCCCGTAGCGGGCTTCGGTTGCAGGCACGTCCCGGCGGTATTCCTCGAAGACGGCGGCGTCGGTTATGTCTACATCAGCAATGAGATATGCGGCCATTGACCTTACTCCCCTTGGGAAAGGCAATTGAAACAGGTCTATTAGCGGTCCCGCAACTAAGCCAGCGGTACTACGCCTCGGAAACGACTCGCGTTCTCCCGGATTGCGGCGCTTAACTGTCTTGGTGGGGGCAGCTCTGGGAGGAGACGAACCATGCCGATGTATCTCACGCGATTCAGCTACAGGCCCGAAACCTGGGCGCGCTTGATGGACAATCCCGAGGATAGACGCGAGGCTGCCCGTTCCTACATCGAGTCGGTGGGCGGAAAGCTGCACGGGTTCTGGTATGCCTTCGGAGAGTACGATGGCTGGAACCTGTGGGAGGCGCCGGACAATGTGTCGATGGCATCCGTCATGCTCGCAATCGGTGCGGGAGGCGCGCTCAGCTCGTACGAGACCACCGTGCTGTTAAGTGTCGAAGAGACGATGGACGCGCTTGGGAAAGCGAAGTCGATCCGCTATCGCCCACCGGGATCGTGACGGCCGCCCCTGCTTTGCGGAGTGTCGAAGGCTGGGGAACGCTTGCTCTCGAACGGCGCCCGTTCCTACACTTTTGCGCAAAAAATGTCCGCTGCACCCTCTTGGCAGCGCCGGCAGCTTGCGCTTTCAATGTCGGCCACGGGATTTTTTACGAGGAGCACACCATGACGGAAGATGACGACCGGAAATCGGCGACGCCGGAGGAAATCCGCTCGGCCATCAGAGGCTGGGCGGTGCTTGGGGCAATCATCGTTGCCGTGTTTGGTGCCGCCTACGTCATGATCGATAGTTGAATGGCCGACGATCCTGGTCGCCCCGATGGACTGCCTGAAAAGATCGGCACGGTCCTTGGTGCATTGGTGGTGATCGGCACGTTCGGGCTTCTGGCCTGGACCGTGCTTCGCGGCGTCCTTTATTGAACCCGGCCCGTCAGGATCATCTCCTGCAGCGGCCGCGTCTCAGGCCGATCTCCTCGTAGTAACGGATGGTCTTGGCCGGCAGGCCAGAGCGCCGGGCAGCGTCACCGACATCCATGGTGATTTCCTCGTCTCGTGGCTTTTGTTCCTGGCCTATTGATTTTGCAGCATAATCCTGCGGAGGCTGTTGCCGAAATGCCATAGTCGCAGGTTTACCAGCATGCAAGTCCAAGGATATAGGCATCGCCCGCTTGGCAAGCAAAGCAAATGCCAGCATGAATGAAGATGAAAAAGCGGCCGACTCGAGCCGCTGTTGTTTGGGCAGGGCATCGGACCTTTTCATGCGCATGAAGTCACTTGCAATCGTCGCGGCCCTGGCGCTGTCGACAGCTGTCGCCGGTTGCAGCACCATCGGGTCGCAGATCTTCACCAACAACTACGGCGCGGTGACCGATGCCGGCTATCACCTGCCGCGCATCCCGATCGAAAAGGTGCCGTTCAAATACCGCCGGCAGATCGTCGACTACGACACCAGGGAAAAGCCGGGCACCATCATCGTCGATACGCAGAACAAATTCCTCTATTTCGTCATGGGCGACGGCGAGGCGATGCGTTACGGCATCGGCGTCGGCCGTGAGGGTTTCGAATGGCACGGCACTGCACATATCGCGCTGAAGCGCGAATGGCCGACCTGGACGCCGCCGTCGCAGATGATTAGGCGCCAGCCGGAGCTGACCAAGTTTGCCGGCGGCATGGAGCCGGGATTGAAGAACCCGCTCGGCGCGCGCGCCATGTACCTGTTCAACAAGGGCGGCGATATGGGCTATCGCCTGCATGGCAGCCCGGAATGGAATTCGATCGGCAAGGCGATGTCGTCGGGCTGTATCCGGCTGATGAACCAGGACATTATCGACCTCTACGACCGCACCTCGGTCGGCGCCAAGGTCATTGTAATATAAAGCCCTCATACGCGGACCGTCTAGGCAACAACACAGACGTCGCAAACAGAAAACCGGGCACTTGAGCCCGGTTTTTTGTTGTCTGCGGAAGTTGAAGATGGAACGGCGTGTCAGGAAACCTGTTCGACATGCTGCACTTCCGGCACAAAGTGCCGGAGCAGGTTCTGGATGCCGTGCTTCAGCGTCGCCGTCGACGACGGGCAGCCGGCGCAGGCGCCTTTCATGTGCAGGAATACCGTGCCGTTCTCGAAGCCGCGGAAGGTGATGTCGCCGCCATCCTGGGCAACGGCCGGGCGCACCCGCGTGTCGAGCAGCTCCTTGATGGTGAGGACCAGCTCCTCGTCGGCCTTGTCGTAGAATTCGCCGGTCTGGCTGGTCTCGGCGGCGGGGCCGGCCTTGGCCATCACCGGGGCGCCGGACATGAAATGCTCCATGATGGCGCCGAGGATAGCCGGCTTCAGATGCTGCCAGTCGGGGCCGTCCTTGGTCACGGTGATGAAATCATAGCCGAAGAAGACGCCGGTGACGCCGGGGATCTCGAACAGCCGGCCGGCCAACGGCGAAGCCGTTGCGGCGCTATCGGCATCACGGAAATCGGCGGTGCCTTCTTGCAGCACTTCCTTGCCGGGCAGGAATTTCAGCGTCGCCGGGTTTGGCGTCGACTCGGTCTGGATGAACATGGCCGTCTCCGTGCCCGTTTCGGGGCAGCTAGTTTGGAATAATTCTAATTAGGCTTTATCCGCCCGACATTCAAGCGAAAGGCGTCGCGGGGAACGACTGGCTGGTGGAATGAATTTTCTTCTGTAGCGCCGTGCGTCTTCCTGAAGCGCCAACGATGCCGTTCATGCAATGATACTCACCGGCCGTAAGCAACCACTGCATCGCTGCGTTCTTGGACCACTGTAACGGCATGGATCCCAGGGTCTGCGCCGCGTCGCTTCGCTCCTTGCTCCGCCCTGGGATGACGAAAGGAGGGACGCTCCGGCTCATTTTGAACGCCTGCGACTTGCCATCGGCCCACCCGAGAGCCGTATCTCTCACGCCTGCGATTAGCCATAAGCCACCACGCCTTCGTCATCCCAGGGCGAAGCAGGAGCGAAGCGACGTAGCGGAGACCCTGGGATCCATGCCGTGACCTTCGAGCGTCGCGGCGCTGAACGACAGGGTCCTTTTTGGCCCCGCAACATTGGCCCGATCGGTTCGTCGCAGGCCCGCTGAACGTACCCTAGGCCAAGCTGTCGATCTCCTCGTCCGACAGGTTCTGCGGCACCACCGTGACCGGGATAGGAAAGGCGGCGCCCTTGCCGGCGACCGCACCGACCAGCGGCCCAGGCCCTTCCTTGCCGGCGCCTGCCGCCAGCACCAGGATGGCGATGTCCTGGTCTTCCTCGATCAGCTTGTGGATCTCTTCGGTCGGCTTGCCTTCGCGCACCACCAGCTCCGGCTCGATGCCGAGCTTCTGGCGCACCTTGTTGGCGTAGCTGTCGAGTGCCGCGCGCGCCGTGGCGGTCGCCTCCTCGCGCATGATCTTCTCGACGCCCAGCCAGTGCTGGAAATCATCCGGCTCGATGACATAGAGCAGCACCAGCACGCCGCTCGTGCTTTGCGCCCGCTTCGAGGCGTAGGCGACGGCGCGCTCGCATTCGGGCGTGTCGTCGATGATCGCCAGGAACTTGCGGCGATGACCGGCTTCGCGGCTGAGGCGTTTGGAGACCATATTCACCCTGTTCGATGGTTTCGGTCGCAATCTGCCACCGCCGCAGCCCGCCCGCAAGCGACCGGCGGCTGTGGCGATGCTGGTGCAGCTTAAAGCGCGTCGCGTTCGACCAGCCTCATGCGACGCGCTTCAGGTTCTTGTTTTATGCATGTCGTTATCGCAAAACCGCTGCACACTTTTGCGCGACATGCATTAGCTTTGCAGCAGGCCGATAATGTCGCGCACGGTCTTCATCGTCGCTTCGGCCAATGTGCCGGCACGCTCGCCGCCATCCCGCAACACCGCGTCGACATAGGCGCGGTCATCGGAGATGCGGCGCATCTCGCCGGCGATCGGCGCCAGCTTTTCCACGGCGAGATCGGCCAGCGCCGGCTTGAACACCGAAAACTGCTGGCCGCCAAATTCCTTCAGCACGGCCTCTTTCGAGATTTCGGCGAGGCCGGCATAGATGCCGACGAGGTTTTCCGCTTCCGGCCGGCCGGCAAGCCCGTCCAGTTCGCCGGGCAAGGCTTCCGGGTCGGTCTTGGCCTTGCGGATCTTCTTCGAGATGGCATCGGCATCGTCGGTCAGGTTGATGCGCGACAGGTCCGACGGGTCGGATTTCGACATCTTTTTCGAACCGTCGCGCAGCGACATGATGCGCGCCGCCGGGCCGCCGATGACCGGCTCGGTCAGCGGGAAATAGCCGTTCACCGTCTCTTCGCCGACCTGCATCTCGACGCCGACGCCAAGCGCTGCGATGCGGTCCGAAAAGTCGTTGTTGAATTTCTGCGCGATGTCTCGGGTCAGCTCCAGATGCTGCTTCTGGTCGTCGCCGACCGGCACGTGGGTGGCGCGGTAGACAAGGATGTCGGCGGCCATCAGGGAGGGATAGGCGAGCAGGCCGAGCGAGGCGTTCTCGCGGTCCTTGCCGGCCTTGTCCTTGAACTGCGTCATGCGGTTCATCCAGCCGATGCGCGCCACGCAGTTGAAGACCCAGGCAAGCTCGGCGTGCTGCATCACCCGCGACTGGTTGAAGACGATGTGCTTGTTCGGATCGATGCCGGAGGCGAGAAACGCCGCGGTGATCGAACGCGTCTGGTCCTGAAGATCCTCATAGACGAGCTGTGCGGTCAGCGAATGCAGATCGACGACGCAATAGATGCAGTCGGAGGTGTCCTGCAGGGCGACGAATTTCTTGATGGCGCCGAGATAATTGCCGAGATGCAGATTGCCGGTTGGCTGGACGCCGGAAAAGACGAGCGGTTTGAAGGGGGGCTGATCGGTCATGGTGTTTCCCTGGCTTGTGGAGGGCCGTTTCGCGCGCGGCGAAAGTCTTGCGACGGCGCGCTTATGGACGAGAGCGAGGAGACGATCAAGAGGGCGTTGGCCACGTCACGCGGGGCTTTGGCGTCGGCCGAGCAGAAGGCTGTTTGAGGGGGATGGCGCCGACCAGAAACAAAACCCGCCTTGCGGCGGGTCCTCGGCGCCAATCAGCACCATACCGAAATTAGTAGCATAGCTGCCGGCACAAAGCAAGAACAAAATAGCTCGCCTTGGCAATCGCTTCGATTTGGCCAGGCCTACATTGACGGACTGATGTAGATAGCTACATAATATATGCTACACCGCGGAAGCAAAACAATGACGATCAACATCAACAACAAGGAAGCTGACAGCCTGACGCGGGCTTTTGCCAGGCTTGAAGGTGTCGGCATCACCGAGGCAATCGTGATCGCCATGCGCGAAGCTCTGGAGCGCCGACGCAATCGCGAGACGCCGCTGGAGACGGCGGCACGGCTCCGGGCCGAGTTCGGTATTGAGCTGAGCGAGCAGGCGCGCAAGCCGCTGCCGCGCTCGGTCTACGACGAATTGTCCGGCGAAGACTGATGTTCATCGATGCAGCCGCTATCGTTGCAATACTGAGCAACGAGACCGAAGCCCAGCGCTGCGCGCAGGCGGTCATGAAAGCGTCGGCTCCGTTCACGTCGGCCATCGCGGTTTGGGAAGCCGCGATGGCGCTTTCGCGATCGGAAAAGCTAGCCATCCCGGTCGCCACAAGCCTGGAGATAGTCAGCCGTTTTCTCGAAGAGCGTGGAATCACCTTGCGGGAGCTTCCGCCTGCCTCTGACGCGGCATCCCTGTCTGTTGAGGCTGCGTCGCGGTTTCGCAACAACGCTGGCCGACTGAACATGGCCGACTGTTTCCACTACGCCTGTGCGCGCTACTACGCCGTTCCGATGCTTTCGACGGCGGACGAATTCCGCTTCACGGATCTGGAGACTGTTGCTTGACCGGCTGGGACCCCTTCCGCCCGATATTGCGGCGGATCATGCCGAAATCTGCGCCGCCGGTGGCGAAGGCGGTGACGAAGTAGAGCAGCGCCCCGCCGGCGACGAGCGCAAGCAGGGTTACCGCCTGGATCACCAGAGGCGAGCCGGAAGCCAGCTTTGCGGCGAACCAGTGCTCGGCAAAATAGAGCGCCGCGGCCATCACCGCCGCCGACAGCACCAGCCGCGGGATGCGTTTCATGAGCGGCACGTCGCGGCCCCAATGGCCGCGCCGGATCAGCACGGCGAGCAGCATGAACGCATTGACCCAGCCTGCGACGGCGGAGGCAACGGCAATGCCGGGCGCGCCCATGGTCGGAAACAGCGTCAGCGCCGTCGTAATGTTAACCGCCACCGAGATAGCGGCAAAAATCATCGGCGTGCGCGTGTCCTCGCGGGCGAAATAGCCTGGGGTGAACGCCTTGATCAGCACGAAGGCCGGCAGGCCGAGGCCGAAAATCGCCAGGATTGCCGCGACCGTCGGCGTCGAATTGTTGGCGGCAAAGGCGCCGCGCTCATAGACCAGCCGCACGATCGGCTCGGACATGACCAGCAGGGCGGCCGCCGCCGGCAAGGTCATGAAAAGGGTAAACTCGACCGAGCGGTTCTGCAGATTGGCGGCCTCGACCAGATTGCCTGATTTCAGCGCCCGCGACAGTTCCGGCAAAAGCACGATGGCGACGGCGACGCCGACGACGCCCAACGGCAGCTGGTAAACGCGGTCGGCATAGGCCAGCGACGACACCGCGCTGTCCTGCGCCGACGCGATCGCCGTGCCGATCAGCTGGTTGATCTGGGTGATGCCGCCGGTGATCGCCGCCGGCAGCGCCAGGATCAGCAGCCGCTTGACGTTCGGCGTCATCTTCGGCCGCCGGAAGCCGATCGAAATGCCGGCATGGCGCACCGCCGCCCAGACGATCGCCAGCTGCACCAAGCCGGCCGCCAGCACACCCCAGGCCAGACCGAAACCGACGGTGCAGGCGTCCGAACCCTTGTACCAAGCATAGGCAAGCACGGCGATGAGGATGACGTTGAGGAACACCGGCGCCACCGCGGCGGCGAAATAGCGGCGCAGCGAATTCAGCATGCCGGCCATCATGGCGCCGAGCGACATGCAGATCAGGTATGGGAACATGACGGTCGCCAGCGCCACCGTCGTCTCGAATTTTCCCGGCGTGTCGGCAAAGCCCGGCGCCACCAGGTAGCGCACGATCAGCGGCATCGCCAGTTCCATGGCGATGGTCAGCGCCAGAAGCGCCGTGAACAAGACGCCGAACACCTCTTCGGAAAAGCGCTTGGCGCCATCGGTGCCATGTGTCTCGATCTCCTTGGCAAACAGCGGCACGAAGGCGGCGTTGAAGGCGCCTTCGGCAAACAGCCGGCGAAAGGTGTTGGGGAACTGGAAGGCGGCGTTGAAGGCGTCGGCGATCGGCCCGGTGCCGAGTGCGGCAGCCATCAGCATCTCGCGGCCGAAGCCGAGGGCCCGGCTCATCAGCGTGCCGGAAGCGACGGTGGCGAATTTCTTGACAAGGCTCATGCGCTCGAAGTCTGCCTGCGGGATTGGGGCAAATGGAAGGTGACAGTCACTCGGCGGCCGTTTTGGTCTTGCCGCGCTCGGACGCGGTGCCCTCGAGCACCGCGATCAGCCTGTTGCGAATGGTCGCCGTACGCGACGGGCTGTCGATCTTCTGGCCGGTGAGATCGGTGACGTAGAATGTGTCGATGACTTTTTCGCCGAAGGTGGTGATGTGGGCTGAGGCGATGTCGAGCGACAGGTCCGACAACATGCCGGTGATCTCCGACAGAAGGCCCGGCCTGTCCAGCCCCTCGACCTCGATCACCGAGAACCGGTTCGACAGCGTATTGCGGATCTCGGCGCGTGGCGGAATACGGAAAACCTTGGCGCCGCGCCGAGGCTTGGTGCGCTTCTCGATCATTTCGGGCAGCCAGCTCTTGCCCGACAGAACATCCTCGATCAGCCGGCCGACGCGCTCGGCACGGCGGCGCTCGTCCTCGTCGCGGTCGAACTCCCTCGAGATCAGGATGGTGTCGAGCGCGCGGCCGTCCGAAGTGGTGAAGATCTGCGCGTCGACGATATTGCCGCCGGCCGCAGCACAGGCGCCGGCAATCACCGAGAGCAGGCGTGGATGGTCCTGCGCCAGCACCGTGATCTCGGTCACCGCCTCGAACTGGTGGGTCTTGACCATTGTGGCCAGCTTCTTGCCGGCATGGTCGGCCTCGCGGATGAATTCGGCATGGCGCACCTGGTCGGGAAGATCGACCGCCAGCAGATAGTTCTCGTAGTGCTGGCCGACATAACGCTTGCGGGCCTTTTCCGGCCAGTCGGCAAGCGCCTCGGCCAGTTGTTCGCGCGCCGCCGCCGTCCGTTTGGCGCGCGACACCTCCGAAAACCCCCCAGTCAACAAAAGCTCGGTCTCGTAGTAGAGCGTACGCAGCAACTGGCCCTTCCAGCCGTTCCAGACACCAGGCCCGACACCGCGGATATCGCAGACGGTAAGCACAAGCAGCATCTTCAGCCGTTCGACCGACTGCACAATCGCGGCAAAATCCTCGATCGTCTTGCGGTCGTTGAGATCGCGGGTCTGCGCGGTCATCGACATGACGAGGTGGTTCTCGACCAGCCAGGCGACCGTTTCGGTGTCGGCCGGCGAGAGCCCCATATGCGGGCAGATGCGCCGGGCGATCCTGGCGCCGGCTTGCGAATGGTCTTCCGGCCTGCCCTTGGCGATGTCGTGCAGCAGCACGGCGACATAGAGCGCCTCGCGGCTCTTCTTCAGCCCCGGCATCAGCGCGTGGGAAAGCGGATGGACCTTTTCGCCGTCGCCGCGTTCGATCTCGGCCAGCACGCCGATGCAGCGGATCAAATGCTCGTCCACGGTGTAGTGGTGGTACATCGAGAACTGCATCATGGCGACGATCTTGCCGAAGTCCGGGATTAGCTTAGCAAGCAGTCCGGCCTCGTTCATGCGCCGCAGATTGAGCTCGGCGTTACGGTCCGAGGTCAAGATGTCGAGGAACAGCCGGTTGGCCTCCTCGTCGCGCCTGAGCGCCTTGCCGACGAGGCCGAGCGAGCGGGTCAAAAGCTTCAGCGCATCGGGGTGGAATTCCAGGCCGTGCTTGTCGGCGAACCAGAACAGCCTGAGCAAGTTGACCGGGTCGCGCTCGAACACTTCGTCGTCGGCGATGTTGATGCGGTGGTTGTCGACGATGAAATCGGCCGTGCCGGCGAGCTTGCGCTTGCGGCGCGAGAAGGTGAGAAAGATGCGGTTGAAGCCCGGCACATGCTTGGCCTGCTCCTCTTCCAGCGCGGCACAGAAGATGCGGGTCAGGTCGCCGACGTCCTTGGCGACGAGGAAGTAGTGCTTCATGAAGCGCTCGACCGCCGACAGGCCGGGATGGGTGGTGTAGCCGAGCCGCTCGGCGATGTCGCGCTGGATGTCGAAATGCAGCCGCTCCTCGGCCTTGCCAGTGAGGAAATGCATGTGGCAGCGCACCGCCCACAGGAAGTCCTCGGCCTTCTGGAATTCCCGGTATTCGGCGTCGGTGAAGACGCCCTTGTCGACCAGTTCCTCGCCGGTGCGCACCCGGTAGAAATACTTGGCGATCCAGAACAGCGTCTGCAGGTCGCGCAGGCCGCCCTTGCCGTCCTTGACGTTGGGTTCGACCAGATAGCGGCTCTCGCCGGCCTTGGCGTGGCGCTCGTCGCGTTCGGCGAGCTTGGCCTGGACATATTCAGGGCCGGTGGTGCGCACCACCTCGTGATCGAAGCGCTGCAAAAGCTCGTCATAGAGCTTTTGCTCGCCCCACAGGAAGCGCGCTTCCAGGATCGAGGTGCGGATGGTGATGTCGGTGCGCGACAGCCTAAGGCATTCGTCGATGTTGCGCGTCGCGTGGCCGACCTTCAGGCCGAGGTCCCACAGCATGTAGAGCATATATTCGACGATCTGCTCGCCCCACGGCGTCTGCTTGTAGGGCAGCAGGAACAGCAGATCGATGTCGGACCCCGGCGCCAGCGTGCCGCGGCCATAGCCGCCGACGGCAACGACCGCCATGCGCTCGGCCGATGACGGGTTTTTGACGCGATAGACATGGGTGGCGGCGAAATCGTAGAGCGCACGGATGATCTCATCCATCAGATGCGACAGCCGGGCGGCGCAGGCGGTGCCGCTGCCATCGTCCATCAGCATGCGTTCGGCGACAGTGCGGCCGTCGGCGAGCCGGCTTTTGAGAAGCTTGAGGACGCCGCTGCGCGCGGCCTTGCCCGAACCGTCGCCTGCCGTGGCCGCGGTCAGTTCGGTCATCTCGCGGCGCAAGGCTTCGCCGTCGATCAGTTCCTCGAGCTTCAGGGATATTCTTGCCATAAATGCCGTTCGGCCTCGCCGTTTCGGCGGCGTCTATAGCGCGTTTTCGCGGCGCTGGGTATGGGGCGGACGGACGCGTTCTCCGCAGCGGTGGAACGGGACGATCGTCTCGCGCCCGCGGCCGGGCGGTTAGGGGCATGGGCGCGAAAAATCGAAAACAGCCCTTGACCTTCCCGTTACTGGAAGCACTACCTCCGCCGCAACATCGAAATACAGGGGCTTTCGGCATGACGCATTCCGATCACCATCATCACGCCCATGGCAGCCGTTGCTCGGCAAAGGGCGCCTCCTCTGCTGCGGACGCCGTCATCCGCGATCCGGTCTGCGGCATGACCGTCGATCCGGCCGCCGGCAAGCCTACCGCCGGGCATGGCGGCCATCGCTATCATTTCTGCAGCGAAAGCTGCCGTTCGAAATTCGTCGCCGAACCCCAGAAATATCTGACCGCCACCGATCCCGTCTGCGGCATGAGCGTCGACCGTGCCACGGCCAGGCACTTTTTGCGGCACGAGGGTCAGGGTTTCTATTTCTGCTCGGCCGCTTGCCAGGCGAAATTCGAGGCCGAGCCGGCAAAGTATCTCGGCGACAGGCCGGCACCGCAGGCAATGCCCAAGGGCACGCAATACACCTGCCCGATGCATCCCGAAATCATCCGCGACAAGCCCGGCTCGTGCCCGATCTGCGGCATGGCGCTGGAGCCGATGGGGGTGCCGACCGGCGACGAGGGTCCGAACCCCGAACTGGTCGACTTCACCAGGCGGTTGTGGGTGAGCGCGGTGCTGTCCGTGCCGTTGCTGGTCATCGCCATGGCACCGATGCTCGGCCTGACGTTCCAGGCCTTCATCGACGACCGTGCGAAGGTCTGGCTGGAACTGGCGCTGGCCAGCCCCGTGGTGCTGTGGGCGGCATTCCCGTTCTTCCACCGCGGCTGGGATTCGATCCTCAACCGCAGCCCCAATATGTGGACGCTGATTTCGCTCGGCGTCGGTGCTGCCTATCTCTACAGCGTCGTCGCCACGCTGTTTCCTGGCCTCTTTCCGCACCAGTTCCGCGGCCATGACGGCACCGTGCCGGTCTATTTCGAGGCGGCGGCGGTGATCGTCGCGCTGGTGTTCCTCGGCCAGGTGCTGGAATTGCGCGCCCGTGAGAAAACCGGTTCGGCGATCCGTGCGCTTCTCGACCTGGCGCCGAAGACGGCGCGGCTGATCGGCGCGGACGGTTCCGAAAACGACGTGCCGCTCGATATTGTCAAGGCCGGCGACCGCTTGCGCATCCGCCCCGGTGACGCAGTGCCGGTCGACGGCATTGTGCTCGAAGGACGCTCTTCCATCGACGAATCGATGATCACGGGCGAGCCGCTGCCGGTCGAAAAGACCGAAGGCGACAACCTCATCGGCGGCACGCTCAACAAGAACGGCTCGCTGGTCATGCGCGCCGAAAAGATCGGCGCCGAGACGACGCTGGCACGCATCGTCGAGCTGGTCGCCAAGGCGCAGCGCTCGCGCGCGCCGATCCAGGGGTTGGCCGACCGCGTCTCGTTCTACTTCGTCCCGGCCGTCGTGCTGGTCGCCATCATTGCGTTCGTCGCCTGGGCGATCGTCGGACCGGAACCCAGCCTGGTCTTTGCCATCGTCTCGGCGGTCTCGGTGCTGATTATCGCCTGTCCGTGTGCACTCGGCCTTGCGACGCCAATGTCGATCATGACCGCCACCGGGCGCGGCGCGCATGCCGGCGTGCTGATCAAGGAAGCGGCGGCGCTCGAGCGCTTTGCCTCGGTCGATACGCTGATCGTCGACAAGACGGGAACGCTGACCGAAGGCCGGCCGCGACTGACCGACGTCGTTGCCGTCGAAGGCATGGCACAGGACGATCTGCTGGCGCTCGCCGCCGGGCTGGAAAAAGGCTCGGAGCATCCGCTGGCCGAGGCCATCGTCGAAGGCGCCCGCGAACGCGGCGTGAAGGTCCCCGACGCGAGCGGTTTCGAGGCTATCACCGGTAAGGGTGTTTCCGGCACGGTCTCGGGACAGAAGGTGGCGCTCGGCAATGCCGCGATGATGGCCGATCTCGGCATCGATACGGCATCGGTCCTGGCCAGCGCCGAGACGCTGCAGGCCGATGGCAAGACCGCGATGTTCGTCGCTGTCGCAGGCAAGCTCGCCGGCCTCGTTGCCGTCGCCGATCCGATCAAGGCGACGACAGCCGAGGCGATCAAGGCCCTGCATGACAGCGGGCTGAAGATCGTCATGGCGACCGGCGACAATGAGCGCACGGCCAAGGCCATCGCAGCCAAGCTCGGCATCGACGCGGTGCGTGCCGGCCTGCTGCCGGAGCAGAAGAACGCGCTGGTCGAGGAGTTGCGCGCCGGCGGTGCCGGCGTTGCCATGGCCGGCGACGGCGTCAACGATGCGCCCGCACTTGCCGCCGCCGATGTCGGCATCGCCATGGGCACCGGCGCCGATGTTGCGGTCGAAAGTGCGGGAATTACGCTGGTCAAGGGCGACCTAAACGGCATCGTCAGGGCGAGGACGCTGGCCCGCGCGACGATCCGCAACATCCGCCAGAACCTGTTTTTCGCTTTCCTCTACAATGTGCTTGGCGTGCCGGTTGCTGCCGGCGTGCTTTATCCGCTCACCGGCACGCTGCTGTCGCCGATGATTGCGGCGGCGGCGATGAGCCTGTCTTCGGTTTCGGTCATCGCCAACGCATTGCGGCTCAGGACGTTGAAACTCTGAGTAAAACTTCCAGATAGACCCTGTTCAAAAAAGGAGACGATGAATGACCTTGGCCAAGAAGATCGTGCTGCTGATGATGGCGGCGGGAATGCTGCTTGCTGTTTTCCTCGAAAGCGTTCCAGCACAAGCCGAGGAGATGAAGCACGACATGGGCGCAATGGGCGCACAGAGCCCCTCGACCGAGGGCTACAAGGCGGCGATGGACAAGATGCATACCGACATGATGGCGATCGAATATTCCGGCGATGCCGATGTCGATTTCGCCCGCGGCATGATCCCGCATCACCAGGCGGCCATCGACATGGCCAAGATCGAGCTCGCCAATGGCAAGGATCCGGAAATGCGCAAGCTCGCCGAAGCAGTAATCGCCGCGCAGGAAGCCGAGATCAAGCAGATGCAGGATTGGCTCGCCGCCCATCCGGTGAAGTAGCGGTTCACGCTATCAGAGCGAATCCGGGGAAGAGGCTTCACCTGGATTCCCTTTGGCGGCTATGATGCCGCCTGACTGGAGCATGCCATGCCATCGACGATAAGAAGGACCACCCTGCCCTGCGGCGAAGCCGTGCCGGTGCTCGGCCAGGGCACCTGGAAGATGGGCGAAGACGGCCGCCGCCGTGGCGACGAGGCCAATGCCCTGAAGCTCGGGCTGGATCTCGGCATGACGCTGATCGACACCGCCGAAATGTATGCCAGCGGCGGTGCCGAGGAGGTGGTGGCGGAGGCCATCGCCGGTCGCCGCGACGAAGTGTTCCTCGTCTCCAAGGTGCTGCCGTCCAATGCCTCGCGCACCGGCGTGAAACGGGCCTGCGAGAACAGCCTGAGGCATCTCGCCACCGACCGCATCGATCTCTATCTCTTGCATTGGCCGGGCAGCGTTCCTTTGATGGAAACGGTAGAGGCGTTCGAAGCGTTGAAGGCGGCCGGCAAGATCCGCCATTGGGGCGTCAGCAATTTCGATACCGATGAGATGGAAGAGCTGGTTCGGTTGCCGGCCGGCGGCAACGTCCAGACCAACCAGGTGCTCTACAATCTGTCGCAGCGCGGCGTCGAGTTCGACCTCGCCCCGCGGAGCCGGCAACGCGGCATGCCGCTGATGGCCTATTCGCCGGTCGATCAGGGGATATTGGCGCGCAACGCCAGGTTAGATGCCATCGCCGCTCGCCACGGTGCGACGCCGGCGCAGATCGCGCTTGCCTGGGTGATGGCGCAGGACGGGGTGATCGCGATTCCCAAAGCTAGCCGCGCGGAGCATGTCCGGCAGAATGTCGCGGCGTTGGACATCGAGCTCACGAGCGAAGATTTCGCCGACCTCGACCGCGCCTTCCCGCCGCCGAGGCAGAAATCGGGCTTGGCGATGATTTGAGGGGTGGGGCGGAAGGCAAGCCAAAGCAGCGTTCCGTCACACCCCCCTCTGTCCTGCCGAACATCTCCCCCTCAAGGGGGGAGATTGGATTTCGCATCGGCTTTCGCCAACTTCGAACGTCGAAGGAAAAGCGCTGTCAGCGAAACTGCCAATCTCCCCCTCGAGGGGGAGATGTCCGGCAGGACAGAGGGGGGCGCCGTAGAGCGCTATCGGACGAGCACTACTTCCCAACCATCCCCTTCAGCCGGTACAGCGCCTCCAGCGCCTCGCGTGGCGTCATCTCGTCGGGATTGATCTTCACTAGCGCCGCGCCCAGCCCATCACTCTTCGCCGGCTTCGACGCTTCCCGCTTCGCCGCCACGGAAAACAGCGGCAGGTCGTCGACCAGGCGGTTGGCCTTGCCCGAAACCTCGCCGGCTTCAAGCTGGTGCAGCACTTCCTTGGCCCGGCCGACGACGGCTTCCGGCAGGCCGGCCAGCCGCGCCACCTGGACGCCGTAGGACCGGTCAGCCGCACCCTTGCCGACCTCGTGCAGGAAGACCACGTCGCCCTCCCATTCCTTGACCCGCATGGTGACGTTGGAGAGCCGCGGCAGTTTTCCGGCCAGCGCCGTCATCTCGTGGAAATGCGTGGCGAAGATCGCCCGGCAGCGGTTCTTCTCGTGCAAATATTCGACCGCCGCCCAGGCGATCGACAGGCCGTCGAAGGTGGCGGTGCCGCGGCCGATCTCGTCGAGAATGACCAGCGCGCGTTCGCCGGCCTGGTTGAGGATCGCCGCCGTTTCGACCATCTCGACCATGAAGGTGGAGCGGCCGCGCGCCAGATCGTCGGAGGCGCCGACCCGCGAAAACAGCCGGTCGACGACGCCGATATGGGCTGATGCCGCCGGCACGAATGAGCCGGTCTGGGCAAGGATGGCAATCAGCGCGTTCTGCCTGAGGAAGGTCGACTTGCCGCCCATATTGGGGCCGGTCAGCAGCCAGATCGCGCCGGCCTTGGCATCGCCTTGCGGCGACAGATCGCAATCATTGGCGACGAACGGGCCTTCGCCGGAACGCCGCAGCGCCTGTTCGACCACCGGATGGCGTCCACCCGAAATCTCGAAGACAAGGCTCGCATCGACTAGCGGCCGGCACCAAGCCTCGCTTTCGGAAAGCAAGGCAAGTGCAGCCGAAACATCGAGCACGGCGAGCGCTTCGGCGCCGGCACGGATCGTGTCGGCCTGGCCGACGACTTCCGCCGTCAGCGCCTCGAAAGCGGCAAGCTCGATCGCCAGCGCCCGGTCGGCGGCGTTGGCGATCTTCGATTCCAGTTCGGCGAGTTCCGTGGTGGTGAAGCGCATGGCGTTGGCCATGGTCTGGCGATGGATGAAGCGCGCCTTGGCGCCGTCGCTGCCGGTCATCAGCGCATGGTGGTTGGCGGTCACCTCGATGTAATATCCCAGCACATTGTTGTGCCTGATCTTCAGCGAGCGGATGCCGGTCTCGTCGATCAGCGAACGCTCCAGCCCGGCGATCACTTTTCGCGACTCGTCGCGCAGTGCCCGCATCTCGTCGAGTTCGGCGTGGTAGCCGGAACGGACGAAGCCGCCGTCGCGCCTGAGCAACGGCAGCTCGTCGCTGAGCGCCTGTACCAGATGCGTCGCCAGTTTACCGGGCAGTGCCTTGATAGCTCCCAACGCCGCGGTCAGTTCGCCCGGCAAGGTGGTTTGGCCGAACAGTTCGGCGATGGCGCTAGCCGCTTCGAAACCGGCGCGCAGCGCGCCGAGGTCGCGCGGGCCGCCGCGGTTGAGCGCCAGCCTGGACAGCGCGCGCGGCATGTCGGCAACGCTCTTCAGGCTTGCCCGCACCGCCTGGCAGAGGCGCGTCTCGGAGCGGAAGAACGACACTGAGTCCAGCCTGGCGCTGATAGCCGCCGGGTCGGTCAGCGGCGCCATCAGCCGGTCGGCGAGCAGCCTTGCCCCGCCGCCGGTCACCGTGCGGTCGATCGCCTTGAACAGCGAGCCGTCGCGGCTGCCGGACAATGTGCGCAGCAGTTCCAGATTGGCGCGCGTCGCCGGGTCGATGAACAGGGTCGAGCCCTGCTCCTCGCGCTGCGGCCGCGACAGCGGCGGCCGCTCGGCCTTCTGCGTCTTTTCGACATAGGCGATGACGCCTGAGATCGCCGACAGTTCGGCGCGCGAAAACGAGCCGAAACTGTCAGGCGTCGCCACCTCGAAGAAGCGGGCGATGCGGCCGGCGGCCGAAGCCGAATCGAACAGCGACGGCGGCTGCGGGCTGGCGACGCGGCCGAGCACGTCGAATACCGGTTTCAGCTCCGGGTCGTAAAACACCGGCTCGGCGACGATCAGCTCGCGCGGATCGACGCGGAAGACATCGGCGAGCAGCCGGTCGGCGGTGGTTTCGGCGACGCGGAAGACACCGGTCGAGATCTCGATCCAGGCCAGCGCGAAAGCGTGATCGCTGCTGCCGCCCTTGACCCGTCCCAGCGCCATCAGAAAACTCGATTCCGACGGCGCCAGCAACTTGTCCTCGGTGATGGTGCCGGGGGTCACCAGCCGCACCACGTCGCGGCGCACCACCGATTTGCCGCCGCGCTTCTTGGCCTCGGCCGGATCCTCGATCTGCTCGCAGACGGCGACGCGGAAGCCCTGGCCGATCAGCTTCTGCAGATAATCGTCGGCGGCATGCACCGGCACGCCGCACATCGGGATGTCGAGCCCCTGGTGCTTGCCGCGCTTGGTCAGCACGATGCCGAGTGCCCGGCTCGCCTTCTCGGCATCGTCGAAGAACAGCTCGTAGAAATCGCCCATGCGGTAGAACAGCAGCGAATCCGGGTTCGCCGCCTTGATCTCAATGTACTGCTCCATCATCGGCGTCGCCGGCGCGAAGGCCGGGGTGGCGTTGTCGCTTCGAATGGGCGTCTCGTCGTTCAAGAAGCTGCTTCCAAAATTTTGCAAGCCATGCTTGGCGGTTTACAGCGGCGAAGTGTAGCCTTAATCCCGAACCTTCCACAAAAGAAAGCATGCGCACCCATCGCAAGCGGTGCCGTACGGGCGAGGAAACCAAAGGTACCATGGCCAAGAAAACCGAAAGCAACGGGCCCTCCGTCAGCGCCCAGGAGGCATTGGAATTCCATGCCATGGGCCGCCCCGGCAAGCTGGAGATCGTCGCGACAAAACCAATGGCGACGCAACGCGATCTCAGCCTTGCCTATTCGCCGGGCGTCGCCGTGCCGGTTCTCGCCATCGCCGAGGATCCGAGCCGCGCCTTCGACTACACGGTTCGCGGCAACATGGTCGCCGTCATCTCCAACGGCACCGCCATCCTCGGTCTCGGCAACCTCGGCGCGCTGGCCTCGAAGCCGGTGATGGAAGGCAAGGCGGTGCTGTTCAAGCGCTTCGCCGATGTCGATTCCATCGACCTCGAGGTCGACACCGAGGATGCCGACGAATTCATCAATTGCGTGCGTTTCCTCGGACCCTCCTTCGGCGGCATCAACCTCGAGGACATCAAGGCACCGGAATGTTTCATCATCGAGCAGCGGCTGCGCGAGCTGATGGACATACCGGTCTTCCATGACGACCAGCACGGCACCGCCATCATCTCGGCCGCCGGCTTGATCAACGCGCTGGAAATCACCGGCCGCGACATGAAGACCACGAAAATGGTCTGCAATGGCGCGGGTGCCGCCGGCATCGCCTGCATCGAATTGATGAAGGCGATGGGCTTTGCGCCCGAAAATATCATCCTTTGCGACACCAAGGGCGTCGTCTTCCAGGGCCGCACCGAAGGCATGAACCAGTGGAAATCGGCGCACGCCGTGAAAACCGGCGCGCGCTCGCTGGCCGAGGCGCTGGACGGCGCCGACGTGTTCCTCGGCCTCTCGGCCAAGGGCACGCTGACCACCAGGATGGTGCAGTCGATGGCCAAGAACCCGATCATCTTCGCCATGGCCAATCCCGACCCCGAGATCACGCCGGAGGAGGTCGCCGAGATCCGAACCGACGCCATCATGGCGACGGGACGGTCCGACTACCCGAACCAGGTCAACAACGTGCTTGGCTTCCCCTACATCTTCCGCGGCGCGCTCGATGTGCGGGCGACCACCATCAATGACGACATGAAGATCGCCGCCGCCCGGGCGCTGGCGGAGCTCGCGCGCCAGGACGTGCCCGACGACGTCGCCGCCGCCTATCAGGGCAACCGGCCGAAATTCGGCCCCAACTACATCATCCCGGTGCCGTTCGACCCGCGGCTGATCTCGGCGATCCCGATCGCGGTCGCCAAGGCGGCGATGGAGTCCGGCGTCGCGCGCAAGCCGATCCTCGATCTCGACCGCTACGCGCAGGAGCTTTCCGCCCGCCGCGACCCGATCGCCTCGACGTTGCAGCGCATCTACGACCGCGTCCGCCGTCAGCCCAAGCGCATCGTCTTTGCCGAGGGCGAGGAGGAGCAGGTGATGCGCGCCGCCGTCTCCTATGTGAACCAGCGGCTCGGCACCGCCATCCTGCTCGGCCGCGACGACATCATCAAGGAAAACGCCAGGAACGCCGGCATCGACCTCGGTAAGCAAGGCATCGAGATCATCAATGCGCGGCTGTCGCGGCGCAACTCGGTCTACACCGACTATCTCTACGAGCGCATGCAGCGCAAAGGCTTCCTGTTCCGTGACTGCCAGCGGCTGATCAACAACGACCGCAACCATTTCGCCGCCTGCATGGTGGCGCTGGGCGACGCCGACGGCATCGTCACCGGCGTCACCCGCAACTATTCGACGGCGCTCGACGATATCCGCCGCGTCATCGACGCAAGGCCCGGCCACTGCGTCATCGGCGTATCGATCGTGCTCGCGCGGGGTCGCACCGTGCTTGTCGCCGACACCGCCGTGCACGACATGCCGAATGCCGAACAGATCGCCGACATCGCCGAGGAGGCCGCCGGCTTCGCCCGCCGCATGGGCTACGAGCCGAGGCTCGCCATGCTCGCCTATTCAACCTTCGGCCATCCGCAGGGCGAACGCTCCGAGCGCGTCCAGGAAGCGGTGCGCATCCTCGACAAGCGCCGCGTCGATTTCGAGTATGACGGCGAGATGGCCGCCGACGTGGCGCTCAACGCCCGCGCCATGGCGCAGTATCCGTTCATCAGGCTGACCGGCCCGGCCAATGTGCTGATCATGCCGGCTTTCCACTCGGCCTCAATCTCGACCAAGATGCTGCAGGAGCTCGGCGGCTCGACCGTCATCGGCCCGCTGCTGGTCGGCCTGAACAAGCCGGTTCAGATCGTCTCGCTGAATGCCAAGGACAGCGATATCGTGAATATGGCGGCGATCGCGGCGTATAGCGCTGGGGCTTGAGGAGCGAGCTTACCCTCCTCTCGCTGGGAAGGGTCGTGCGAAGGCGACGCCTATAGAGGGCAGTGCTATCGCATGGGGGGTTCCCCCTCATCCGGCCGCTTCGCGGCCACCTTCTCCCCGCTGGGGAGAAGAGCCTGGCATCAACCTGGCGACCTCCTCTCCCCTCGGGGAGAGGTGGGATTTCCCCCAATTGCCCTTTGCAATTGGGGTGGCAATACGGGTGAGGGGGCACATGCCGCTGTGCGATTGCCCTGCCATCGAGCGAGACCGAGCTCCCTACAGCAGCCCCGCCTGTTCGGCCTCTCGGCGCAGGTTCTGCCTTGGCCTTGGGCCGATTTGCTGGATGACCAGCCCGGCGGCCAGCGAGCCGAGATCGCCGCACTGCTTCAGGCTGCGGCCCTGCGTGTAGCCGTAGAGGAAACCGGCGGCATAAAGGTCGCCGGCGCCTGTCGTGTCGACCAGCTCGCGGATCCTGGTCGCCTCGATGGTGACGGTCTCGTCGCCGCGGACGATGACCGAGCCCTTTTCCGAGCGGGTGACGGCTGCGATCTTGCAATCCTTGCGGATCTGCGCCAGCGCCTCGTCGAAGCACGCGGTCTGGTAGAGCGACTTGATCTCGTGGCTGTTGGCAAAGACGATGTCAACGGTGCCTGAGCGCATCAGGTCGAGGAACTCGTCGCGGTAGCGGTCGACGCAGAACGAGTCCGACAAGGTCATCGACACTTCGCGCCCGGCGGCGTGGGCGAGCTTCGCGG
>NZ_JAMYLH010000040.1:0-45680 GCF_040317925.1 Mesorhizobium sp. M1348 | reverse complement strand
AGCCGTTCTGCATCGGCTTGCCCGGCGCGATGAAGTGCCATTCCACCTGATGATCCTTCGACCAGGCGAGGATCGCGTTCGAGGTGAACTCGGTGCCGTGGTCAGAGACGATCATGCCCGGCTTGCCGCGCCGGGCGATCAGTTCCGTCAGTTCACGCGCCACCCGGCGGCCGGAGATCGAGGTGTCCGGGATCGCAGCCATTCGCGCGTTCACGTCGTCGACGATGTTGAGGACGCGGAAGCGCCGGCCGCAGCCGAACTGGTCATGGACGAAATCCAGCGACCAGCGCGCGTTCGGCTTCCCCTGGACCAGGATCGGAGCCCGCGTTCCTACCGCTCGGCGCCTGGAGCGTCGCTTGCGCACGGCCAGTCCTTCTTCGCGGCACAGCCGGTAGATGCGGTTGATACCCGATGCCTCGCCCTCGTGCCTGAGCAGAATGAACAGCCGCCGATAGCCGAAGCGCCGGCGCTCGTTGGCCAGGTCGCGTAGCCGGCCGCGCAGTGCCGCCGACAAGAACGATACCGGATCATCTTGCGATCAGCGCCCACAAAGGAACAGGCCCGCCGCTCCGACAGGCCCATCGTGGCCTGCAGATGCGCGACGGCTTCGCGCTTGGCGGCGGGCCCCACCATTTTTTTGAAAGAAGCTCGCAGTGCCGACGCTTCCAGCATCTGGTCGGCGAGCAGCTTCTTCAGCTTCGCGTTCTCGTCTTCCAAGGCTTTCAGCCGTTTGGCATCGGAGACGTCCATCCCGCCATACTTCGCCTTCCAGTTATACAGCGTCGCCTCGGAGATCCCATGCTTGCGCGCCAGGTCGCCCACCTTCGCCCCCGCTTCGTGCTCACGCAGAACCGCGATGATCTGCTCTTCCGTAAACCGCTTTCTCTTCATCAGTCCGTCCTTCAATCGAGGCCGGACTCTAATCTCAGATGGAGGAAAAACTCAGTGGCAGGTCATGCCCCATCAACCATCGTCATGACTCCCAATTTCGAGTTCGTGGGACTCGATGTCGATTTGCTGTCAGGCCGCTTGCCCACAGTAGCAAAAGAACGCCTCGTCAATAAAAAAGGCGTACAAAGCGCAGTCGATGAAATGTCCATTGGTCTAAGGAGGATTCATTTCGTCGACGTAGCCAGTTCGTGACCTCGAGACCGGTTAACCGGGTGCCGAAGGAGCGTCAGCATAGCGGCGCCACAGGCGAGACGCGGGACCGCCACCCCCGGCGAGAGGTGCCGTACCGCGACTGATCTGCAGTCGCGTGCCATAGATGGTGGGTTGCGGATTCCGATCTCCGGCGGATGAAGGCCTAACGCCGATCGATTTCAGAGCTGCCGCCGCAGGCCCGTTTTCCGATTTCTACGCCGAAGCGCGCCGCCGCACTATGCCAGAGCCAAACCGCTTTTCTCACCTGCTCCTGCTGCCATTATCTCCTCTGTGTCATCACCGAGCCGAAAACGGAGATGGGAACCGCGGATGAATTGTGCTCTGCCACGGGTCAGCACGGTTCCTGAATCTGTGACGTTAGAGCGAATTGACCGCGCTCTGGATACACTGGCGCTTGCTATTCACAAGGCTGGCAAAAAAGGACAAGCGTATCTCCCAATTTACGAGCGTCTTGAAAGCGAAAGGAAGAAACTGATGGCAGAGACGGGCGCAATGCTGCGCGTCCAGGAACGGCTCAAACGATCTCGGGATCGAAAGGCAAAGCAATTTTTTTGAGCTCGTCGCGTCGCCATTGCAGTGATCCGCCCGAACCATACTCCACCCGCTCGATCGTATGGCCCATCAAGATTTTGCGAAGCTCACTGTCGAGGCCTGCCTCTTTCATACGATCCTCGAAACTGTGCCGGAGCGAGTAAATCTTGTGCTTCGGAGTCGGGAACAGTTTGTGGGTTTTGAAATACTTATTTAGGTTTGCTGAAAGTGCCTCTTCACGATTACGGTAGCGCGGAAATCCCTGTGGACTTTTCTTAAAAACTTCCAAGGCGACGCCTACCAGCGGCACATCTCGCACGGACCATTCGGTCTTGATTTCGCGCGGATCATCGACGTCCTCCCTTGGGGTTATGCGAATGTAGGGAACCGGTGTGTCAAGGAAGATCACGGTCTCGTCGAGATTGCATATCTCGCTTGGCCGTGCGCCTGTCTCGATCAGCGCCAGAACGCATCGGCGCGCTTGAGCATCCAGGGATGCTAAAGCGCCTGGCCTCATGATCTGATCGGATATCCATTTGGGTTCGAATGACGGGCGTTTACGACGGCGCTTGCCACGCTCCGAAAATCGGAGGTCATCAAATGGGGTGCCTTTTTGTTCGTCGCCCAGATGAGCGAAATAGCGCCTGTAGAGGTCGCGCATGTTGCCGAGATCTCGATTGCCGGCCGACGCGGAATGTGTTGCGGGTCCGACGTCGGGCGACGGCGCAACACGCTTGAGCCAAAATCGGTAGAAGGCCAGTCCATCCTCGCGCGTGATTTCACCGATGGGCTTGTCGCCGACCAGGGCGATAAAATTGCTGACGGCCCTCTGCTTTACTTTCCTCCACATTCTGCGCTGCGAATGACTCTTACCCACAACTTCATGGGCCATGATCTCGTCGGCGTAGAGATCAAAAGCCTCTGAGATTTTGACCGGCGGCACTTGCACGCCGCCGAGGAGAGCGTCGGCCACGGCGGGGGCCGCTTGGACGCGCTCCAGCGCCTCGACACGCTTCAAGATCGCATCGACATTGTGAAAGCCTGCCACTTGTCCGTTTGAAAGGTAAGAGACGCCCATGGCTTCAGCTCGGTGAACGGCGTCACGATACTGATCAAGTGCTGATCTTGTCTCGCCGCCGCAAAGAAGCACGGCCCACAGGGTCTTGTCCGCGTCTTCAAGCCTGTCGCGCATTGCACGTGCCAGGCGGCGCTCGTCCGTTCCCAAAGACTTGCGAATGAAGGTGCCTCGATCGTCGATGCCGGCCAGCTTGGCAGGCACTCGCCGATGGTAATAGAAAATTCCGTCGCGCTGGATGAGGTAGCGATCCGGGTCCCTGGCGGGCTCTGGGAAGGCCTCTTTTCGCATGGGCCAATCTCGCGATGTATCTCAGTTTGTATCGCAGACTGTATCGCATTACGGCAAGAATTCCAAGATCCCCCGAGAGAGGGGGATCTGTCGATCTGACATTTCAATGATTTAGGAGCGTCAGTTCACTAATTTAATGGTGCGGTCGAGAAGACTCGAACTTCCACGGGTTGCCCCACAGCGACCTCAACGCTGCGCGTCTACCAATTCCGCCACGACCGCACGTGGTAGGAGCCGGAACCAACCGGCCCGCGGCGTGTAGCAAATCGTTTCCAGTGAAACAAGTGCGCGGCCAGCAATAATCGGCCGGACATCGGCATAACTCTTCAAGGGGCCGAGCGTGCCCGGAACTGGACGTTTGTACCGATTGCCGCCATATGGGTGGCGAGACGAGATATCATGACAGAACGCAGCCAGATCGCCACGTCGTTCCTGCCCTTGCCCGGCTCGGCGCCGGTCGAATGGCGCATCGAGCCCGGACTCACCGCCTATCCCGATGCGCTCGCCGTGATGGAGGCGCGCGCCGAGGCAATCCGCAGCGGCGCCGCCGGCGAGATGGTCTGGCTGGTCGAGCACCCGCCGCTCTACACCGCCGGCACCAGCGCCCGCATCGAGGACCTGATCGAGCCGGACCGTTTCCCGGTCTTTGCCGCCGGGCGCGGCGGCGAATACACCTATCATGGGCCTGGCCAGCGCGTCGCCTATGTGATGCTCGACCTGAAGCGGCGGCGCGAGGATGTCCGCGCTTTCGTCGCGGCACTCGAACAATGGATCATCGGCACGCTGGCTGCCTTCAATGTGCGCGGCGAACGCCGCGAGGACCGCGTCGGCGTCTGGGTGGTGCGGCCGGACCGCCCCGCTTTGCCCGACGGCTCGGCGGCCGAGGACAAGATCGCCGCCATCGGTATCAGGCTGAGGCGCTGGGTGAGCTTTCACGGCATCGCCATCAATGTCGAGCCGGACCTCAGCCATTTCAGCGGCATCGTGCCGTGCGGCGTCCAGGATCACGGCGTCACCAGCCTCGTCGATCTCGGCCTTCCCGTGACCATGGCCGACCTCGACCTGGCGCTGAAATCCGCTTTCGAGGACGTGTTCGGGCCTGCCGCGGTGTCGCCTGTCGAAGTGTCCCGCAGGGCCGGCTGAAACACTCGTCGAACGCCTGCGCCAAGGTGCGAAGGCGGCCCTCGCTCATCAGCGTCGAGCCACTTTTTCGGCGGCCCCTCACATCGCGCCGATCCAGATTGCCATGGAAATGAGGAACGTGCTCATGCACACCAGCGAGACGACATCCTGAACAAGATCGGTCATAACTCTCTCCTGTTGTTAGTATGTTCGTATTTTGTTCTAATTTTGTTCGAATGTCAACGACCGCGGTCCGGCATCACCGAAATCGCCCGCGGTCAATTTCGGCAGGGTTAAGAAAGGGTTGAGAGGGAGATTGCCGATCCGTTCGGGCCGAACGCGCGCACGGAATATAGCGGGAGGGCTTCTGCCAGATCACAGGCCGGCATCACCTGAATATCGACACACCCTAAAGCGGCACGACCTTGCCGTCGGCCAGCGTCACGCGGCGGTCCATGCGCGAGGCGAGCTCGTGATTGTGGGTGGCGATGAGCGCCGCCAGGCCCGATTGCCGGACCAGCGCTGCCAGCGCCTCGAACACATAGGAAGCGGTCACCGGGTCGAGATTGCCGGTCGGCTCGTCGGCCAAAAGCACCAGCGGCGCATTGGCGACGGCACGCGCAATGGCGACGCGCTGCTGCTCGCCGCCGGAGAGCTCGGAAGGGCGATGCTGCGCCCGCTTGCCGATCTGCATATAGTCGAGCAATTGCGCCGCTCGCTCGGCCGCCTCCTTGCGCGGCAGCCCTTTTATCAGCTGCGGCATCATGATGTTTTCCAACGCCGAGAATTCCGGCAGCAAATGATGGAACTGATAGACGAAGCCGACGTCGTTGCGGCGGATCGCCGTGCGCTCGTCGTCGGAAAGCCGGCCGCAGGCGCGCCCCGCCAGGATCACGTCGCCGGCGTCCGGCCGCTCCAGCAGCCCGGCCGTATGGAGCAGCGTCGACTTGCCGGTGCCCGACGGCGCCACCAGCGCCACCATCTCACCACGCTTCAGCGAAAAATCGGCGCCGTTCAGGATGGTCAGCTTGCGCGGCCCCTGCACATAGTGCCGCTCGACGCTCTTCAGCTCGATAATGGCCTCGGCCATCATTCGTACCTCAGCGCTTCGACCGGATCGAGCCTGGCCGCGCGCCACGCCGGAAACAGGGTCGCCAGGAACGATAGCGCCAGCGCCATGAGAACGACCGAGATCGTCTCGCTGACATCCATCCGGGCCGGCAGCTGGCTGAGGAAATAAAGCTCGGGATTGAACAAACGCTCGTTGGCCAGCCAGGAGAAGAACTGGCGGATGCGCTCGACGTTGAGGCAGATCAGGACGCCGAGCAGCACGCCGGCGATGGTGCCGACAACGCCGATCGCAGCGCCCGTCATCAGGAAAATGCGCAGGATCGCGCTGCGCGTCGCGCCCATGGTGCGCAGGATGGCGATGTCGTGGCCCTTGTCCTTGACCAGCATGATCAGCCCCGAAATGATGTTGAGGGCCGCCACCAGCACGATCAGCGTCAGGATCATGAACATGACGTTGCGCTCGACCTGCAGCGCGTCGAAGAACGTCTTGTTGCGTTGCCGCCAATCGACAAGGCTGATCGGCCGCTGCGCCGCCTCTTCGACCTTCGGCTTCAGCGCGTCGATATTGTCGGGATTGTCGGTGTAGATCTCGATCGTCTGGGCCCGGCCGTCCATGTTGAAATAAAGCTGCGCTTCCGAAAACGGCATGTAGACGATGGAGCTGTCATATTCCGACATGCCGACTTCGAAGATCGCGGTGACCGGATAGCCTTTCATGCGCGGCGTCGTGCCGAGCGGCGTGACGTCGCCCTCGGGCGAGATCAGCGTGATCGTATCGCCAAGCACAAGGCCGAGATTCTCGGCCATGCGGCTGCCGATGGCGACGCCTTCGCCGGTGTCGAAGCCGACGATCGAGCCCTCCTTGATGTTGTTGGCGACGATGGTGATCTTGCCGAGATCTTCACCGCGTATGCCGCGCACCAGCGCGCCGGTGCCGCCACCGACATTGCCTTGCGCCAGCACCTGCCCGTCGATCAGCGGAATGGCATATTTGACGCCGGGCACGCCGTTGATGCGGCCGGCGACCTGGGCATAGTCCTCCAGCGACATGTCGAGCGGCTGCACGATCAGGTGCCCGTTGACGCCGAGGATGCGCGTCAGCAGTTCGGCGCGAAAGCCGTTCATGACCGCCATCACGACGATCAGCGTAGCAACGCCCAGCATGATGCCGAGGAAGGAGATCGAGGCGATGACCGAGATCACCGTCTCCTTGCGGCGCGAGCGCAGATAGCGCCACGCCACCATGCGCTCGAAGCCGGAAAAGGGTCCTGCCGCCGAAGGTTTGGCTGCTGCCGCTTCGTTCATGCGGCGGCACCGAAACGCTTTTTCACGTCGCCGATCGGCAGCGTCTCGCGCTCGCCGGTCCTGCGGTTCTTGATCTCGACCTCACCGGCGGCTACACCGCGCGGCCCGACGATCACCTGCCAGGGAAGTCCGATCAGGTCAGCGGTGGCGAACTTGCCGCCGGGCCGCTGGTCGGTGTCGTCGTAGAGCACCTCCTTGCCGGCGGCGGCAAAGGCGGCATTCAGCTCGCCGCAGACGCGGTCGCATTCGGCATCGCCAGCCTTCATATTGATCAGGCCGACATCGAACGGTGCCACCGCTTCCGGCCAGATGATGCCGTTATCGTCATGGCTTGCCTCGATGATCGCCGCGACCAGCCGCGACGGGCCGATGCCGTAGGAACCGCCAGAGACGAAATGATCCTTGCCGTCGGGCCCGGTCACCTTGGCGCCCATCGGCTTGGAATATTTATCGCCGAAATGGAAGATATGCCCAACCTCGATGCCGCGCGCCGAAACCCGGTCGCCGGTCGGCACCTTCTCCCATGCCTCTTCGTCATGCATTTCGTCGGTGGCGGCATAGGCCGTCGTCCATGTCTTGACGATCTCGGCGATCTCGGCGTCATTCGAAAAGTCGGTATTCGCCCCCGGTACATCAAGCGAGAGATAGTCGCGATGGCAAAACACCTGGCTCTCGCCGGTGTCGGCCAGGATGATGAACTCATGGCTGAGGTCGCCGCCGATCGGCCCGGTGTCGGCGCGCATCGGGATAGCCTGCAGCCCCATGCGCGTGAACGTCCTGAGATAGGACACGAACATGCGGTTATAAGCGGCCTTGGCGCCTTCATAATCGAGGTCGAAGGAATAGGCGTCCTTCATCAGGAACTCGCGCGAACGCATGACGCCGAAGCGCGGGCGCACCTCGTCGCGAAACTTCCACTGGATGTGATAGAGGTTGAGCGGCAGGTCCTTGTAGGACTTGACGTAGGAGCGGAAGATCTCGGTGACCATCTCCTCGTTGGTCGGCCCATAGAGCATATCGCGGTCTTGCCGGTCCTTGATGCGCAGCATCTCCTTGCCGTAGTCTTCATAGCGGCCGCTTTCGCGCCACAGCTCGGCCGATTGGATGGTCGGCATCAGGATTTCGAGCGCGCCGGCGCGATTCTGCTCCTCGCGAATGATCCGGCAGACCTTGTCCAGCACCCGCTTGCCGAGCGGCAGCCAGGAAAAGCTGCCCTGCCCCTGCTGGCGGATCATGCCGGCGCGCAGCATCAGCCGATGGGAGACGATCTCGGCCTCGCGCGGATTTTCTTTGAGGATGGGCAGGAAATAGCGCGACAAACGCATGAACTGGTCCGTGAGAGAGGATGGCGGCGCCGGAATCGGCGCAGCGCAGGCTTGCTTGCCCCGGCTTCATAGCCATTTCATGGCGGAATGGAAACCCGGCCCAGGCGCTGCACGGCGTCGCGATCGCCGCATGCGGCCGGCTGGTCGTTTCGCAAGCAACGCCTGCCGCACTATTGTGCACTGCAGCACGAGATTGCTTGTTTCCGGGCAAAATTCTTCGTGACATTTTCACCTGGCTTAGGCTAGTGTGCCCCCATAACCGAGAGGGTAGAGAAAAATCTGCCCTCCTACGCGGTCAAAGTCTTGGGAGGATGCGATCTAGGCGCGGTAACTCGCTGCCGCCGGACACCGGAAACAGATCGGACGCGTTTAAATTGCAAGGCCTCGCGCCTTGCATTTTTTTTGTGCAATCATTTGGTTAGCACGACAGATTACCAAACTACATGACGTTGCGTCAGCCCAAACCCGCCCCGGCCTTTACTTTGGGTTGACCTTGCTGGCTCAGCTTGATTTCAGGGCGTCGGCATAGGCCTTGGATAGCCGGACACAGTAGGTAGCCGGCTAATGCGCTGGGCTCTGGTTGAAATCCGGCACGATGTGCGGGATGTCGTCGATGCCGAGGCCAAGCCCTCTCGTGATGCCGTAGAAGATACCCATGAGGACCAGCGTGGCGATCGTCGTGCGCAGCGCCGCGCGCAGCATGTGCGGCCCGCGCGGTGCGCTCGGAACCGTGCCAAGCGTCACGTCCTGGTCCTCGTCCTGCGTCCGCATGCTGAACGGCAGGACGGCGAACAACACCACCCACCAGGTGGCGAAGAACAGGGCGACAAACGAAACCCAGCTCATGCTTGCTCCAGTTCGACCAGCGTGCCGAAGAAATCCTTGGGGTGCAGAAACAATACCGGCTTGCCATGTGCGCCGGTCTTCGGATTGCCGTCGCCCAGCAAACGCGCGCCGCTGGCCTTGAGACGGTCGCGCGCCGCAACGATGTCGTCCACCTCATAGCAGACATGGTGCATGCCGCCGGACGGATTCTTCTCGAGGAATCCCGCGATCGGCGAGCCTTCGCCGAGCGGCTCCAGCAACTCGATCCTGGTGTTTCCGACATCGACGAACACCACCGTAACGCCATGCTCCGGCAGCGCTTGCGGCGCAGTCACGCGGGCGCCAAGCGTATCGCGATAGACCGCCGCAGCCGCAGCCAGATCCGGCACGGCAAGCGCGACATGGTTGAGGCGTCCGAGCATAGGGTGCTCCCGGTTAGGGGAGTAGGGGAATAGGGCAGTACGGGAGTAGGGAAAACAAGTTTGGAGAGTGCAAACTATCTGTTCTTCCCTACTCCCCTACTGCCATACTCCCCTACTCCCTCATCTTGTGACGAACACCGTCACCAGCGGCTTCTTGCCCCAGGCTTCGTTGGCCGCGCCACGCACCGCGCGCCGCACCGCCTCCTGGACCAGGTCGAGGTCTTTTCGGCGCTGGCGGGGGATGGAGTCCACGGCGCCGATTGCCGCATCGATCATCAGGTCTTCCAGGCTCTCGCCGCCGCCGTCGGCCTCGGCGACGCCGATGGCGACGAGATCCGGATCGCCGGCAAGCTCGTATTTGTCGTCGAGCACGACATTGACGGCGACATGGCCGGCAAAGGACAGCTTGCGGCGGTCGCGAATGCCCATAGCCTGGTCGGTGCCGATTAGCCTTCCGTCCTTGTAGATGCGGCCGAACGGCACCTGGTCGATGATGGCGGCGGCACCCGGATACAGCCTGAGCATGTCGCCGTCGCGCACCTGCGCCACCTGGCCGATGCCGGACGTCGACATCAGCGAGCCCTGCGCCACCAGATGCGCCGCTTCGCCATGCACGGGAACGCCGATCTGCGGCCGCACCCATTCATACATCTTGCGCAATTCGCTGCGGCGTGGATGGCCGGAGACATGCACCAGCGCATCGCCGTCCTCGATGATCTTGATGCCGAGATCGATCAGGCGGTTCTTGATTTCGAGGATCGCCTTCTCGTTGCCGGGAATGGTGCGCGAGGAAAACACCACCGTGTCGCCGGCCGTCAGCGCCACCGACTTCATCTCGTCGCGCGACAGCTTGGCAAGTGCGGCAAGCGGCTCGCCCTGGCTGCCGGTGCAGATGATGACGAGGTTTTCGCGCGGAATGAAGCCGTAATCCTCCTCGGCGATGAACTCCGGCAACCCGTCCATATAGCCGAGTTCATCAGCCACATCGATGACGCGCTTCATCGAACGGCCAAGCACCAGGCACTGGCGGCCGGCATCCCGCGCTGCCCTGGCGATGGAGACGATGCGCCCGACATTGGAGGAGAAGCTGGTGACAGCGACACGGCCCTTGGCGTTCTGGATGACGCTCTTGAGACCCTCGCCCACCGCCACTTCGGACGGCGATTCTCCTTCCCGCATCGCATTGGTGGAATCGCAGATCAGCGCCAGCACGCCCTTGTCGCCATAGGCGCGGAAGCGCGCCTCGTCGGTCATCGGCCCGACCGTCGGCGCCGGATCGATCTTCCAATCGCCGGTATGGATGACGACGCCGGCCGGCGTGGTGATCGCCAGCGACATCGGTTCGGGAATGGAGTGCGCGACGGGGATGGCCTCGATCTCGAACGGACCGACGGTAAATTTCTCGCCGGCCCGGTAGATCGTCACCGGGATCTTCGGCGCCCCTTGCTCGCCCTGCCGCTTGGCTTCCAGCAGGCCGGCGCTGAACGGCGTCATCCAGACCGGCGCCTTGAGCTTCGGCCAGATATCGTGCAGCGCCCCGTAATGGTCCTCATGCGCATGGGTGATGACGATGCCGCGCAGATTGGCGACATTCTCCTCGATGAAGCGGGTGTCGGGCAGTACCAGATCGACGCCGGGCAGGGTTGCATCGGGAAAAGTAACGCCGACATCGACGATGATCCATTCGCGCGCATTGGCCGGCCCATAGCCGTAGAGGGCGAAGTTCATGCCGATCTCGCCGACACCGCCGAGCGGCACGAAGACAAGTTCGGCGTTTTCCGCTATCGCCATGGTCTTTCCTTCCTTGCCGGTCAAAATTGTGGGCCGGTCAAATTCAAGCTGGTCAAATGCTGGCCAGTCAAACGTATTGGCCGGTCAAACGCCGGCCGAGGCAACCGCGCCGAAATGCACGTCGCCGGCAGCGATCGTCAGAACCGAACCTTGATCGTCGCGGATCACGAAACGGCAGTCCTCGTCAATGGTCTCGAAGGTGCCGCGCACCACATTACCGTCAATTCTGACAGCAACCTGCCCGCCAAGCCCCGCCGCACGCGCCAGCCAGCGCCGCCTGACGGCGGCAAGCCCACGCCCTTCGTTCCACAGCCGCGCATTCTCGCTCCAGGCATCCGACAGCGCCAGGAACAGCGTCTCGGCGTCGCAAGCAGATCCCAGCGCGTTGAGCGACGTCGCTGGATAGGGCAAATCCCTGGGATAAGCCACCACATTGACGCCGATGCCGACAGCCACCGCCGAACGGTCGCCATCCAGCATCGCCGATTCCAGCAGGATGCCGGCGAGCTTGGCGCCCGAGGCAAGCACATCGTTCGGCCATTTCAGTTCGAAACGGTTCTTGCCTTGGCTCGCACCATCGAGGCCGATCGCGATCCTGCCCTTCGGCACGACGGCGTCGAGCGCGTCGGCCAGCGCCAGTCCGGCAACGAAGCCGAGCGTCGCGGCAAGTCGAAGCTCGGTGTTGGTGATCACCAGCAGCGTCGCGGCCAGATTGCCCTCGGGCGTCGCCCAGGCGCGGCCACGGCGGCCACGCCCAGCTTCCTGTTTTTTTGAAACGACCCACAATTTGCCGGGATCGCCTGCCCGCGCGTGCTCCAGCGCCAGCGCATTGGTTGAGCCGACCGTATCGTGCGCCTCGAGCCGGAACCCTTCCGAAGCCGCGGTTGGAGCCAGCCTGAACGTCATTCCGCTAAAAGAAGGTCTTGGCCGCGGCTGCCGCGTAGGTTCCGATCGGGCCGCCAATCAGCACGTAGAACAGCACGAAGGCGCCACAGACACCGAGCACGACGCGCAGTTCGGTCGCCATCGGCACGAAGCCGCCGACCGGTTCGTCGAACCACATGATCTTGATGATGCGCAGATAATAGTAGGCGCCCACCACAGAGGCCAGCACGCCGATGATCGCCAGCGCGTAGAGATTGGCGTTGATGGCGGCGAGGAACACGTACCATTTCCCCCAGAAGCCGGCGAGCGGCGGGATACCGGCCAGCGAGAACATCAGGATGGTGAGGATCGTCGCCATGATCGGATTGGTCGCCGACAGGCCGGCGAGATCGCTGATCTGCTCGACATTGCCCTCCTTGCGCCGCATGGCGAGGATGAAGGCGAAGGTGCCGAGCGTCATCACCAGATAGATCAGCATGTAGATGGCGACGCCGCGCACGCCGTCCTGGCTGTTGGCGGCAAGGCCGACCAGCGCATAACCCATATGGCCGATGGAGGAATAGGCCATCAGCCGCTTGATGTTGGTCTGACCGATGGCCGCGAAGGCGCCGAGCGCCATCGAGGCGATCGAAATGAAGACGATGATCTGCTGCCAGTCGGCGGCGATCGGCTTGAAGGCGCCCATGGTGACGCGCACCATCAGCGCCATCGCCGCCATTTTGGGTGCCGCCGCCAGAAAAGCCGTCACCGGCGTCGGCGCGCCTTCATAGACGTCGGGCGTCCACATATGGAACGGCACCGCCGAGATCTTGAAGGCAAGGCCGGCCAGCACGAAGACCAGGCCGAAGACGAGGCCAAGCTGGCGCTCGCCGCCGCTCAGCGCCGCGGCGATCTCCTGGAAGCCGGTATTGCCGGTGTAGCCGTAGACCAGCGAGATGCCGTAAAGCAGCATGCCCGACGACAGCGCGCCAAGAACGAAATACTTCAGCCCGGCCTCGGTCGAGCGCAGATTGTCGCGGTTGATCGCCGCCAGCACGTAGATCGCCAGCGACTGCAGCTCGAGGCCGAGATAGAGCCCGATCATGCCGTTGGCCGAGATCATCAGCATCATGCCGAGCGTGCAGAGCAGGATCAGCACCGGATATTCGAACTTGTCGAAATGCTCCGCCTGGGCAAAGCGGACCGACATGACCAGCGTCACCGCCGAGCCGATCAGCGCCAGCATCTTCATGAAGCGGGCGAACGGATCCTGGATGAAGGCCTCGCCGTAGGCGTTGCCCTGCCCCGGCGAAAAGATCAGCCAGGCGCCGGCGATCACCAGCACGGCGACAGCAAGGCCGCTCACCGTGACGGTGGTGTTGGCGCGAGAATAGGCGCCGAGCATCAACAGCGCCAAGGCGCCGATGGCGAGGATCAGCTCTGGCGTCGAGAGCGACAGGCTGGAGAGAAGGTCCGGCGTCATGGTTCGCAAAACCCCAGTCAGTTCGCCGCCGCGGTCTGCGCGGCGCCGATGGATGCAGTGACATTGGTGACGAGCGCCTTGACCGATTCGGCCGTCGCGTCGAAGATCGGCGCCGGATAGACGCCGAAGAAGATGACCAGCGCAACCAGCGGATAGATGATCACCTTCTCGCGCGTCGACAGGTCGAGCAGGCCTTTCAGGCTTTCCTTGGTCAGCGCGCCGAAGATCACCTTGCGGTAGAGCCAGAGCGCATAGGCCGCCGAGAGGACGACGCCGGTGGCGGCGAAGAACGCCACCCAGGTGTTGACCCGGAACACGCCGAGCATGGTCAGGAACTCGCCGACGAAGCCGCTGGTGCCGGGCAGGCCGACATTGGCCATGGTGAAGATCATGAACACCGTTGCATATTTCGGCATGTTGTTGACCAATCCGCCATACGCGTCGATGTCACGCGTGTGCATGCGATCGTAGACGACGCCGACGCAGAGGAACAGCGCGCCGGAGACCAGGCCGTGCGACAGCATCTGGAAGATCGAACCCTGGACGCCTTCCTGGTTCATCGCGAAGATGCCCATGGTAACGAAGCCCATGTGAGCGACCGAC
The DNA here is from genome assembly GCF_040317925.1 of Mesorhizobium sp. M1348. Taxonomy (NCBI): domain Bacteria; kingdom Pseudomonadati; phylum Pseudomonadota; class Alphaproteobacteria; order Hyphomicrobiales; family Phyllobacteriaceae; genus Mesorhizobium; species Mesorhizobium sp. M1348. Next base: position 31,808 of record NZ_JAMYLH010000040.1, on the reverse strand, counting down.
GAATAGGCGATCAGCTTCTTCATGTCCTCCTGCATCAGCGCCACCAGCGAGGTGTAGATGATGGCGACGACGGAGAGCGTGAAGATCAGCGGCGCGAACATTTCGGATGCGATCGGAAACATCGGCAGCGAAAAACGCAGGAAGCCGTACCCGCCCATCTTGAGCAGGATGGCGGCCAGGATCACCGAGCCGGCCGTCGGTGCCTCGACATGCGCGTCCGGCAGCCAGGTATGCACCGGCCACATCGGCATCTTCACCGCAAAGGACGCGAAGAAGGCGAGCCATAGCCAGGTCTGCATATTGGCCGGGAAATTATGCGTCAGCAGCGTCGGGATATCGGTGGTGCCGGACTGGAAGAACATCGCCATGATGGCGAGCAGCATCAGCACCGAGCCGGCCAGCGTATAGAGGAAGAACTTGAACGAGGCATAGACGCGCCGCTTGCCGCCCCAAACGCCGATGATGATGAACATCGGGATCAGGCCGGCTTCGAAGAAGACGTAGAACAAGACGATGTCGAGCGCGCAGAACACGCCGATCATCAGCGTCTCGAGCAGCAGGAAAGCGATCATATAGGCCTTGACGCGCTTCTCGATCGATTCCCACGAGGCGAGAATGCAGAGCGGCATCAGGAAGGTGGTCAGGATGACGAACAGCATGGAGATGCCGTCTACGCCCATATGGTAGGAGATGCCGGAATCCAGCCAGGCAAACTTCTCGACGAACTGGAAGCCAGGCTGCGAATTGTCGAAGCCGGTCCAGATAAACAACGAAATCACAAACGTGAACGCAGTCGTGAACAGCGCGATGGCGCGGATGTTGCGGCGCGCGTTCTCGCTGTCGTCGCGCACGAAAAGGATGAGCAGCACACCAACCAGCGGCAGGAAGGTGACCAGCGATAGGATCGGCCAGGCGGTCATCAGAGCATCATCCAGGTGACGAGTGCGGCAACGCCGATCAGCATGGCGAAGGCATAGTGGTAGAGATAGCCGGTCTGCAGCTTGACGACCCGGTTGGTGACATCGACGACGCGCGCCGAAATGCCGTCCGGCCCGAGCCCGTCGATGACGGTGCCGTCGCCGGTCTTCCACAGGAAGCTGCCGAGGCGCTTTGCCGGCCGCACGAACAGGAAGTCGTAGAGCTCGTCGAAATACCATTTGTTGAGCAGGAAGGCGTAGAGCAGGCGATGGTTGGCGGCGACGCTCCGAGGCATTTCCGGCGCGCGAATGTAGAACTGCCAGGCAATCGCAAAGCCGATCAGCATGGCGATGAACGGTGACAGCTCGACCCACAACGGCACTTCGTGGATTTCGTGCAGGATGTTGTTGTCCGGCAGCGTGAACAGCGACGCCTTCCAGAATTCGGCATAGCCCTCGCCGATGAAGGCGCCGTGGAAGATCACGCCGGCAAACAGCGCGCCCGCCGCCAGGATGAACAGCGGCACCAGCATGACCGGCGGCGATTCATGGACATGGTGCATGACCTCGTGGCTGGCCCGCGGCTCGCCGTGGAAGGTCATGAAGATCAGCCGCCAGGAGTAGAAGGAGGTGAAGCAGGCGGCAACGACCAGCAATATGAAGGCAAACGCGGCGACCGCATTGTGGCCGGCGAAGGCCGCTTCGATGATGGCGTCCTTGGAAAAGAAGCCAGCCGTGCCGATGATTGTTACCGGGATGCCGACACCGGTCAGCGCCAGCGTGCCGATCACCATCATCCAGTAAGTCGTCGGGATGAGCGTCCTGAGGCCGCCCATCTTGCGCATGTCCTGCTCGTCGGAAACGGCGTGGATGACCGAGCCCGAGCCGAGGAACAGCAGCGCCTTGAAGAAGGCGTGGGTGAACAGATGGAAAATCGCCGCGCCATAGGCGCCGACGCCGAGCGCCACGAACATGTAGCCGAGCTGCGAACAGGTCGAATAGGCGATGACGCGCTTGATGTCGTTCTGGACGAGACCGACTGTCGCCGCGAAGAAGGCGGTGAAGGCGCCGATGAAGGTGACCACCGTCAGAGCCGATTGCGACAGCTCGAACAGCGGCGACAGCCGCGCCAGCATGAACACGCCTGCCGTCACCATGGTCGCGGCATGGATCAGTGCCGAGACCGGCGTCGGGCCTTCCATGGCATCCGGCAGCCAGGTGTGCAGCGGCACCTGCGCCGACTTGCCCATGGCGCCCATGAACAGGAGCAGGCAGACGACCGTCATCGCAGCCTGCTTATCGAGTGCATAGCCGAGGAAGGTCAGCACGGCCGCACCTTGCGGCGCGCCTTCCGCCGGAATGAACGTCGCCGCATTGGCAAAGATGGTGCCGAGATTGACCGAGCCGAACAGCACGAACACGCCGAATATGCCGAGCGCAAAGCCGAAGTCGCCGACGCGATTGACGATGAACGCCTTGATCGCAGCCGCATTGGCCGACGGCTTCTTGTACCAGAAGCCGATCAGCAGATAGGAGGCAAGGCCGACGCCTTCCCAGCCGAAGAACATCTGCACCAGATTGTCGGCCGTCACCAGCATCAGCATGGCGAAGGTGAACAGCGACAGATAGGCGAAGAAGCGCGGCCGGTCCGGGTCGTGATGCATGTAGCCGATCGAGTAGATATGGACCAGCGCCGACACCGTATTGACGACGACCAGCATCACCACGGTCAGCGTATCGATCCGCAGCGCCCACGACGCTTCAAGGCCGCCAGACTGGATCCAGCGCATCACCGGCACGGTGAACACCTCGCCGCCGCCGAAGCCGACCGAGAAGAAGACGACCCACGACAGCACAGCCGCGATCACCAGGAAGCCGGAGGTGATGTATTCGGAAGCCTTGGCGCCGAGCGAGGTGCCGAACAGGCCGACGATCAGGAAGCCGAGCAGCGGAAGGAAGACGATGGCCTGATACATGGTGGTTCCGTCAACCCTTCATCATGTTCACGTCTTCGACCGCGATCGAGCCGCGGTTGCGGAAGAAGACGACGAGAATGGCAAGGCCGATCGCCGCTTCGGCCGCCGCGACCGTCAGCACGAACAGCGCGAACACCTGGCCGACCAGATCGCCGAGAGCCGCCGAGAAGGCGACGAAATTGATGTTGACCGCAAGCAGGATCAGCTCGATCGACATCAGGATGACGATGACGTTCCTGCGGTTCAGGAAGATGCCGAACACGCCGAGCGTGAACAGGACCGCCGATACGGTCAGGTAGTGCGCGATGCCGACGACCATCTCAGACTCCTTCGCCCGTCTTGACCTTGCGGATTTCCACTCCGGTTGCCGCCGTGCGGCCGACCTGGGCGGCGATCGACTGCCGCTTGACGCCCGGCTTGTGGCGCAGTGTCAGCACGATGGCGCCGATCATGGCGACCAGCAGCACCAGCCCCGCCACCTGGAAGTAATAGAGGTAATCCGTATAGAGGATGTCGCCGAGCGCTGCCGTATTGGAGCGCGCGGCCAGGTCCGGGATGGGTTTCGCGACCGTCGCCGCCAGTTTCGGCGCGAATGTATAGCCGCCGAGCACGACGATCAGCTCCGCCGCCAGGATCAGCCCGACCAGCGCGCCGATCGGTGCATATTGCAGGGCGCCTTCCTTCATTTCAGCGAAATCGACGTCGAGCATCATTACGACGAACAGGAACAGCACCATGACCGCGCCGACATAGACGACGAGCAGGATCATCGCCAGGAACTCGGCGCCGGTCAGCATGAACAGGCCGGCGGCGTTGAAGAAGGTCAGGATCAGGAACAGCACCGAATGCACGGGATTACGCGCCGAAACGACCATGAACGCCGATGCCACCGCGACAAAGGCGAAGAGGTAGAAAAAGGCCGCCTCTAGTCCACTCAGCATGGGTTCCCCCGGGTTTCCTGTCCGAACAGGACGTTCGTCCTGTTTTTTGCCACCGCCTCCGGTCGGCAAGTTGCGTGTTCCTTAAACGAGGCCCCTCGCCCCGTCCATGCGTCAAATATCAGCGGTAAGGCGCATCTAGCGAGATGTTGCGCGCCAGCTCACGCTCCCAGCGGTCGCCATTGGCCAGAAGCCTGTCCTTGTCGTAATAAAGCTCCTCGCGCGTCTCCGTCGCGAACTCGAAATTCGGCCCCTCGACGATGGCGTCGACCGGGCAGGCTTCCTGGCAGAAGCCGCAATAAATGCACTTCACCATATCGATGTCGTAGCGCACGGTGCGCCGTGTGCCGTCGTTGCGGCGTGGGCCGGCTTCGATGGTGATGGCCTGTGCCGGGCAGATCGCCTCGCACAATTTGCAGGCGATGCAGCGTTCCTCGCCGTTCGGATAACGGCGCAGCGCATGTTCGCCGCGGAAGCGCGGGCTGACCGGCCCCTTCTCATGCGGATAGTTGATCGTCTCCTTCGGCGCGAAGAACTGGCGCATCGACAGGAAGAAAGCGCTGACGAAATCCTGCAAAAGCAGTGACTTGGCGGCCTGGGATAATGCTGACATCAGGCAAACCCGGTGAGTTTGAGGAATGCGGCGGTGGCGACCACCATGAACAGCGAGATCGGCAGGAAGACCTTCCAGCCGAGCCGCATCAGCTGATCGTAGCGGTAGCGCGGCACGAACGCCTTCACCATCGAGAACATGAAGAACACCAGGCAGACCTTGAGCACGAACCAGATCAGCCCCGGCACCCAGGTGAACGGCGCAAAATTGAAGGGCGGCAGCCAGCCGCCAAGGAACAGGATGGTGGCCAGCGCGCACATCAGGACGACGGCGACATATTCGCCGAGGAAGAACAACAGGAACGGCGTCGACGAATATTCGACCATATGGCCGGCGACGAGTTCCGATTCGGCTTCCACGAGGTCGAAGGGCGGACGGTTGGTCTCGGCCAGCGCCGAGATGAAGAAGACGATGAACATCGGGAACAGCGACAGCCAATGCCAGTCGAGGAAGGTGTTGGGCAGGCCGAGCCGCGTGCCCAACCCATCCTGCTGCGACAAAACGATGTCGGACAGGTTGAGCGAGCCGACGCAAAGCAGCACGGTGACGATGACGAAGCCGATGGAGACTTCGTAGGACACCATCTGCGCCGCCGAGCGCAGCGCGCCGAGGAACGGGTATTTCGAATTGGACGCCCAACCGCCCATGATCACGCCATAGACCTCGAGCGAGGAGATGGCGAAGACATAGAGGATGCCGACATTGATGTTGGCGATTGCCCAGCCTTCATTGACCGGGATCACCGCCCAGGCAGAGATCGCAAGCACCGCCGACACCAAAGGCGCCAGCAGGAAAACGCCCTTGTTGGCGCCGGACGGGATCACCGGCTCCTTGAAGACGAATTTCAAAAGATCGGCGAAGGCCTGCAGCGTGCCCCACGGGCCGACGACGTTCGGTCCGCGGCGCAATTGCACCGCCGCCCAGATCTTGCGGTCGGCGTAAAGCACATAGGCGACGAATATCAACAGAACGACGATCAGCACGACCGACTTCAAAAGGATCAGCAGCGCCGGCAGCACGTAGAAGGAGAAGAAGGTGTCCATGTCTACTCCGCCGCCTGCCTGAAGCCGTTCTTCGCCAAAGCCGAGCACTCGGCCATCACCGCGGAAGCGCGCGCGATCGGGTTGGTCAGGTAGAAATCCTTGACCGGCGAGGTGAAGGTGCCCTTGTTCAGCCGCCCGCCGAGCTTCGCCACCCTGGCGATGTCGGCCGGATCGCCGGCCGCGACATGGTCGATGCGGGCAAGATGCGGGTATTCCGCATAGAGCTTTGCGCGCAGCTGCGGCAGCGAATCGAACGGCAGCTTCTTGCCGAGTACATCCGACAGCGCCCTGAGAATCGCCCAGTCCTCGCGTGCTTCGCCGGGCGCAAAGCCGGCCCGATTGGTCTGCTGCACGCGGCCTTCGGTATTGACGAAGGTGCCCGACTTCTCGGTATAGGCGGCACCCGGCAGGATGACGTTGGCGCGATGCGCGCCCTTGTCGCCATGCGTGCCGATATAGACGACGAAAGCGCCGCCGGTCTTGGCCATGTCGATTTCGTCGGCGCCGAGCAGGAACAGCACGTCGGTCTCGCCCAGCATGCCGGCGACGTTCCTGCCGCCCTCGCCCGGCACGAAGCCGACATCGAGGCCGCCGACGCGTGCCGCGGCGGTGTGCAGCACGGCAAAGCCGTTCCAGTCGGCTCTTGCGGCGTTGACGGCGACGGCGAGCTTCGCCGCCTGGCCGAGCACGGCCGCGCCATCCGGACGCGCCAGCGCACCCTGGCCGACGATGATTAGCGGATGCGTCGCCTTCTTCAGCAGCTGGAAGAATTTGCCGTTGCCGTCGGCCAGATCCTTCAGCGATTCCGGCCCGGCGCCGAGCTGCTCGTAATCATAGCGCGTATCGCCGACATCGCCGATGACGCCGACCGGCAGATTGCCGGCCCGCCAGCGCTTGCGGATGCGGGCGTTGAGCAAGGACGCCTCGAAGCGCGGATTGGCGCCGATGATCAGCACCGCATCGGCCTGTTCGATGCCTTCGATGGTCGGGTTGAAGACATAGCTCGCCCGGCCGAGCGACGGATCGAGTGCGGCACCGTCCTGGCGGCAATCGGTGTTCTTCGAGCCGAGCGAAGCCATCAGAAGCTTCAGCGCGTAGATCTCCTCGACGGCGGCAAGATCGCCGGCAATGGCACCGATCTTTTCGGGTGCCGCATTCGACACCGCTTCCTTGATCGCGGAAAAGGCCTCGGCCCAGCTTGCCGGGGCCAGTCTGCCGTCGTTGCGCACATAGGGGCGGTCGAGGCGCTGCGTGCGCAAGCCGTCCCAGATGAAGCGGGTCTTGTCGGAAATCCACTCCTCGTTCACCGCCTCGTTGGTACGCGGCAGGATGCGCATCACTTCGCGGCCCCGGCTATCGACGCGGATCGCCGAGCCGACGGCGTCCATCACGTCGATGGATTCGGTCTTGGTCAGTTCCCACGGCCGTGCCTGGAAGGCGTAAGGTTTGGAGGTCAGCGCGCCGACCGGGCAAAGGTCGATGACATTGCCCTGCAGTTCCGACGTCATCGCGCTTTCGAGATAGGTGGTGATCTCGGCATCCTCGCCGCGGCCGATCAGGCCGAGCTCGGATATGCCCGCAATCTCGGTGGTAAAGCGGACGCAGCGCGTGCAATGGATGCAGCGGTTCATGATCGTCTTGACCAGCGGCCCGATATACTTGTCTTCGACCGCCCGCTTGTTCTCGTGATAGCGCGAGGAATCGACGCCGAACGCCATCGCCTGGTCCTGCAGGTCGCACTCGCCGCCCTGGTCGCAGATCGGGCAATCCAGCGGATGGTTGATCAGCAGGAACTCCATCACGCCTTCGCGCGCCTTCTTGACCATCGGCGTGTTGGTGAAGATTTCCGGCGGCTCGCCGTTCGGGCCGGGGCGCAGGTCGCGAACGCCCATGGCGCAGGACGCTTGAGGCTTGGGCGGGCCGCCCTTGACCTCGATCAGGCACATGCGGCAATTGCCGGCGATCGACAGCCGCTCGTGGAAGCAGAAGCGCGGCACTTCCGCGCCGGCGTCCTCGGCCGCCTGCAGCAGCGTGTAATGGTCGGGTACAGTAATCTCTTTCCCGTCGACCTTGAGCTTTGCCATTTCGCCTCAAACCCCTGCGGACGTTCCGCAATCTTTCCTTCCGGGCGCAGCCGAGACCGCACACGATATTGAATTCACTTTTTGGCCCCGGCCAACGCGGCCGCCTGACCGATCCAGCCGTCACGGCCGATGCGGCCCTTCAATGACAGGTAATCTTCGACCCAGGCGATCTCTTGCGGCGCCCACCCGGCAATCTGGGCGTATGTCCAGATGCCAAGGCCGTTCAGCACCTTTTCCAGTTTCGGCCCGATGCCCGAGATCGCCTTGAGGTCGGCGGGCTCGGCTGGCCGGTCCATCGGCTTGGGCTGCTTGAAATCCTCCGGCATCAGCCCGGCCGACGCATCCGCTGCAACGGTGCTCGCATTCGCCAAGCTCCGCGCCGCAGTGCTCGTCGCAATGTCGGTCACATCGTTGGCGAAGGACTGCGCCTCGGCAATCAGGGTTTTGGTGGCTGCGCGCGCCTTTGTCGAGGAGCTTTTGCCGGTCGCAGAAACGCGTTCCGTCCGGGTCTCGAAATCCTCGGCGACCGGCTGCCAAAGCCGCTGCGAGGTCTCGGCCGCGCCTGAGAGCACGCCCATCCAGATACCAAAGGCGTGGTTGGCAAGGCCGATGCCGAGTGCCGTCATCGCCGCCGCGCCCGCGAGAGGATGCGCCAGAAGATTGACGGCATTGGCCATCTCCTTCGGCATCATCCTGGTCAGATCCTGGTTCATCTTCAACAACGGGTCCATATCGGTGGTAAAATCGTCGGGTGTCGAAAACAGCGACATAAGTGGTCTCCTGGTCGTTTCCGTCTGCCCCGCGCTCGTTTCCTCGTTTCGGACTTTCGTCCGCATTTTGAATTCTTCTATTCCGCCGCAGCCAGCACCGGTTCGGCGCGGTGTGCGTTGCGCGAAAACTCGTCGATGCGCCGCTCCACCTCGCCGCGGAAATGCCGCATCAGGCCCTGGATCGGCCATGCCGCCGCATCGCCCAGCGCGCAGATCGTGTGGCCCTCGACCTGCTTGGTCACGTCGAGCAGCATGTCGATCTCGCGCTTCTGCGCCTCGCCGCGCACCAGCCGCTCCATCACCCGCCACATCCAGCCGGTGCCCTCACGGCATGGCGTGCACTGGCCGCAGCTTTCGTGCTTGTAGAAGTAGGACAGCCGCGCGATCGCCTTCACGATATCGGTGGATTTGTCCATGACGATGACAGCCGCCGTGCCGAGGCCCGATTTCAGGTCGCGCAGCGCATCGAAATCCATCGGCGCGTCGATGATCTGCTCGGCCGGCACCAGCGGCACCGAGGCGCCGCCCGGAATGACCGCCAGCAGATTGTCCCAGCCGCCGCGAATGCCGCCGCAATGCGTCTCGATCAGTTCGCGGAACGGGATCGACATCGCCTCTTCGACGGTGCACGGATTGTTGACGTGGCCGGAGATGCAGAACAGCTTGGTGCCGACATTGTTGGGCCGGCCGAAGGACGAGAACCAGGCGGCACCGCGGCGCAGGATGGTCGGCGCGACAGCGATCGACTCGACATTGTTGACCGTCGTCGGGCAGCCATAGAGGCCGACATTGGCCGGAAATGGCGGCTTCAGCCGCGGCTGGCCCTTCTTGCCCTCGAGGCTTTCGAGCAGCGCCGTTTCCTCGCCGCAGATATAGGCGCCGGCGCCATGATGCATGTAGATGTCGAAATCGTAGCCGGAGGTGTTGTTCTTGCCGATCAGCTTGGCCGCATAGGCCTCGTCGATGGCGCGTTGCAGCGCCTCGCGCTCGCGGATGAACTCGCCGCGCACATAGATGTAGGCGGCGACCGCGCCCATGGCGAAGCCGGCAAGCAGGCAGCCTTCGATCAGCGTGTGCGGGTCGTGGCGCAGTATGTCGCGGTCCTTGCAGGTGCCGGGCTCGGATTCGTCGGCGTTGACGACGAGATAGCTCGGCCGGCCGTCGCTTTGCTTGGGCATGAACGACCATTTCAGCCCGGTCGGGAAACCGGCGCCGCCGCGGCCGCGCAGGCCGCTCGCCTTCATCTCGTTGACGATCCATTCGCGCCCCTTGGCAATGATGCCGGGCGTATTGTCCCAGGCACCGCGCGCCATGGCGCCGGCCAGCGACTTGTCGAAGCGGCCGTAGATGTTGTTGAAGATGCGGTCCCTGTCCTGAAGCATTGCTCGTTCCTCAGACCGGCTTCTTGCCGGTCGGCCGGCTCTTGTTTCCGGGCGATGGCTTGGCCGGCTTGGCGGCAGCCTTCGCCGGTTTAACCTTGGCCTCCGGCGCTTTGAAAGCAGCCGCCGGCTCGGCCTTGTTCTTGGGGCCTTTGCGCTGTTTCGAGACGTCCTCGACCTGCGGTTCGGCCTTGTTGGCATTGGCGGCCGAATGCAGAGGCGCTGCAACGCTCGCCGCCTTCTCCGCCGCGGGCGCGACTTTCGTCGCCGACGGCGATTTCAGCGCCGGGCTGGTCTCGACCGCATCGGTCTTCGGCTTGCTGGCATTCGAGGGCGCAACCGGCGCCGGCGCGGCAGGAGCGGCTGGCGGGACCGGCGCCGCGGCCGCCGGCGCCGCTTCCTTGGCGGCCTTGGTCGCCGCCCTGGTTTCCCGGTCGCGGGTCGCCTTCAGGATCGCCTTTTCGCTCTTGAGAGTCGTCAGGCCGCTGGACGGCTCGGAAGTGACACGGCCGTTTTGCGGTCCCGGTTTCACCGTAGCGCCCTTGCCGGCGTCATAAAGGTCGATGATCTCGGCAAGCCGCTCCGGCGTCAAATCCTCATAGGTGTCCTTGAATATCATCACCATCGGTGCGTTGACGCAGGCGCCGAGGCACTCAACCTCTTCCCACGACAGCGTGCCCTTGTCGTTGGTGTGGAACTGGTCGTGATGGATCTTCGAGCGGCACACATCCATCAGCGCTTCCGAGCCGCGCAGCATGCAGGGCGTGGTGCCGCAGACCTGGATATGGGCGCGGGTGCCGACCGGATTGAGCTGGTACTGCGTATAGAAGGTGGCGACTTCCAGCCCGCGAATATAGGGCATGCCGAGCATGTCGGAGATCGTCTCGATCGCCGCCTTGGTCACCCAGCCTTCCTGCTCCTGCGCCAGCATGAGCAAGGGGATGATCGCGGATTGCTGGCGCCCCTTCGGATATTTCTTGATCCACTGCTTCGCCGCTGCCGCATTCGCCCGGTTGAAGGCGAAGGAGGCTGGCTGGAGGCTGGCTTCTGCGAGACGGCGGACTGACATTTAGCGATCGACCTCACCAAACACGATGTCGAGGGAGCCGAGAACGGCGGTGACGTCGGCCAACATGTGGCCGCGGCACAAAAAGTCCATGGCTTGCAGATGCGCGAAGCCGGGCGCGCGCAGCTTGCAGCGATAGGGCTTGTTAGTGCCGTCGGAGACGAGATAGACGCCGAACTCGCCCTTCGGCGCCTCGACTGCCGCATAGACCTCGCCGGCCGGCACGCGGTAGCCTTCGGTGTAGAGCTTGAAATGATGGATCAGCGCTTCCATCGAGCGCTTCATCGCCGCGCGCTTCGGCGGCACCACCTTGCCGTCGAGGTTAGACACCGGCCCGCTGCCCTCCTTGCCGAGCAACAGGTCGACGCACTGGCGCATGATTTTCGCCGACTGCCGCATCTCTTCCATGCGCACCAGATAGCGGTCGAAACAGTCGCCGTTCTTGCCGATCGGAATGTCGAAGTCCAGCTCGGCATAGCATTCGTAGGGCTGCGATTTGCGCAGATCCCACGGCGCACCCGAGCCGCGCACCATGACGCCGGAAAAGCCCCAGGCCCAGGCGTCCGCCAGGGAGACGGTAGCGATGTCGACATTGCGCTGCTTGAAGATACGGTTGCCGGTCAAAAGCGCGTCGAGGTCGTCGACCGACTTCAGGAACGGGTCGATCCACTTGCCGATGTCCTCGATCAGCTTCTGCGGCAGGTCCTGATGCACGCCGCCCGGCCGGAAATAGGCCGCGTGCATGCGCGAGCCGCTGGCCCGCTCATAGAACACCATCAGCTTTTCACGTTCGACGAAGCCCCACAGCGGCGGCGTCAGCGCGCCGACATCCATCGCCTGCGTCGTCACATTGAGGATGTGCGACATGATGCGGCCGATCTCAGAGTAGAGAACTCGAATAAGCTGCCCGCGCTTCGGCACCTCGATACCGAGCAGCCGCTCCGCGGCAAGCGCGAAGGCATGTTCCTGGTTCATCGGCGCGCAATAGTCGAGCCGGTCGAGATAGGGCACGGCCTGCAGATAGGTCTTGTGCTCGATCAGCTTTTCCGTGCCGCGATGCAAAAGCCCGATATGCGGATCGACGCGATCGACCACCTCGCCATCAAGCTCCAGCACGAGGCGCAAAACGCCATGCGCCGCTGGATGCTGCGGGCCAAAATTGATGTTGAAGTTGCGAACGGAGGTTTCAGCCATTTACTGCTTTGCCTTCTCATCTCCCGGAAGCACGTAATCCGTACCTTCCCACGGAGACAGAAAATCGAAATTGCGGAATTCCTGTTTCAATTCCACCGGCTCGTAGATGACGCGCTTGGCTTCGTCGTCGTAGCGCACCTCGACGAAGCCGGTCAGCGGAAAGTCCTTGCGCAGCGGATGGCCCTCGAAGCCGTAGTCGGTCAGGATCCGCCGCAGATCGGGATGGCCCGAAAACAGCACGCCATAGAGGTCGTAGGTCTCGCGCTCGAACCAGTCCGCGCCGGGATATATGCCGGTGATCGACGGCACCAGCGTCTCTTCGTCGGCCTGGACCTTGATGCGGATGCGGATATTCTGCCTCGGCGACAGCAAATGATAGACGACGTCGAAGCGCTTTGCCCGCGACGGATAATCGGCGCCGCAGACGTCGATGATCGAGATGAACTGGCATTTCGGGTCGTCGCGCAGGAAGGTCACCACCTCGATCAGGTCGCGCGGCTCGACCGAGATGGTGAGTTCGCCATAGGCGAGCACCGCCTCGCCGATCCGGCCGGTCAGCTTCTCGCCGAGATAGGTCGAGAGGTCATTCAACGCCTGGGACATGCCGCTCACCGTTCGATCGTGCCGGTGCGGCGGATCTTCTTCTGCAGCAGAAGGATGCCGTAGAGCAGCGCTTCGGCGCTCGGCGGGCAGCCGGGCACGTAGATGTCGACCGGCACGATGCGGTCGCAGCCGCGCACCACCGAATAGGAATAGTGATAATAGCCGCCGCCATTGGCGCAGGAGCCCATCGAGATGACGTAGCGCGGCTCGGGCATCTGGTCGTAGACCTTGCGCAGCGCCGGCGCCATCTTGTTGGTCAGCGTGCCGGCAACGATCATGATGTCGGACTGGCGCGGAGACGCGCGCGGCGCGACACCGAACCTCTCCGAGTCATAGCGCGGCATCGAGGTATGGATCATCTCGACCGCGCAGCAGGCGAGACCGAAGGTCATGAACATCAGCGAGCCGCTGCGCGCCCAGGTGATCAGCGCCTCGGTCGAGGTGACGAGAAAGCCCTTGTCGGCCAGCTCGTTGTTGATCTCCAGGAAGAATGGATCGTCCTCCCCCACCGGCCTGCCGGTGTTGGGGTCGATGAGGCCCTTGGGCTTCGGCGCGACGAGCGTGCCGGAATTGTCGCTCAATCCCATTCCAGCGCTCCTTTCTTCCATTCATAGGCAAAGCCGATGGTCAGCACCGCCAAAAACACCATCATCGACCAGAAACCGAGCATGCCGATCTGACTGAACGACACCGCCCAAGGAAACAGGAAGGCCACCTCCAGGTCGAAGATGATGAACAGGATCGACACCAGGTAGAAGCGGATGTCGAACTTCATGCGGGCGTCGTCGAACGAGTTGAAGCCGCACTCATAGGCCGAAAGCTTTTCCGGATCGGGGTTGCGGTAGGCCACCAGGAAGGGTGCGGCGAGCAGCGCCAGCCCGACCACCAGCGCCACGCCGATGAACAGGACTATGGGCAGGTACGAACCTAAAAGTGCGTTCATGCTGCAGTTTCCGTTGGCGGCCAATCCACTCTGATTACAGCACCGGACCCACTTGCGGAAGCGTGACAGTTTAACCACTGAACCGTTTTAAGGGGCTCTATGCTGCAACGCGGCGAGGGTTAGCGCAGCGCTTTCGGCGAAGCAAGTCAAACCTTGTTCAAATCGCGGTGCTGGACGGCATATCCGGGAAAACTGGTCCGATCCGCTCCTGTTTGATTTCCTTCACTTTCTACTCCACTTTTCTCTCCTGACATGGATGCCGCCAAAACCCTGCTAGCATGGCGCGGAAATCGCAGATTCTCTGCTGTGTCCAACATCATCAGGATACCCCTTGATGAAAGAAAAAATCTCGCTTCGCATGGCCCGTCGCATCGCGCTGGCGGCACAGGGATTCAATGACCCCCGCCCCGCCGGTACGCCCGACCGCAGGCATCTGGCCCGCGTGCTTGCCCGTACCGGCCTGCTGCAGATCGATTCCGTCAGCGCCGTGGTGCGCGCCCACTATATGCCGCTCTATTCGCGGCTTGGCCCCTACAAGCTTGCGCTGCTCGACGCCGCCGCCGCAACGCGCAAGCGCATGGTCTTCGAATATTGGGCGCACGAAGCCTCCTTCTTGCCGGTCGAGACCTATCCGCTGATGCGCTGGCGCATGCAGCGGGCCGAGCGCGGCGACGAAATGTACAGCGGACTGGCCAAATGGGGCCGCGAGCACGCCGCCTATATCGAAGACATCTATCGCGAGGTCGCCGAACGAGGCCCGATCGCGGCTTCGGCTTTCGAAGGCCAGAAGGGTTCGGGCGGCTGGTGGGGCTGGAGCCATGCCAAGCATGCCTTCGAATGGCTGTTCTGGGCCGGCCGCATCACCACCGCGTATCGCCGCGGCTTCGAGCGGTTCTACGATCTGCCGGAGCACGTACTGCCGCCAGCGGTACTCGCTTTGCCAGTGCCATCCTCCGAGGACGCCCACCGCGAATTGCTGCGTATCTCCGCCCGCGCCCACGGCGTCGCCACGGCAGGCGATCTGCGCGACTATTTCCGCCTCTCGCCCGCCGATATCAAGGGTCGCATCGAGGAGCTGGTCGAGGCCGGCGACCTGTTACCGGTGAGCGTCGAAGGCTGGAACAAGCCGGCCTATCTCCACAAGAACGCCCGTTTGCCGCGCAGGATCGAGGCGCGCGCCTTGCTCGCGCCGTTCGATCCCGTCGTCTTCGAGCGGTCGCGCACCGAGCGGTTATTCGACTTCCACTACCGCATCGAGATCTATACGCCGGCCGAAAAGCGCCGGTATGGCTATTATGTGCTGCCGTTCCTGCTCGGCGACAGCATCGTCGGGCGCGTCGACCTCAGGGCCGACCGCCCGGCCGGCGTATTGCGCGTCCATGCCGCATATGCGGAGCCCGGCGCCCCGCCACAAACCGCTGCCGAACTCTTCGAGGAATTGAAGCTGATGCAGGGTTGGCTCGGGCTTGAGCGCATCGAGGTGACAGCTGCCGGCGACCTTGGCCAGCCGCTCGCAGATATCGCCGCGTCATAGACGTGCGTTGACACGACTGCCTTCACAAGCCTAAATCCGTTCCAGACGGTCCCCTGCCCGCAACGGCAAGGGCCAAGAGGGAATGCGGTGCGAAATCTCAATTTCAAATCCGCGGCTGTCCCCGCAACTGTAAGCGACGAGCCTCGGCCGAAAACCACTGGGATATTCCCGGGAAGGCGGCACTCAGGCGATGACCCGCGAGCCAGGAGACCTGCCGTCTAGGACAAATGAATCCGATCGCCTGGCGGGTTTTCCGGGCAAGGAGCCTGATTTGGAACGCGACAGCAGTTTTTCGGCTGAGACAGCGGATTTATTGTCCGGCCATGGTGATTCCCCGGCCGGAGTTACCGTCATCGTCTGCTCGTCCTGCCGTGACGAGACCGGTTCGGACGCTCATCCCCGCGCCGGCGAACTGCTCGCCGAGGACACGCGCCGCGCCGCTTCCAGCGAAAACATCAAAATCCGCACCGTCGAATGCCTCGGCAATTGCAAGCGCCGGCTCAGCGCCGCCATACTGCGCGACGGCTGCTGGAGTTACGTCTTCGGCGACCTGACTGCGACCAGCGGCGCCGATCTCGTGACCGGCGCAAAGCTGTTCGCCACCTCGACGGATGGGCTCATTCCATGGCGCGGCCGTCCCGATTGCCTGAAGCGCGGCCTGGTTGCCCGCATCCCTCCCCTTGACCTTTTGAAGGACTCGATATGACCGCTGCCTCCCTTTCGCGCGTTCCCTGCACCGTCGTCACCGGCTTTCTCGGCGCCGGCAAGACGACGTTGATCCGCCATTTGCTCGAAAACGCCAAAGGCAAGCGCCTGGCCATCATCGTCAACGAGTTCGGCGACATCGGCATCGACGGCGAGATCCTGAAGGGCTGCGGCATTGACACCTGCCCCGAGGAAAACATCGTCGAACTGGCCAATGGCTGCATCTGCTGCACAGTGGCCGACGATTTCGTTCCGGCGCTCGACCAGATCCTGTCGCTGACGCCGAGGGTCGACCATATCCTGATCGAGACGTCCGGGCTGGCCCTGCCCAAGCCGCTGGTCCAGGCCTTCCAGTGGCCGTCGGTGAAAAGCCGTGTCACGGTCGATGGCGTCATCGCCGTCGTCGACGGGCCGGCGCTGGCTGATGGCCGCGTCGCCAACGACATGGATGCCCTGCAGGCGCAGCGCGCGCAGGACGAGACGCTCGAACACGACGATCCGGTCGAGGAAGTATTCGAGGACCAGCTCGCTTGCGCCGACCTGATCATCCTGTCGAAGAGCGACCTGATGGACGCAGCCGGCTTGGCCCGTGCCAATGCCGTCATCGGCAAGCACGTTGCGCGGGCGGTGAAGATCGTGCCGACTTCGCAAGGCAAGGTCGATCCGTCGGTGCTGCTCGGCCTCGGCCTCGCCGTCGAGGACGACATCGAGAACCGCAAGACCCATCACGACGACGAGCTCGACCACGAACATGACGACTTTGACTCGTTCGTCATCGACATCGCGTCCGTGTCCAACCCGGACGAGCTGGCACTACGCGTCGCCACGGCGGCGGAGGAAGAAAACGTGTTGCGCGTCAAAGGTTTCGTCGAAGTCGGCGGCAAGCCGATGCGGCTCCTGCTGCAGGCCGTCGGTCCG
This sequence comes from Mesorhizobium sp. M1348, assembly GCF_040317925.1. NCBI lineage: Bacteria > Pseudomonadati > Pseudomonadota > Alphaproteobacteria > Hyphomicrobiales > Phyllobacteriaceae > Mesorhizobium > Mesorhizobium sp. M1348. The sequence continues at coordinate 15,125 of NZ_JAMYLH010000040.1, read as the reverse complement.
CGCGTCAATCACTATTACGATCGCGCCTGGACCGCTGAAGACGACCGCCGCTCGCGCCTTGTCGTCATCGGCCTGAAAGGGCTGAACCGCCCGGCGATCGAGCGTATCCTCGCCGGCTGACCCCAGGTAACGAGCCGCGATGCACATCCTCACCACCACATCCGCCTCGCTCGACGATCTCGCCGAGCCTGTCGATCTCAGGCAAACGCCTGCGGATGTCGTGGCCCTGTCCTTCACCGACAGCGACCTGGCCGGGCTGGCGGCGGCGTGGAAGGCAGATGCGCACCGCCTGCCGTCGATGCGGCTCGCCGCCTTGCGCGACCTGCGCCATCCGATGTCCGTCGACCTGTGGATCGACAGCGTCGCCCGCCACGCCAAGGTCATTCTGGTCCGCATCCTCGGCGGCTATGAGTGGTGGCGCTATGGCTGCGACCAGCTCGCCGTTATCGCGCGAAATCGCGGTATCAAGCTGGCGCTGCTGCCCGGCGAGAGCCACGACGAGGATTTGCGGCTGATCGAAGGCTCGACGCTGCCGCGCGAGGAGTTGGACGGCCTGCTTGGCTATTTCCGCGAGGGCGGACCGGCGAATATGACGGCGCTGGTGCAGAGGTTGGCAAGTCTCGCCGGATCGGGTGTGGCGGTCGCTGAACCAGTCAGCGTGCCAAAGGCGGGATTTTACGAGCCGGGACGCGGTGTCCTCCCCCTCCCCCTCGAGGGGAGGGTCCGGCCGCAGGCCGGGGGTGGGGTCCTCTCCGACGCGCGCCAACACTCTGAAGCGCGCCGACAGAAAAAAACGTCGAGCACTGCCGCAACGACCCCACCCGGCCCTTTGGGCCACCCTCCCCTCGAGGGGGAGGGGGACGTCGTGCCAATCCTGTTCTACCGCTCGATGCTGCTCGCTGCCGACGTGGCGCCCATCGATGCGCTTTTCGAAGCGCTGAGCGCGCGCGGCATAGCGCCGGTCCCTATCTTCGTCTCCAGCCTCAAGGACCCGGCATCGCTCGCCTTTGTCGAAACCGCGCTTGCAACCCTGAAGCCTGCCGCCATCATCACCGCCACAGCTTTCGCCTCGGGTGCCGAGCCTGGCGTCGAAACCCTGTTCGACCGCGCCGGCGTGCCAGTGTTCCAGGTCATCGTCGCGACCACCCGCCGCGACATCTGGCAAAACAATCAGCGCGGCCTGGCGCCCGCCGACCTTGCCATGCATGTCGTCCTGCCCGAGCTCGACGGCCGCATCCTGGCCGGCGCTATTTCATTCAAGGGCGAAAGCGAAACCGATCCCGCATTGGCCTTCCGCGCCTTCGCCAACCGGCCTGAGCCCGACCGCGTGGCGCAAGTGGCGAACCGTGTCGAGGCCTTCGTGCGCCTGCAGCGGACGCCCCGCGCGGAACGCAAGCTCGCCATCCTGATCCCCGACTATCCGAGCGCCCCCGGCCGCACCGGCTATGCGGTTGGCCTCGACGTGCCGTCCAGCGTGCTGGCGATGCTGCATGACCTCAGCGAACAGGGCTACGCCGTTGAAGGGATTCCGCAAACGCCGCGCAAGTTGCTGGAGATGCTGGAGCGTGGAGGTGAAGGGTTGGGGTTTGAGGACTATCTCAAGTACTCGGCGGAATTGCCTGCTGAGGCGATAGCTGCCGTGACGGCCGCATGGGGGAATGCGGAAGATGACACAAGTTTGTGCGAGGCACCCCCCTCTGTCCTGCCGGACATCTCCCCCTCAAGGGGGGAGATCGGCGGTTTCGCCGCCGGCTCTCCCTTAACGCCCTCGGTAATTGGCGAAAGCAGAGACAACAGCGCAATCTCCCCCCTTGAGGGGGAGATGTCCGGCAGGACAGAGGGGGGTGTTCAAGCGCCTGCCGCCGCAAAATTCCCCTTCCGCGCAGCCACCTTCGGCAACGTCACCGTGGCACTCGCCCCTGACCGCGGGCGCTCAGCCGACCGCCGCGCCGACTATCACGACCCGACGCTGCCGCCGCGCCATGCGCTGGTCGCCTTTGGCCTTTGGCTGCGCAAGTCGCTCGGCATCCATGCAATCGTCCATGTCGGCGCCCACGGCACGCTGGAATGGCTGCCCGGCAAGACCGTCGCGCTCAGCGAAAACTGCTTTCCCGAAATCGTCACCGGCGCCCTGCCCGTCATTTATCCGTTCATCGTCTCCAACCCCGGCGAGGCAGCACAGGCCAAGCGGCGCATTGCTGCCGTCACCCTTGGCCATCTGCCGCCGCCGCTGACCGGCGCCGGGCTTGACGAAAACCAGCATAGGCTTGAACGACTGGTCGACGAATATGCCCAGGCCGACGGGCTCGACCGCCGCCGCCGCGACCGCCTGGCAAAGCTGATCGTCGAGACGGCGGAAAAGACGGGCCTCGCCTCGGACGCCGGGGTTGCCCAAACCGACGCTCCCGACGAAGCGCTGCGCCGCGTCGACGCCTGGCTCTGCGATCTCAAGGATTTCGCCATCAAGGACGGCCTGCATATCTACGGTCGCTCGCCGGAAGGCGAGGCTGATCCGGTACGGCGGCAAAGCGCAGCAGCTGAAAAAACCGCACTGCTTGCCGCCCTCGACGGCCGGCATGTCGCTGCCGGTCCGGCCGGTGCACCAGCGCGTGGCCGGCGCGATGTGCTGCCGACCGGCCGCAATCTGTTCACCGCCGACCCGCGCACCATGCCGACGCCGACATCCTTCGATCTCGGCAGGGCGGCCGCCGACGAGGTCTTGCGCAGCTACATGCAATCGCATGGCGACTGGCCGCGCTCGCTGGTCATCGACCTCTGGGGCTCGGCCTCGCTGCGCACCGGCGGCGAGGAGATCGCGCAAGGCCTGGCGCTGATGGGCTGCCGGCCGCAATGGGATTCCGCCACCGGCCGCATCACCGGCATCGAGGTGCTGCCGCCGGCAACGCTCGGCCGCCCGCGCGTCGACGTTACATGGCGCATATCAGGCCTGTTCCGCGACATGTTCCCGACCCAGATCGCGCTGATCGACGCCGCGGCCAACACCGTCGCCGCCCGCGACGAGGACGCTTGCGAAAACCCGCTGGCGGCGAGGACGCGTGCAGACGGGAAGATCAGCCCGCGCATTTTCGGCACCTCACCCGGCACCTACGGCGCCGGTGTCGAGGATTTGTTGTCGAGCGGCGACTGGGCCGCGCGCGAAGAGATCGGCCGCGCCTACCTCGACGCCACCTCGCACGCCTATGGCGGCTCCGAGGGCGAAGGCGTTTCGGCGCCCGGCGCTTTTGAGGGCCGCATCGCTGAGGCCGACCTTCTGGTTCATACCGGCGACGACCCCGGCCGCGACATCCTCGAAGGCTCGGCCGACGTCGCCTTTATCGGCGGCTTTTCGGCAGCGCTTGCCACGCTCGGCAAAAACGCCGACGTGATCGTGCTCGACACCACGGACCCGCAAAAGCCGAAGCCGCGCTCGGTTGGCGAGGCCGTATCCCGGGTCGTGCGGGCGCGCGCCGTCAATCCGCGCTTCATCGCCGGCCAGATGCGCCACGGGCCGCGCGGTGCTTCGGAATTCGCCGAGACAGTTGATCGGCTGGTCGGCTTTGCCGAGACTACCCATGCCATATCAGGCACGCTGATCGAGGCCGTGCACGACGCCTATCTCGGCGACCCCGTGGTCCGCGCCTTCATCCTGCGCGAAAACCCTTCAGCCGCAAAAGTCATCGCCGAGCGTTTTCTCTCGGCCCGGCGGCGCGGTCTCTGGCATCCGCTGCGCAATTCGATCGATGACGATCTCGCCGCACTAATTGCCGAAGCACAAGCGCTGGGGGTGGCGGCATGAACGCTTTCTCGCGCCGTGGCGCCTGCCCCGCTTTATCGGCACCGATGCAAACCGGCGACGGGCTGCTGGTGCGGCTCAATCCGGTCGCTGGAGGGCTGTTGCCGAAGTCGTTGATCGGACTCTGCGAATCCGCCTTGCGCCATGGCAACGGCATCGTGGAAGTGACCGCCCGCGGCAGCCTGCAGATACGCGGCCTGATGCCGGCAAGCGCGCGGCTTCTGGCGATGGAGGTCGATGCGCTGGGTATTGCCGTTCGCACCGGCGTGCCGGTCGAGACCGGCCCGCTGGCCGGGCTCGACCCGGAGGAGATAGCCGACCCGCGCCCGATGGCGGAGCGGATTCGGGCGGCAATTGATGGAGCCGGCTTGGCGCAGCGCCTCGGCCCAAAGGTTTCAGTGATTGTCGATGGTGGCGGACGGCTGACGATGGATGCGGTTACGGCCGATGTCAGGCTGGCTGCGATGCGGACCGCCGACGGAATTAAGTGGCGGGTATCGCTCGCCGGGGATGCGCAGGGTGCCACGCCGCTGGCGATGTCCGAGGAAGATGCGGCTTGTGACATCGCCGTCGCCATTCTCAGGATGGTTGCCGAAAAGGGCCGCGATGCCCATGCGCGGGATTTGACCGAGAGACAGTTGGGATCTCTGGCAAGTTGGCGCGTTTTACCCCCCTCTGTCCTGCCGGACATCTCCCCCTCAAGGGGGGAGATCGGCGGTTTTGTCGTTGGCTCTTCCTCCGCAGCGTCGGACATTGCCGAAAATAGAGATCAAAGCGCAATCTCCCCCCTTGAGGGGGAGATGTCCGGCAGGACAGAGGGGGGTGCGACGGAACGCCAGCCCATCGGAGTTTTTAACCTAGCCACCACCGGAACCGCCCTCGGTATCGGCCTCCCCTTCGGCAGCATACCAGCGCAAAAGCTCATCGACCTGACGCAAGAGGCCCTCACCCTCGGCGCCGCCGAAATCCGCCTGGCGCCGGGTCGCGCGCTGCTTTTACTCGGCCTCTCCCAAGCCGCATGTCTTTCACTCCAGAAAACCGCCGCAACCGTCGGCTTTGTCACCGACGCAGCCGATCCGCGCACCAGGATCGCCGCCTGCCCCGGCGCACCCGCCTGCGCCTCCGGCCGGATCGCCACCCGCGACATCGCCGAGATCATCGCTACAGAAAACCGCGACATCCTCGATTCCTCGCTAACGCTGCACATCTCCGGCTGCGCCAAGGGCTGCGCCCGTCCCGGCCCGGCGGCGCTGACCCTGGTCGGCGGCGAAAACGGAGCCGGACTTGTCGTGGACGGGACGGCAAAGGCATTGCCCGCCGGATACAGGCCGGGCTACGACGCTGCGCACGGCATCGGCCGCATTGCAGCGGCGATCCGCAGCGCACGACATCCCGGCGAAACTGCTGCTGCTTGCCTGGCAAGGCTCGGCGCGGACGGCATCACCGAAATCTACCGACAGGAATGAGCATGCCCGCCCAGAACGCCTACGACTACATCCATGATGGCACGGCGATCTACGAGCGCTCCTTCGCCATTATCCGCGCCGAGGCCGACCTGTCGCGCTTTTCCGAAGCCGAGGCCGACATCGCCATCCGCATGATCCACGCCTGCGGCCAGGTCGAGGCTGCGCGGCACTTCGTTTTCTCGAGCGACTTCGTCGCCGCCGCGCGCACGGCGTTGGGGGCCGGCGCGCCGATCTTCTGCGACGCGCAGATGGTCTCGCATGGCGTCACGCGCGCCCGGCTTCCGGCCGGCAACGAGGTAATCTGTACGCTGCGCGATCCGCAGACCGCCGACATCGCGAAAAAGATCGGCAACACCCGCTCGGCCGCCGCCATCGACCTGTGGGGCGAGCGAATGGCCGGTTCGGTCGTCGCCATCGGCAATGCGCCGACAGCCCTTTTCTATCTGCTGGAAAAGCTGCGCGACGGCGCGCCAAAGCCGGCGGCGATCGTCGGCATGCCGGTTGGGTTTGTCGGCGCCGCTGAATCGAAGGATGCGCTGGCCGAAAATTCCTATGGCGTGCCTTACGCCATCGTGCGCGGCCGGCTGGGCGGCAGCGCCATGACCGCCGCCGCCCTTAATGCGTTGGCAAGGCCGGGCCTATGAATGCGATTGCAAAAGGCAGGCTGGTCGGCGTCGGCACCGGTCCTGGCGACCCGGAACTATTGACGCTGAAGGCAGTGCGCGCGCTGGCCGAGGCCGATGTCGTCGCGCATTTCGCCAAGCGCGGCAACAACAGCAACGCGCGCGCGATCGTCGGCGCGCATTTTCGCCCCGATTTGATTGAACTGCCGCTGCTCTATCCGGTGACGACCGAAATCGACAAGGATCACCGCGACTACCGGTCGCAGATAACGGATTTCTACGAGCAGTCGGCCGAAAAGGTCGCCGAGCACCTCAGCGCCGGCAGGATGGTCGCGGTACTGTCGGAGGGCGATCCGCTTTTCTACGGCTCCTATATGCATCTGCATGTCCGGCTGGCGCACCGCTTTCCGACCGAAGTCATTCCCGGCGTCACCGCCATGTCCGGCTGCTGGTCGGCGACCGGCCTGCCGATCGTCCAGGGCGACGATGTGCTGACAGTGCTGCCGGGCACGATGAGTGAATTCGAGCTGACGCGTCGCCTCGCCGATACCGACGCTGCGGTGATCATGAAGGTCGGACGCAACCTGCCCAAGATCAGGCGCGCGCTGGAGGCAACCGACAAGCTGGCGCGGGCCATCTATGTCGAGCGCGGCACCATGCCGGGCGGCGTCTCGATGCGGCTTGCCGACAAAAACGACGACCAGGCGCCCTATTTCGCCATCGTGCTGGTGGCCGGCTGGTCGGGCCGGCCAAATGCATTGAGAGCCGAAGCATGAGCGGCCGCCTGACCGTCATCGGCCTGGGGCCAGGCAACGCCGACCAGGTGACGCCGGAAGCCAGCCGCGCCGTTGCCGAGGCGAAATTCTTCTACGGCTACAAGCCTTATCTCGACCGGCTCGACCTGCGCGCGGACCAGACCCGCATCGCCTCCGACAATCGCGAGGAACTCGCCCGCTCCAGGGACGCGCTGCTGAAGGCCGCGGAAGGCCACGATGTCGCCGTCGTATCCGGCGGCGATCCCGGCGTCTTCGCCATGGCGGCAGCCGTCTGCGAGGCGATAGAGGCGGGCCCACTCGAATGGCGCGCGGTCGACATCTCTATCGTGCCCGGCATCACCGCCATGCTCGCCGTCGCCGCCCGCATCGGCGCGCCGCTCGGCCATGATTTCTGCGCCATCTCGCTGTCCGACAATCTGAAGCCGTGGGACCTGATCGAGCTACGCCTGCTTGCTGCGGCGGGCGCCGGCTTCGTCATCGCGCTCTACAATCCGATCAGCAAGGCACGTCCCTGGCAGCTTGGCCGCGCCTTCGAATGCCTGTCGGCGATCCTGCCCGGCACCACGCCGGTGATCTTTGGCCGTGCCGCCGGCCGCCCTGACGAGCGCATCGAGGTTTTTCTACTGGCCGACGCCGATGCCGAGAAGGCCGACATGGCGAGCTGCATCATCATCGGCTCGTCTGAAACCAGGATCATCAAGCGGGGTGACAAGGCGGCGCTGGTCTACACGCCGCGTTCGGCAGCGGGCCCAAGAACATGACTGACCAGAAAATGATCGACCATCGCGGCAAGAGATTCGATCGTTTCGGTCGACGCGACGTCCGGCAGCGCCGGCCTGCGGATCATCACAACCTCGATTCCCAGCGCTCGCGCCGCCGCGATCTTGCCGTAGGTCGCCTCGCCGCCGCTGTTTTTGGAAACAACGACTTCGATGCCACGGCTTTCGAGCAGCGCGCGCTCATCGACCTCATGAAACGGCCCGCGCGCCAAGAGATAGGTCGCGTCGGGCACAGCGAGCCTGGGCTCGACCGGGTCGACACTGCGGATGAGATAATGATGCTGGGGAGCTGCCTCGAAGGCGGCGACCTCCTGCCGCCCGAGCGCCAGGAACACGCGGCGCGGCACCGATCCCAGAGCCGTCACCGCGCTGTTAACACTATCGACCAACATCCAGTGGTCACCTTCGGCTGGGTCCCAGCCCGGACGCCTGAGCGCAACGATAGTCACGCCGGTCATGCGCGCCGCTTCCGCAGCATTGGCGGAGATTTGCGCCGCATAGGGATGCGTGGCGTCAATCAGCAGGTCGATCTGGTTCTGGCGGAGATATGCCGACAGCCCGTCGGCACCGCCGAAGCCGCCGACCCGCACCGGCACCCCTTGCGCGACCGGGCTTTCGGTGCGGCCGGCCAGCGACAGCATGACCGAAATATCCGCGCGCACGGCCAGCTTTCCGGCCAATTGCCGGGCTTCGGTGGTTCCGCCGAGGATCAGAATGCGGTAGGTCATCATGCCTGCTGAAGGTCCGCGCGGCGCCAAGCTCACCTCAAAGTGGCTCACGATCATCGGCATCGGCGAGGACGGTGTAGCGGGTCTCGGCGACGAGGCCAAGCGGTTGATCGCGGAGGCCGAATTCGTCTTCGGCGGCAAGCGCCACCTTGCCCTCGTCGCGTCGCTCGCCAAAGGTGAAGCGCGCGCCTGGCCGACGCCTTTCGATGCCGAGCTGCGCGACGTGCTGGCGCTCTCCGGCAGACGCGTCTGCGTGCTGGCCTCCGGCGATCCCTTCTACCACGGTGTCGGCGTCACCCTCGCCCGCAAGGTCGCGGCAGAGGATATGCGGGTGATCCCCGCGCCCTCGGCCTTTTCGCTGGCCGCCTCACGCCTGGGCTGGGCGCTGCAGGACGTCGAGACCATTTCGTTGCATGGCCGCTCGCTCGACCTGATCCGGCCGTTGCTGCATCCTTGCACCCGCATTCTCGCACTGACCTCGGACAGCGATGCACCGGGAGCGATTGCCGGTCTGCTGACAGAGCTCGGCTTCGGCGCCTCGCAGCTGACCGTTCTGGAGGCGCTCGGCGGCTCGAACGAAAGGCTGCGCTCAGCGAGCGCCGGCACCTTCGACCTCGCAAAGATCAATCCGCTCAACGTGCTCGCGATCGAAGTTGAATCGACTCCGCAAGCACGCATCCTGCCGCTGACAGCGGGACTTGCCGATCATTTGTTCGAGCATGACGGCCAGATCACAAAGCGCGAAGTGCGCGCCGTCACCCTGTCCGCTCTCGCGCCAAGGCGCGGCGAACTGCTGTGGGACATCGGCGCCGGGTCGGGCTCCATCGGTATCGAATGGATGCTGGCCCATCCTTCCATGCGCGCCATCGCCATTGAGGTCGATCCGGCCCGCGCCGCGCGCATCGGACGCAACGCCGCGGCCTGCGGCGTTCCCGGTCTCGCCGTCGTCGAAGGTTCGGCACCGCAAGCTCTTGCCGGACTGGAAACGCCGGCCGCGATCTTCATCGGCGGCGGCGGCAGCGATGCCGGCGTGCTGGAAAGAGCCCTCGATGCCTTACCTGTCGGCGGCCGCCTCGTCGCCAACGCGGTGACGCTGGAGATGGAGGCGCTGCTGCTTTCCCGTCAGACTGCGTTCGGCGGCGAGCTCACCCGCATCGCGGTATCCCGTGCTTCGCCGGTCGGTTCAATGCAGGCGTGGCGGCCAGCTATGCCGGTCACCCAATGGAGCTGGGTCAAGCCATGATGGTCGCGGGCATCGGCAGCCGCAAAGGCGTCAGCGCGCGGGACGTGCTTGCTGCGGTAGAAACCGCCCTGGAAGCGCACGGGCTTGCCCTGCCCGCGCTTTCGGCCCTCGCGACCGCGTCTCTCAAGCAGGATGAAGCGGCAATCTTCGCCGCCGGACGCGAACTCCGCCTTCCGGTAATCGTTGTCGAGCAGGCCGAACTCAAAGCTGCGTCTACGACCAGCCACTCCGACCTATCGCAGGAGCATGCCGGCACGCCGTCTGTTTCCGAAGCCTCGGCGCTTGCCGCCGCCGGCAAAGGCGCAAAACTGCTCGGGCCGCGCACCGTGCTCGGTGCTGTCACCTGCGCCATCGCCATCAGCGGAGATGCGGCATGACCGTCCATTTCATCGGCGCCGGTCCAGGTGCTGCCGACCTCATCACCTTGCGCGGCAGCCGCCTGCTCGGCAGTTGTCCCGTCTGCCTCTATGCCGGATCGATCGTCGCGCCGGAGCTGTTGCAGCACTGCGCGCCCGGGACGCGGTTGATCGACACCGCGCCGATGTCGCTCGACGAGATCGAGGCCGAATATCTGGCCGCCCACGCGGCCGGCCATGACGTCGCTCGCCTGCATTCCGGCGACCTTTCGGTGTGGAGCGCCGTTGCCGAACAGATCCGCCGGCTGGAAAAGCACGGCATCCCTTACACGCTGACGCCAGGCGTGCCGTCTTTTGCCGCCGCGGCCGCCGCGCTGCGCCGCGAGCTGACCATTCCGGAAGTCGCGCAAAGCCTGGTGCTGACCCGCATCTCCGGCCGCGCGTCAAAGATGCCGCCCGGCGAAACGCTGGCCGGCTTCGGCCGCACCGGCGCCACGCTGGCCATCCATCTCGCCATCCACGCCATCGACCGCGTCGTCGCAGAGCTGACGCCCTACTACGGCGTTGACTGTCCGGTCGCCGTTGTCTTCCGCGCCTCCTGGCCGGACGAGCGCGTGCTGACAGGCACGCTGGCCACCATTGAGGCGCAGCTAGGCGCCGATCCAATGGAACGCACGGCGATCATCTTCGTCGGCCGCTCGCTGGCGGCGGAAGATTTTAGCGAAAGTTCACTTTACGACGCGCACTACCAGCGGCGCTTTCGCGGACGGGACGGATTGTGAGCGGCAGCAATAGAAACACTACAGTCGAGCAGGCGCTCACCCGGCTGAACTTCAAGCCGCGCCAGCTTGAGCCCGGGCATGTCTGGTTGGCCGGCGCCGGCCCTGGCGATCCCGGCTGCCTGACGCTGGAAGTGCTGGCCGCCCTCGGACAGTGCGATGCGCTGGTTTATGACGCGCTGGTCTCGCCGGAAGTCGTCGCCGTCGCGGAGGGCGCGGAGCTGTTCTACGCCGGCAAGCGCGGCGGCAAGCCGTCGATGAAGCAGGACGACATCACCGCTCTGCTGGTCCGGCTGGCGCGCGAGGGCCGGCGCGTCGTCAGGCTGAAGGGCGGCGACCCCTATATATTCGGGCGTGGCGGCGAAGAGGCGCTGGCGCTGGCCGGGGAAACTATCCCGTTCCGCATCCTGCCCGGCCTGACGTCCAGCCTCAGCGCGCTGGCCGCAACCGGCATTCCCGGCACCATGCGCGGCATCAACAAGGCGCTGATCCTGGCAACCGGTCACGCCGCCGGCACCGATGACGATCTCGACTGGGCCGCCATCGCCCGCACCGGCCAGCCGGTGGTCATCTATATGGGCATGGCCAATCTGCCGCTGATCGTCGCTTCGCTGCTCGAGGGCGGCCTGCCATCTTCGACGCCCGCCGCCGTCATCGTTGCCGCAACGACGCCGCAGGAACGGATCGTCGTCGCCACGCTCGCTACCATTGCCGAAGAAACGGCCGCAGCCGGTCTGACCTCGCCGGCGCTGATCGTCGTTGGCGGCATCGTCGGGATGCGCGCGGCACTGGCGGGTGAGGCATGACCCGCGCCATCATCATCGGCGCGCCGCGCTCGGGCTCGGGCAAGACCAGCGTCACCATCGGCATTTTGCGCGCGCTTGCCCGGCGCGGCCTGAAAGTGCGCGGCGCCAAATCCGGCCCGGACTATATCGATCCCGGCTTCCACACCGCCGCCACGGGCTTGTCCGGCATCAATCTCGACAGCTGGGCAATGCCGCCCGCCCTGCTCAACGCGCTGGCCGGCGAAGCGACCGAAGGTGCCGATTTTATCTTCCTCGAAAGCGCCATGGGCCTGTTCGACGGGATCCCGGCTGCTCCAGGCCGTTCCGGCTCGGCTGCCGACCTTGCCCGGCTCTACGGCCTGCCGGTGCTACTTGTGCTCGATGTCTCCGGTCAATCGACCACGGCAGCGGCCGTCACCAAGGGATTTGCCACCTACGATCCGGATGTGCGCATGGCCGGTATCGTGCTCAACCGGCTGGGCAGCGAGCGCCACCGCCGGCTTTGTGGCGATGCCATCGAAGCACTCGGCCTGCCTGTCGTCGGCGCCATCCTGCGCGATCCCTCGCTCAACCTGCCCGAGCGTCATCTCGGCCTCGTCCAGGCCGGCGAATATGAGAATCTGATGGCGCATCTCGATAGGCTGGCCGACATGGTCGAGCGCTCGCTCGACCTCGACGCGATCATGGCGCTGGCGGCCCCTTTCACGCCAGCGCCCGGCAACTTCGGCGACGCGCTGCCGCCGCCAGGCCAGCGCATTGCGCTGGCCGAGGACGCGGCCTTTACCTTCCTCTATCCGCATGTCGCCGCGCATTGGCGCAAGGCCGGCGCCGAGATTGTCCCATTCTCGCCGCTCGCCGATGAAGCGCCTGGCGACAATTGCGATGTCTGCTGGCTGCCCGGCGGCTATCCCGAACTTCATGCCGGCCGCCTCGCCGCCGCCGTGAATTTCAGGGCGGGCATGGCGAGGTTCGCCGCCACGCGACCGGTGCATGGCGAGTGCGGCGGCTTCATGGTGCTCGGCGAGGCGCTCGAGGACGCGTCGGGCGAGACGCATCGGATGCTCGGCCTGCTAGGCCATTCGACCAGTTTCGCCAAGCGCAAGATGAACCTCGGCTACCGCGAGGCACGGCTGCGGTCCGGGTGTCCGCTCGGCAGCCAAGGCACGCTGATCCGCGGCCATGAATTCCACTACGCGCAGATGGTTGCGACCGGCAATGACGAGCCGCTGGCCGATCTCGCCGACGGACAAGGCAATCCTCTCGGCGCTTCGGGCTACCGGCGCGGCAATGTCAGCGGAACCTTCTTCCATGCCATTGCGAGGGGCGAGAGCATGATCCCGAACCGAAGGTCCGCGTTAGCGAAAAGTGGTAGCCGGTTTTCGGAATAGGTCATGCTCAAACTCCAGATCCCCTCGCAACGGCAGTTTCTCGACGACATCGCGCTTTGCCTCGTCTTTTTCACCCGGCTGCCGCTGTCGAGAGCCGACTTCCGTGGCCGCAGCCTTGCCGCTGCGATCTGGGCAGCACCCGTTGCCGGTCTCGCCGTCGCTCTGGCCGGTGCGCTGGTCTACGCCGTCGGAACGAGGCTCGGCCTTGCCGAGGGTCCTGCTGCAGCGTTGACCCTTGCCACAATCTTGCTTGCCACCGGCTGCCTGCATGAAGACGGGCTTTCGGATGTCGCCGACGGCTTTGGCGGCGGCAAGACGCGCGACAGGAAACTGGAGATCATGCGCGACAGCCGCATCGGTGCCTACGGCGCCTGCGCGCTCGGCATCTCGCTGCTGATCCGCTGGAGCGTGCTCTCTGGATTCGCCGGCCCGGCTCATGTCTTCTGGGCCCTCATTGCCGCGCAAGCGGCTTCGCGCGGCCTGCTCGGCGCCTTCATGCACCTGCTACCGCCGGCTCGCAGCGACGGCCTCTCGGCCGAAGCAGGCACAGTCACGGCCGAAACCGCTACAGCCGGTGCTGTGCTCGGTGCGATCGCGCTGTTGGCGCTTGGGGTCAGCGCTGCCATCTTCGCGCTCATCCTGCTTGCGCTCTTGTTTGCCGCCTTCCGCGCGCTGTGCATCAACCAGATCGGCGGCCAGACCGGCGACACCGTCGGCGCCCTCCAGCAGCTGGGCGAGATCGCAATCCTGCTCGCCGCTTCCGTTTCCCTATCCTGACTCTGTTTTGGAGAATTTGCCCCCATGCCTTTCAAATCGTTCGATGAACTACGCGCCGCCTGCCTCGATCTGCCCAACGGCAGCGACACCGCGGCAAATGCCGTCGCCCGCCGCCAGGACACGCTGACCAAGCCGCAAGGCAGCCTCGGCCGGCTGGAGACAATAGCCGCCTGGCTGGCGCGCTGGCAGGGCCGCGACATGCCAAAGCTCGACCGCGTCAAGGTCTTCGTCTTTGCCGGCAATCACGGCGTTACCGCGCAAGGCGTGTCGGCCTTCCCCTCGGAGGTCACAGTGCAGATGGTGGCAAATTTCGCCGGCGGCGGCGCCGCCATCAACCAGCTTGCCCGCATCGCCGGCGCCGAACTCGACGTCATCCCGCTCGACCTCGACCGTCCGACCGGCGACTTCACGCAAGAGCCGGCGATGGACGACGAAGCCTTCCTCGCCGCCGTCTCGGCAGGCTACGACGCGATCAGCAGGGATCTCGACCTTGTCTGCTTCGGCGAAATGGGCATCGGCAACACCACGCCGGCGGCGGCCATCTCAACCGCGCTGTTCGGCGGCGGCGCGGAGCGATGGACAGGGCGTGGCACCGGCGTCGACGACGCCGGCCTCGTGCGCAAGATCGTCGCCATCGAGGCCGGCCTGAAGCGCCACGCCCCGGCGCTAGCCGACCCCCTGAAGATAGCGGCAGCCCTCGGCGGGCGCGAGCTTGCGGCGATCTTGGGCGCAACACTGGCGGCGCGCCATCTCGGCGTGCCGGTGCTGCTCGACGGCTTCGTCTGCACCGCCGCCGCGGCACCATTGGCGAGATTGCATCCGGCCGGCCTCGCGCACACACTGGCAGCCCATGTCTCGGCCGAATCGGGCCATCGCCGCCTGTTGGAGGCGCTCGGCCTGCCGCCCCTGCTCGATCTCGGCATGCGTCTCGGCGAAGGCTCCGGCGCCTGCCTGGCGGTCAACATGGTCCGCTCGGCATTGGAGTGCCATGCCCGCATGGCAAGTTTTGCCGAGGCTGGGGTTTCGGAGAAGTAAGGACCAGACGGCTGCGATGAATGAACCGCCATATCCTTTTCGTGACCCGAAGCAGGGCATTCGCGAAGTCTATGCGCGAATTGTCCGCGATTTCGATCGGAAGGCTGGGGCCTTTGCCGGGCTCACATACAGTTCACCATGGATGTTGGCCACGGAGGATTGGGCTGAACGATCAGGCCATTCGGTCGAGGAGCTATGCGAGATGATTTCTCAAAAGCGGATTTCCTACTTTTCCAAGGAACCCGCGGATCCAGAAACCGTCCGGATTTTTGAGGATTTTCGCAACGCGGCTGAGGAGTGGAGAGAAGAGACCGGCTACGCTGATCTGCCCACGCGCCTCACCCCCGAGATGAGAAAATTTACGAATTACAAGGAGTTAAAAGCACACACGTGGAGACTGTGGAGTTCCATGGGACTGGATAGACCGTCACACGATTATTTTCTTCGTGACCTCAGCTTTAGGGGCATCATGGAAGACGCTTTTGGCCACGAGGTTCTAGGTCGTGAACCCATAAATGGGAATGAGGGAGATGGGTGAAAAGCGATCGTTGCGTCGTTTGACAGATCGCGCATATTGTCGAGGAATGACTGAACTCG